>JBFMBG010000014.1:0-49608 GCA_040755215.1 Bacillota bacterium | reverse complement strand
CCAGGAATTGTGGGCCTGTATTTTGCGCCTGCCTTTGAATTTGCGCGAGATTTTACTGCTCTATTATTATCATCAGTTAAGCGTTAAAGAAATAGCCCGGGTTTTGGGCATATCCCAAACTGCCGCGCGGGTGCGCCTGTATAGAGCCCGGAAGCAATTGCAAAAATACTGGCTTAAAGGCAATGATAATGATGACTGAACGAAAAAAAGATCCGGAGGAAATTTTAAAGGAGCTGCCCCAATCTTTGTCGGCAATCATGAACGGCTGGCATTTTTCCAAAAGGATGCGCCAGCGCGTTCAGAAGAGAATAGCTTTTTTGCCGGTTGCAAACGACGCTCCTGACCAAACCCCGGTTTGGCGAAAGAAAAGCTTCGGGAGGATTGCCTGGATCGCTGCGTCCGTGCTGATTTTGCTGGGTATTTTCTGGTGGCGATTGCCGGCCGCAAGACAGAAACCTCCCGCGGAATTAAAAATGCTGCCCGTGGAGACCAGGTATATCGACCTGGACGGGCGGGGTTCCGAAGAAATGGTCAGTATCTGGCGGATTGAAGGGTTGGATCATTTTATCGTGTTCGTCGGCTTTCGCGAAAATGACCAGTGGAATTTAAAATATGCGTATCCCCTGCACGGACACCAGATCTTGCCGGTTGAATTGATCGATTCTGCCCGCGGTCAGGGCAAGGAAGTGTTGATTACCTATCGAAAACCGGAAAGTGGCAATTTTTATTACCTGATCTTGAAAGATGACGGCCGCGTGATTACCCCTGTTCGATGATCAAAACCGCGGTAAAGTCTACATTAGATAGGTGTTAGACGGGCGTTCCCGGTAGAATAATCTATGGTCGCATGGGATAGTGGAGTACCGGGAAAGGCGCTTAGCGGGGGAAGTGTGGAAATGCCGGTAGCAGTGGAAAAAAGGAAAATTTCTCCGGATTTGCTTCCGTGGCGGGAGAAAGTAGTTAACTGGTGGAGGTCCTTCCGGCAAAAACCAGCGGAGGATGAATTAGACAGCGCAACAATTACGGCCGCTCCGGAAATCAGCCTGATTTATTACTATGCGGGTAAGGAGCAAGCGCAAGAAAAGGAAGCCGGTGGAGGCCGGCGGCGGCTTGCAGAAGCAGACAGGAGTACCGCAACGGGAGAAGTAAAAATGCCTCGGAAAATATTTGGCAAAAAGGTGACTTTATCGGGGAAAGCGTTTTGAGGGAGCGGCATTGTTTCTAGAGTCAAACCCATCCTCCCATGGTGAGGTCCCGGGTAAACGGTTATTGCCCGGGATGATCTTTTTTCGGGGGGAATTCTCCCGCCGGGCATGAAACATTTTCTGGCGGTCTTGTTGCTGCCTGATGGAAAATATTTTTCCAACGGCAGCAGGAATTTGCTTTCCCGGGCAGTATAACTAACTTGGACATTATGAAGGTGATTATTATGTATTGAAAGGTGATATTTTTGCAATGGTTTAATGTTCCCGTCCGGACCCATATTTTTAAAGAAGGAGACGACATTGTTAACTTCGCCTGTCAGTATACTGCAGGCGTCGCCGGGCCGGGGGATATCATTGCCCTTGCGGAAAGCGTCATGGCCATTACGCAAAGACGGGCGATCTTACCGGAAACTATCCGGCCGGGGTTTTGGGCGCGTTTCATCAGCCGTTTTCCCGCCAAGCACGGGAGCCTGGCCACGCCTCCGGCCATGCAGCTGGCGATTCAGGAAGTTGGTTTACCGCGCATTTTGCTCGGCTGCCTGGCCGCAGTGATCGGGAAGCTGATTGGCCGAAAAGGTTATTTTTATCTCGTTGCCGGCCGAAAACTGGCTTTGATTGACGATATCGCCGGCACCATGTGGCCTTACGAGAAACATATTATTTTAGGCCCGCGGGAACCGGAAAAAATCGTTTCGGCAATAAATAAAATTAGCGGCCGGGAAGCTGTGATTGCGGACGTCAACGACATTAAATGCGTGGATATATTAGCCGCAACCAGCTTGCAGAGCGCGGAGGTCGCTAAACGGGCTTTAATCGACAATCCTTTCGGGAACGACGACCAGCAGACGCCCATCGTGGTCATCAAGAGCAAGGAGGCACGCGCCGACTGGGAAGTTGCCCGGCTGACTAATATCTGGAGCAAAGTCTATTCTCTTCGTAACCGTTCAGTATCGTGTATCGTAATTGAATCAATTTTTCCCTGCCGGTATCAATTAATTCAAAACGGCCCAAAGGAAGTTACCCTTTTGCTTGATACCGCCGTGCCCAATATGTCTTGTGAAACGATTGCCGTCCACGACGGGTTGGTGGAAGAGATTGCCGTTCAAGCAGGAAATAACTCGTGCCTGACGGTTCGGATTACGCTTGCGCACGGCGCGCCTTACGAAATAATTCCCGAAGAAGGAATCCCTGCCCGGATTTATCTGAATTTTGATCGCTCGCCCCTGGCTGAAGTTTTCGGCAGCCGGATAATTATCCTCGAGCCCGGTCACGGCGGCAGCGATTTGGGAAAAAAAGGTCCTGTGGATCTGCTCGAAAAAAATGTTGTCCTTGCCATGGCCGAACGCTTAAAAGGACAATTAGGCGAAGCGGGAGCGCAGGTCTTTCTCACGCGCACGGGTGACCAGCAAGTATCGCCGGAAGAACGTTTTGGCCTGGCTAAAAAGAAAAGAGCCCACCTCTTCATCAGTCTGCATACTAATTATCACGAAGACGATTCGGTCGGCGGGCTGGCCGTTAGCTTTAACCCCGTCAACCCGGACAGCCTGCCCCTGGCCCAGATAATTGCTGAGGAGCTGGCCAGGAAGATCAAACGCAACGTTTTGGAAATCTCGGCGGATTACGAATTATCTGCTCTGGGAAATACCCCCGGCTTAAAAATAAAGCCGGTTACCATCTCTAACTGGGTGGAAGAGGGTTTACTGAGAAATCCGACGCTTTATGATAAAATAGCAACGGCTATTTTAAACGGCCTGCGGATGTATTTCAGCACCAAGGAAATAAACAAAGCCTGCCCAGGAAAGAGGTAATTATTCCGTTTATTTTGCCTTCACCTTGTTTTTCAGGTCCTTGCCGCAATGAGCGCCATCCCGGCCGCTGCCCGGATTACTAAAACCTTGTCTGCCGCCAAACAAACCGGGCCCGGGCAGTTTGCAGGCGAGTAGGCATTCACTTTCGGTTATTTTTTACGGCGTTTTTCCCACCACGCCCCCAGGTAGGCGGAAAACAGGTTGCCGCCGGCGTTGGCCGTCGTGATGGCCATCGCTATTTTGGGCAGCAGGAGAGGGCTGGTGTAAATGAGGTAGCGCGGTTCCCAGCGCGGGCCGAATTTTTCTTTGAACCGGCGCAGGCCTTTAAACGAGTAAAGCTGGTTAAGATGGTGATAAAAGAAGTTTAAAATTTTTTCCGGGACCCCGGCTTCCGGCCGGGTACCCACCCCGGCCAGGGGTGAAAGGCCCCGCGCAGCAGATTCGTGGCGATGGCCAGCAGAAGGACAATGCTGGCAATTCGCCACGCCAGCAGCTTGCGCCGGCCCAGGCTATAGGAAAGGAACAGTTGCACGCTCCCCGCCATTACCGCAGTAAGCCAGCTTCCCCGGATCACGACCATAGGGAGGATTTTTTTGAGCAAAGCGATCCTGGCCGGGTGGTGGATGAGCCAGGCGGACAAAATATTGACCGTTCCGTTCAGGGCAATTAAAACGGCACAAAAATAATGCGTGGGCAGGGGAAATCTCTTCATTCCGGCGCCCCCGTTTTCTTCCCGGGCAGTTGCCCGGCCATCTTTATATTTATTCCCTGAACACCCGGCGCATAACGAAAAAACCGGCGAACACCGGCAGCCAGAAACTTAAAGCGCGGTAGGTAAAGGTAACCAGGGTAGCTTTACTTAAAGGAATTCCTACGGAAACGTACGCTGCCGCCATTGCTCCTTCCATGATCCCCACCCCCGAAGGGGTAATTGAAACGATCATAAAAAGAACCCCCACGGCGTAACCGGCAATTAACTGGCCTGGCGCCGGGTGGCTCCCGAAAGCCAGGAAAAGCGCTTCCAGTTGAAGAAGGCCGATTAATTCCATCAGCAGGGCGTGTAAAGCGGCCCGGAAAAGGCCCGGTTTATCGGCGCGCAAGGCGCTTGCGGCTTCCGCCAGCTGCGCTGCGAGGCCGGCAAATCTTTCTGCCCAGGCGGATTTTTTCCTGAACAGCGACCCTAACGGGAAAGGCTGGCCAATTTTGTCTGGCTTATTGCCGGAAAAAGCTCCGGCGGCGGGCTTTCTGCTCCCGAAAGCCAGGAGCAGAAAGCCGGCCAGGACCAGGGCGGTTAAGATGCCGGTCGCGATTAACTGGTATTCTTGCAGGGCGCCGTGGAAAAACAGGTAGAAAAGCGCCAGGGCTAAAATAAGGAGAAAGGCCAGGTAGTCCAGCAAAAAGAAAACTACGTTAGCCAGCATAGCCCGCGCCGTATCCAGCCCCCGGCGCGCGGCGTCGTAAACCATCAGCCCGGCCCCCGAGAAAGCTCCCCCCGGAACGGCCGCGGCGGTGAAAGAGGCTGCCAGCACCAGGAGAAAAAGGCGTCCGGTTGCTTCGGGCAACCCGGTCAGGCGGTAGGCGGCACCGTACAGGGCGCTCTGGTTAAGGAGCAACAGCAATTGCCAGAGCGCGGCCAGGGCAATCCACCACCAGTTGCTCTGGCGAAGGAGCTGCCAGACTTGCTTTCCCTCGGCGAAATGGACGACGATTGCGCCGGCCCCCAGAAAGAGGAGCGCCGGGTAAAGAAAACCGCTGATTGAAATTGGCCGGTGGATTTTTGAAGTAGCCATTTCACTCCTCAGAAAATAGAGGCACAGAGGCAACAGGCACAAGGGCACAAAGGGAAATATGCCTGCGCTTTTAGCCTCATTTTCATTATTAATGGAGAGAACGAATGTTCTCATGGGGAACTCCTACGGATTAACCACAATATTAAGTAACTGCTTACGGGTGTGAGGCTGTCTGTTTTGTTGCCTTGGCAAGCCTGGGACGACGTTCAAAATAGTTCCAGAGCTGGTTTCCTTGCTTTGTTCTTTTGGGGAGGTGAGCTTTGTGCTTGAGTAGTTACGAACTTAAACCGACCGGAGTAAATAGAAAGCCATAATAATCGCCACAAACAAAATCGTAGCAGCCAGCAACAGGTCAAGAGTGGCCGAGGGCCGGTAGGCGCGCGCGTCGATTTGCTTTTGGATTACCTTGAAACGCACCGTGGCCAGAATAATGATTAAGGCGGAAATGATGATAAAAAGGATGCCGAAAAAACCGGTGTGGGTTTCCGGCCCCGGTTTTTTCACCGGCGCGATCATCGTTAACTCGGTCAGATATAACCGCATATATAAGCTAAACTTTTCCATGATAAAGCCGAAGGCCAGAATGGCGATGCTTGTCCTGATCCAGGACAGAAAAGTTCGTTCGTTAGCCAGGTGCTCCCGGATGTGCAGGCGATCTCCCTTTGTTGATGAATTGTTCACTTTAGATTCGGATTCATCGGGTTTTCCCATGGTTGCGCAACCCTCCTGCGTGTGCATATTACCAGGAGAGTTGCCGGTTGTCAAGGATGTTCCGGAAAAAAGCCTGCCCCTCAAGATTTTCTCAGACGGCATTTCTCCAATAGGAACGAACGGTTAATCGTTGTTCAGCCTTCGGTTAAGCTTGAGCGCTGCCCTCTTGAAACGGTTGTAAAGATTATCCAAAAAGCGCAGGCCGGGCCTGGTGAGCAGTTTTTCTTTGAAAGCGGCGTATTGAATCCTCCAGACGAGATCTTCCGGGGTTATGCCGGCATTTCCGACGCTCAAGCGCGGAATGGCGAAAGGTTCGGTTTTTGCCGTGACCATGGCGTTTCGGGTGGTGTAGCAAAACCGGTAACCGAGCGCCTGGGCTGTTTCGATAAGCGGTGCGCTGTGCTCCCCGTACGGCCAGGCAATTTGCACGACCGGCCGGTGCAGCTTCATTTCCAGGGTATTTCGGGCGGCGGCCAGGTCGCCGACCACCCTTTGCCGGTACTCTTCCTCCGTTTCCAGGCGATTTTTCCTGGGGAGCCAGATCCGGTGGGCCAGGACGGGTTTAGAGTTCCCTTCCGCGGTCGTGGGCGCACAATAGTGGCTGTGGTCTGTGTGGACGTAAAAACTCATTCCGTTTGCCTGCATTTCCCGCATCTCGTCCCAGGTGAGATGTTCTAAACCGCCGATCTTTTTACCCGCCCAGGAAGTGATGATAAAGTTGGCGGCCGGCATCCCGCGTGCTTTCAGTTCCGGATAAGCATAACGGTAAAACGAACGGTATCCGTCGTCAAACGTGATCGCCACCGCCTTTTCCGGCAAAGGAGTTTTTCCTTCTAAGAAACCGGTTAACTCCTCGGTGGAAATTACGTGGTAGCCGTTTTGCAAAAGGGCGTCGAGGTGTTCTTTGAATAACCGGGGGGTAATTGCGTACCCTCCGTCGGGCGCCGGGTCGATCTGGTGATAGAGTAAAACAGCCGCTTCGTTTTCATACGGCGCCCAGAAAAGATTGTTTATTTTGTACCTGGCGAAGGCCAGGAGAAGAGCGGCGATTAAGCATCCGCCCAGTATTCCGGCCGTTATTTTGCGCAAACCGGGTTCACCCGCTACTTTAATAAATTGTGTAGCCACCGGGAGAGATTTCGCCCTCAACTTGAAAAATCCTTTCAAAAAGCGACGACCATCTTCAATAAATTACGGAGTTGCTTGCCGGGACAAACAGATATCACAACCTTTAAAATGGTGACATGAGCATAAATTAACTCCAGGGTTGTAAAAAATAGGCCAGAAAAAAATAGTTGACAGGAGAGGATGCCTTTAATATAATTTTACCGGGTTCCGATCCCGGCGATGGAGTTCGCCTTTTGCGTCAAGCTAATAACTCCTATAGTGGGTTCTTGCTCACGTAGGAGTTATTTTTTTGCCGTTTTGGTTTTGAAAAAAGCCGTTCAATGGAGAGGGGTGGTAAGACAGGCGCACCGAAACCGTTTTGGGTTAAATTTTTCATTCTGTTCCGGAGGTGATTGCCGATTTTAACCCGCCTGTTTTTAAATCTCCTGGAAGTGCTCATCGTCTTGCTCTGCTCCCCTTTGCTCAAGGGGGTGATCAGCAGGCTGAAAGCGCTCGTGCAGTCCCGGCGCGGGCCGGGCATCTGGCAGCCATACTTCGATCTTTATAAGTTGTTTCGAAAAGACGAAGTGATTTCGGAAGACGCTTCGTGGGTTTTCAGGGTAACGCCCCTCGTTGTTTTTGCCGCTCCCCTCGTGGTTACCCTGCTCATTCCCGTAATTACCGGCTATCCTTTATTCTGGGCTTTTCTGGGGGATATGCTGGGCGGCGGCTTCATCCTTTCCCTGGGCGGTTTCTTCGCCGCCCTGGCCGCCATCGACACTGCCAGCCCGTACGGCGCCATGGGCAGCAGCCGGACCAGGATGGTTGCTTTCCTGGCCGAGCCCGTCCTGATGTGTGTTTTCTTCACCGTTTCCCTGGTGGCCGGCGCCACCATTCCTTATATCGTGAACCACGCCTGGTATACGGGGGAGAAGGCGGTCATCTACCCATCGCACCTGCTGGTGATGATTGCCTTTTTGATGGTTATTCTGGCCGAGGCCGGGCGGATTCCCGTGGACAATCCGGATGCCCACTTTGAGCTGGCCATGATCGACGAATCGAAAACCATCGAGTATTCCGGGAAAAGCCTGGCGCTGGTCAAGTGGGGCGGCTACATGAAGTTGTTCGTGCTGCTTTGCATTTTTTTAAACGTGCTGGTGACCCCCTGGGGGCTGGCCGCCTCCACGGGCGCGCGCGACGTGCTGCTGGCCGTCCCGGCTCTGATGCTGAAAATGCTCGTGGCGGCCGTTTTAATTGTTGTCATCGAGTCCACCTTTGCCAAGCTCCGGCTGTTCCGGGTGGCGGAATTCCTGGGGGCGGCCCTGGTCATCTCCTTGCTGGGAATTGTCACTTTTTTCATTGGAATTTAAAAGATTTCTCTGTGCCTTTGTGCCTGTCAAACTTCATCCCTGATCGGTTAAAGGAGGTTCGGGAAAGAGTGGTTGATCCCGTATTTTTAAGGGTTTTGGGGGTTTGCGGGGCGCTGTTCCTGCTGGCCGCCCTGGCCATCCTGACGGCGCGCCAGATGCGCGGGTGTATTCGCCTTTACGCCGGGCAGTCTTTTTTGCTGGCCGTTTTGGCCGCGCTGGTGGGATTTTTAACCGGTTCCGCGCACCTGTACCTGGTAGCCGCCCTGACTTTGCTGGTCAAAACGCTGCTCATTCCTTACCTGCTGGGGTGGGTCATTCACGACACCATCCTGGAGAAAAGGGAGATCGAATTCGTGGTGAATATTCCGGGTTCGCTTTTCATCAGCGGCCTGCTGGCCGCCCTGGCCTTTTTTGCCAGCAAGGCGGTGGTTTTTCCGGGCGATGTCTTAACGAAATTGCTTCTTCCCCTGGGTACGGCGGTAACCCTGATCGGCCTGTATGTCATGGTGAGCAGAAAAGAAGCCGTTCCCCAGGTGACGGGGCTCCTGGTGGCTGAAAACGGCGTTTTGCTCGCGGCCGTCCCTACGGCGTTCGGTCTCCCGTTAATCGCCGAGTTCGGCCTGTTCTTCGATCTGCTGGTGGGGGCGCTCCTGATGGGGGTATTGGTCATGCGCGTGCACCGGCAAACGGAATCCACCGCCGTTCACGAATTATGCCAGTTAAAGGAGTAGATGCCCGATGTCAATTCCCGCGATGATCCTGGTTACTCCCCTGGTGACGGCCGGATTATCCCTGCTGGCGCCCAATTTTGCCGGGCCGCTGACGGCGGCGGCCCAGCTTTTGACGCTGGCCTTTTGCGGCCTGCTGGCACAGCGGGTGGCCGCCGCGGGGGTTTCGGCCGCCGGTTGGTTTTACGCCGACGCGGTAAGCGCCTTCATGCTGCTCACCCTGTCCCTGGTTACCTGCACCGCCGCTTTTTATTCCGCCGGCTACCTGAAAGCTGCCAGCGGCGGGGCGGCGGGGCGCGCCCGGGACCTGCGCCGGTATTACGGCCAGTTTAACCTGTTTGCCTTTGCCCTGCTGCTCACCCCTCTTTTGAGCAACCTGGGCCTGGTCTGGATTGCCCTGGAGTTGACGACGCTGGCTTCGGTGCTCCTGGTGGGTTACGAAAACAATGCCCGCGCCGTCGAGGCGGCGTGGAAATACCTGATTATTTCCACCGCCGGCGCCGTCCTTGGTTTGTGGGGAACGGTTTTGCTTTATTACGCCGCGGCGCACGGATCCGTTCCTTACGCCGGCCTGGACTGGCCCGCTTTATCCCGGCTGGCCGGCGGGTTCGACCCGCGGGTGATGAAGCTGGTGCTGCTCCTGGTCCTGATCGGCTACGGCACCAAGGCGGGCCTGGCGCCCATGCACACCTGGCTTCCCGACGCCCACGGCGAAGCCCCTTCGCCGGTTTCCGCGCTGCTTTCGGGCGCCAAAACCAGCGTCTCTTTTTACGTGGTGCTGCGCTTTTATTTCCTCGTCCTGGCCACGCTGGGGCCGCTGGCCCAGAAGTTTATGCTTTTGTTCGGCCTGCTCTCGATTGTGGTGGCCGCGGCTTTTATTTTACAGCAGCGCGATTACAAGCGCCTGCTGGCCTATTCCACCGTGGAGCACATGGGCATCGCCGGGATCGGCACCGGTTTCGGCACCCCGCTGGCTATTTACGGGGTGCTGCTGCATATTTTCAGCCACGCGTTGACCAAGTCCTTGTTGTTTTATGCTGCCGGGAACATTTCCTTAAAATACAGGACCCGGGAAATAACCGGCGTTTCCGGGCTGCTGAAAAACCTCCCCTTCACGGGGGCTGCTTTTCTTGCCGGGGTTCTGGCGGTCACCGGCCTGCCGCCGTCCGGCATCTTCGTCAGCAAGTTTTCCATCCTGATGGCCGGTTTCCGCACTTTCCCCCCGGCCGCCGTCTTTTTGCTGGTGATAGTCGCGGTGATTTTCTTCGGCTTTTTGCGCAGCGTCAATCCGATGCTCTTCAGCCGGCCGGCCGAACCGCCGCCGGAAGCCAAAATCAGCCGGTGGACGGCGTGGGCCATGGCGGTCAGCCTGATCTTCGTCATCGGCCCGGGCTTGTTTACCCCCTGGCCCTTCGCCCGGCTGCTGGACTCCGCGGTTGCCGTTTTTTTGGGGAGGTGAAAAGAATGGGGTTGGATCGATTTTCCGAAATCCTGGGCGCGAAGCTGGCGGGAAAAAGTGCGGTGGCGCCGGACCACCAGGTAGCCGAAGTAAAGGCCAGCGGTCTTGCCGACGCCTGCGTTTGGCTGAAAGATCATTGTGCCGCCTTTTTGCTGGACGCCTTTGCGCTGGAAGATTATTCGCAACCGGGAAATTACCGCGTTTATTATACCTTTGACTTGAATGCCGGGCGCGGCGGGTTCGTCACCCTGTGGGCGCGGGTGGACGGCCAAAAACCCGTCTATCCGGCGGTCAGCCCGCACATCCACGCGGCCGACTGGTTTGAACGGGAGATTTTTGAGCTGTTTGGCGTCAGGCCGGCCGGTCACCCCATGCTGGGCGGGTTTATCTTCCGGGAAGGGAGCGGTCAGGGTCTTTTTCCGCTCAGAAAAAACAGACCGAATGAAAACACCGCCAGCCTGCCGGAAAACCGGTCTGCCGCTAAAACGTCCGCCGGTATGGTGGAAGGCGAAGGCGTTTTCGAGATGCCTTTGGGGCCGGTTTATTCCGGAGTGGCCGAGGCAGTTCACTTTACTTTAAGTTCCATTGGCGAAGAAACCCTTTGGGTGAGCCCCCGCCTGTTTTACAAGCACCGTGGTTTTGAAAAGGCAGCCGAAAATCTGCCCCCGGAGCAGGTGGTCTTGCTGGCCGAACGGATTTCAGGGGCGACGGGCGTGGCGGAATCGCTGGCTTTTTGCCAGGCTGTAGAGAGTCTTGCCGGGCTGGAAATACCGGAGCGGGCCCTGTATTTGCGGACCGTTTTTGCCGAACTGGAACGAATTTATAACCATGTCGGCAGTATTGCCGATCTCTGTGAATCCACTTCGCTGGCTGTGGGCACTGCGCAGGGTTACATTTTAAAGGAAAAACTCCTGCGTTTAAACGCCCGCCTCACCGGTCACCGCTACCTGATGGGGGTGAACTGCCCCGGTGGCGTCAGGGTGGATCTGGACCAGGAAAAGATCGGGCTGCTCCGGAAAACCCTGAAAGAAGCCGGGCGCGATTTTCAAGCCTGGCTGAAGATGCTGCTGGCCACCGACAGCTTTTTAGACCGCCTGGAGGGAATCGGCGTGGTTGCTCCGGCAACGGCCGGGGATTTGAGCGCCACCGGACCCGTAGGCAGGGCCTCCGGAATGGACAGGGACTTCCGGCGGGATCACCCTTATGCCGCCTACAGCAGAGTACAGTTTGCGGTGCCGGTTTGCGCAGAAGGCGATTGTCTGGCCAGGATGAAGGTGCGGCAGGCCGAAGTCGAGCAATCCCTGGCGATTGTTGAACAACTTTTACCGGAACTCCCTGCCGGCGCCCTGGCCAACAACTCCCGGCCGGAACTCCCCGCCGGAGGGAGCGCTTGCGGTTACAGCGAAGGGCCGCGGGGCGGCACCCTGCACTGGGTGTTCACGGGTGAAGACGGCCTGCTCCGGCGCTGGCGGGTGCGCCCGCCGTCCCTGGTGAACTGGCACGCCTATCCCGTCGGTACGGAAGGATGCGCCTTCCAGGACTTTCCCATAATTCTGGCCAGCTTTGGCCTTTCGCCTGCGGAATGTGATCGCTAGGAGGGAGAAAAGATGGCGAACTGGGTTTGGAAAGGACTTGCCACCGGGGTGGTCACTACCCGGTATCCCTTCCGCCGGGAAGAACTTCCCGGGGCTTTTGGCGCCGCCCCCGTTGTAGTTGAAGGGATCTGTTCATCCAGTTGCAACAAATGCGTGGAAATATGTTTTCCCGGTGCCGTGAAAAAAACGTCCGGTTGCCCGGGTGCACCGGCGATTGATTACGGGAAGTGCCTGTTTTGCCTGCGGTGCGCGCAGGCCTGCCCGGAAAAAATAATCCGTCCGGAAAATATCTTTGAGCTGGCCTGCTTACGGAATGGGGACGGGGGCAAAGTGACACAGGAGGCGGGGAAAGCCCGGAAAGCGGCCGCGGCCAGGCGTCTTTTCCGGCGCTCGCTGCACATACGGCACGTGGACGCCGGTTCCTGCGAGGCGTGCCTGTCGGAAATCCACGCTTTGAGTAATCCTTATTATGATTTGCACCGGCTGGGTTTTTTCTTTGTCAACTCGCCCCGCCACGCCGACGCGCTCCTGATCAGCGGCCCGGTCACGAAAAACATGGAGGAAGCGCTCCTGAAAACGTACCAGGCCATACCTGCGCCCAGGCTGGTGATTGCCGCCGGAGCGTGCGCCGCCGGCGGGGGGCCGGCCGGAACAAATTATGCCTGCGCGCACCGGCTGGAGGATTTGCTGCCGGTCGACCTGGTCATTCCGGGGTGTCCGCCCGGACCGCTGACCCTTTTGCACGGCCTGCTCCTGGCCGTCGGCCGGGCAATTGAGAGGTGAGAGGTGAGAGGTGAGAGGTGAGATTTTAAAATTCCCACTTCCAACTTCTCACATCTCACTTCTCAGTCGCGCTGCCGGTTCGCTGCTCTCACCTGCGCATTCAGTCGTCGGACGCCGGTCGTCAGACGTCAGAAACGAAGCACAAAACATAATCTTATTTCAAAGGCAGTCTTCCGACGTCTTACCTCTGACGACTGATGACTGATATTGGCGCCGCGAAAGTGGCCTGGAGGTCTAACCTTTAAAAAACTATAAGGAAATATTTTAGTATGGTGTCCCCTCAATTAAAAAGTTTTACCCTGATCCCTAACCCCTAATCCCTGCTCTTAAGGAGGTTTTTTTCAATGCCGGGCGAGAACTTTCTTCTTGTCGCAGTTGCCGCCGCCGTTCTGGGTATTCTGGCCATGCCTTTTTGCCGGAAACCGCAGACCGCTATCTCCGTTTCGATGACCGCTGCCGTGTTGGCGTCTTTAGGCGGGCTGCTGGGCGCGGGGATTTTCCTGGCCGGCGAAAGATTGCCGGTTTTGGCCGTGACCCGTCTTTTCCCGTTTGGTGTTTTAAGGCTGGCGCCCGACCACCTTTCCTTTCTCTTGATTTTAATTACGGCGCTGGTCTGGTTTCCGGTCAGTCTTTTTTCTTTCGGTTACTTGCAAAAATACGCCGGGCGGCGTGACTTGCGTATTTTTGGCGCCCTGGCCAACCTGATGTTTCTGGGTCTGGTTTTTACTTTCCTGGCGGGGGACCTGGTCGGCTTTTTAATTGCCTGGGAAGTGACAGCCGCCGTTGCTTATTTGCTGGTCAACTTTGAATTTGAAAAACCGCTGGTGGTCAGGGCCGGCCTGGTCATGGTGGTGATGAGCGAAGCGGGCACTTTGATGGTGATGGCGGCCTTCATTTTGCTGGCCAATTCCACCGGCCACCTTGATTTTGCAGGCATCCGTCAAGCATCGTCGTCGCTTCCCGCAGGGGTGAAAGACGCCGTTTTCATCCTGGCTCTGGCCGGGTTCGGGGTTAAGGCGGGCCTTGTCCCCCTGCATGTCTGGCTGCCGCTGGCGCACCCGGCCGCTCCGGGAAGCGTTTCCGCCTTGCTTTCCGGGGTCATTCTGAACATGGGCATTTACGGCCTGGCCCGGGTCGTCCTCGATCTCCTCGGCACGGGTCCTGCCTGGTGGGGCCTGACGATGGTGAGCGCGGGCGCCCTGACGGCCCTTTTAGGCATCCTCTACGCTTTGATGGAACAGGATTTAAAGCGCATGCTGGCCTACAGCAGCGTGGAAAATATGGGCCTGATCGTTCTGGGGCTGGGCGCTGCGCTGGTTTACGACGGCTACGGGCTTTTTACCCTTGGCGCCCTGACCGCCCTGACCGCCCTTTATCACACCTTAAACCATTCCGTTTATAAAGCGCTGCTTTTCCTCGGCGCGGGGGCGGTGGATTACGCCGCCGGGGAGCGGAACATGGACAGGCTGGGCGGCTTAATCAAGACCATGCCGGTGAGTGCCCTGTTTTTCCTGGTGGGTTCCCTTTCCATTGCGGCCCTGCCCCCGTTTAACGGGTTTGTCAGTGAGTGGCTGACCCTGCAGGCGCTGCTTATGAGCAGGCAACTGCCGGTTGTCCTGCCCAAGGTCGTCCTGATCGGGGGCGGGGTGGCCCTGGCCCTGACGGCGGCCCTGGCCATCACCTGTTTCGTGAAGGCCTGCGGGATTGCTTTTTTGGGCCGGGCGCGCTCGGAAAAAGCGCAAAGGGCCGCGGAGGCGCCCTTTTCCATGCGGCTGGGGATGGGTCTTTTGGCCGCCCTTTGTCTGCTCCTGGGCGTTCTGCCCACGGTGGTTATCCCGGTAATCGACCGGGCGGCGGCCGTTTTGGCGCACATAAGCGTGGCCGGGGCGATGGTTCCCGCCGTTTTTGCGCAGCCGGAGAATTTTAAGGTGCTGGTGTTGCTGGGGGGCAATTTTTTGCGGGGTATTTTACCCGCCCCGGGCGCGGTGGTGGTCCCCGCCGATCCCGATTTTTCCAGTATCGCGCCCACTTACCTGATTTTCGCCCTGCCGGCGGCCATGCTTTTCGGCGCGTTCCTCGCCCGCCTGTTCGGCGGGAGAACACAGATCGACCGGGGTCCGGTCTGGGCGGGCGCCATGGAAAAATATACCTCCCGCAATCAATACAGCGCCACGGCCTATTCCAACCCGGTGCTGGTGTTGTTCGGGAGCATCTACCGTCCGGAGGTGAACGTGGTCAGCCGCTACTTTTCCCTGGATAAGTTTCGCCTGGCCACGAACTACCAGCGCAGAATCCGGCCCTTTTTCGAAATGCATCTTTACCGGCCGCTGGTAGGAATAATATTGAAAGCCGGCGAACTTTTACTCTGGATCCAGTCCGGGCGCATCAACCAGTACCTGGCCTACATGCTTTTGCTGCTGGTGGGGGCGTTGGTTTATTTGAACTGCGTGTAAGAAACTGCCGATAAGATTATTTCAAGGGGGGAGCGCAATGGGGGAGAAGAAGGAGCGGGAAACGGGAAAAAGATCCTCTGGGGCGGAAAAAGGGCGAAAAAAAGTTTAACATGTTCGTTGGTGAGTCCTGAAAGTCTTTTGGTCGGCGCCGAAGGGAATCCTTGACGGCCGGGGAAGAGCGCAGGTGGTAAAATAAATGGTCCGACGGGGCTTACGTACCTGCGTAAACTTATGCGTACTATCAAAGGAGGCCTATACTTTATGGTCACGGGACAGCCACGGGATATTTCCAAGCGGGCGATGTATTTCGTTATTTTACTGGGTATACTAAGCCTTTTTGCGGATATGACCTACGAAGGGGCCCGCAGTATCACCGGCCCCTTCCTTGCCCTCTTGGGCGCGACTGGTGCCACGGTAGGAATTGTAGCTGGACTGGGGGAATGGATTGGTTACGCGCTGCGCCTTTTTTCCGGGTATATCAGTGACCGTACCGGGAAGTATTGGACGATAACGATTTTTGGTTATGTCATGAACTTGCTGGCCGTCCCGCTATTGGCCCTGGCCGGGCGCTGGGAAGTGGCCGCCCTTTTGATCATTGCTGAACGGATGGGTAAAGCTTTCCGCAATCCTCCCCGCGACGTAATGCTCTCCCATGCCACCAAGCAAATTGGTCGGGGCTGGGGGTTTGGCCTGCACGAGGCCATGGACCAGGCGGGGGCAACACTGGGTCCCCTCCTGGTGGCCGCTGTTTTATACATAAAGGCAGACTATAGGGTTGGATTTGGTGTTTTACTCGTACCGGCCCTTCTGGCAATGGCCGTGCTCCTGGCCGCCCGCTTTCTTTATCCCCAGACCCAGGAATTTGAAAAAAGTTCACAAAAACTGGAGACCGTGGGGCTGCAGCGAACCTTTTGGCTTTACCTTGCCTCCGTGGTGCTCATTGCGGTTGGGTACGTGGACTTTCCGCTTGTCGCCTATCACTTCAGTAAGGCCGCTGTTGTTCCGGACAGCCTGATCCCGGTGTTTTACTCCGTGGCTATGGGGGTGGATGCCCTGGCGGCACTTCTCTTCGGGCGCTTGTTTGACCGTGTTGGCATGTCTGTAATAGCTGTCTCCGCATTGCTTTCCGCGCTTTTCGCGCCTCTGGTATTTCTCGGCGGAAACCTCTCTTTTGCCCTTGCGGGCATGATTTTCTGGGGGATAGGGATGGGGACCCAGGAGTCAATCATGCGGGCGGCCGTTGCCGAGATGGTTCCCGCCGACAGGCGGGGCACGGCGTACGGTATTTTTAACAGCGCATACGGGTCCTTTTGGTTTCTGGGCAGCGCAGCGATGGGTATACTTTATGACATCTCTATTCCTTCCGTTGTTGCGATATCGGTGGTGGCCCAGCTTACGGCGATTCCATTGATTATGCTGGCCAAGAAAAGGTTGGGGCCTGCCTAGGCAGACCCCAACATTATTACTTGCCAATTTATTATTTGAAATGGCTCTTGCCTTAGCTCAGATAAGCCAAAATATGGTTAATTAAACAAATCTAGGCGGAGGGAGCAAAATGGCTAAACAGGAACAAATCAGCCTGTTTGAATTTCAGGCCCGATTCGGCAATGAAGACGCCTGCCGGGAGCACCTCTTCTGTTTACGGTGGCCAGGGGGTTTTCGTTGTCCCGCTTTAAGAGTGAAAAGTAGTTCGCATTATTTTTAGCCGCTTTTATGGTTGTTTTCCTTTGGCGGGTTGGTGATTGACCGTTCACCTGAACTATGCTATAAGTAAAATAAATAGGTGATGGAGTTCGCCTGGGAATATCGCTGTCAGCGGTTGATGACTCCTGCTCTTTCAGTAGGAGTTTTTGTTTTGCCAGGTTGTTTACTTTCCAATTTCAAGTTGAAAGAGGTTTCCCCCCCCATGACTTTCCAGAGCATACTATTTAAGAGAACTGAAGACAGCATGAAAAAAGAAATCCTTGAAGCGCCCACCTTCTTTGTTGATTTAAATCTTGATCAGATTATAGACGCCGTCACAGCCGGGAGGCAGGAATATAATTTAAAACCGTTTTTTTACATTTCCTTGAACGATATCGACGCGATCAAATATCGGCATGAAATATTCCGGGATCTGGAAGATAAAAATTTGTTCGCGAACATAAAATCATTCGCCCAAAAAATGCGCGCGATGCGCGAACATCTCGCCCAGGCAGACAAGCTTTACTACAAATACCAGAAGGAAAGATGGTTTTTGAACGCGGTGGATATTTATTGCGATGCCGTTAACAGGCTGGTTCACGATTTATCCTTTGCAGATTTAAAATCACGCGGTTTTTTGGCCTTTCGCGAATATATGACGAACTATGCCGATTCTGAGCGTTTTACGTCGCTTCAGGCGGAAACGAAAAAGCTTCTCATCGATCTGTCATCAGTAAAATATTGCCTGCTCATAAAGGGCAACAGCATCAAGGTCCGTAAATATGAGTTTGAAATTGACTACAGTGCGAATGTGGAGAAAACATTCGAGAAATTCAAACAGGGGGCGGTGAAGGATTATAGAGTTCACACCTTTACAATCAGTGAGCGTGACGAAAGCGGCGCCAGGGCCCTGTCGGAATTAAAAGACAGGGGGATCAACCTTGTGGCCAATGCGCTCGCCCATATCTTAAGTTTTTTTAAGATGCTGCGGACCGAATTGGCCTTTTACATTGGTTGTTTGAATTTACATGGCGAGCTTGCCCAAATGGGAGAACCAACGTCCTTTCCCCTGCCCGTGGCTCCCTATGAACGCAGACATTCTTTTCAAGGATTATATGATGTCTGTCTGGCCTTAACAATGAAACAAAAAATTGTGGGCAACGATGGGAATGCTGACAAAAAAACCTCGTGATCATTACAGGCGCCAACCAGGGCGGCAAATCGACTTTTTTGCGAAGCATCGGTTTAGCCCAATTAATGATGCAATGCGGCATGTTTGTACCGGCTGAGTCTTTCTGCGCCAATGTCTGCGACGGCCTTTTTACGCACTACAAACGGGAAGAAGACGCTACCATGAAAAGCGGAAAACTTGACGAAGAACTCAGCAGAATGAGTGACATCGTAGACAAGATAACGCCAAATTCGATGGTGCTTTTCAATGAATCATTTGCCGCGACAAACGAAAGAGAAGGCTCGGAGATTGCAAGACAGATCGTTAGCGCATTATTGGAAAAGCACATCAAGGTTTTCTTCGTTACGCATTTATATGAATTTGCACGTGGTTTTTATGACAAGAAAATGGAAAACGCCATTTTCCTGCGGGCTGAAAGGCAAAGCGACGGGAAACGAACTTTTCGAATAGAAGAGGGCGAACCATTACAAACCAGTTACGGCGAAGATTTGTATAACAGGATATTCGGAACGGACAATTAAATGATCCCAAACCATTAATTGAGATTTTGCAGGCATGGGTGGTGGTGATGTAAAAAGGCGGGTGAAAAGCGGTCTACTTTTTAAGACTGAAAAATATTACTATCATGCTTCTTTTATTGGCGCAAAAATGATATATTAGTATTAAAAAGGATGGCCTTCCTCCAATTCGAAAGAGGTAGAAAAAAGTGCAGGAATGGCTTTTTCTTGTTTATAAAATACCTTCGGAGCCTTCCCGTTACAGAGCAACGGTCTGGCGCAAGATCAAGGCTTTAGGAGCGGTTTACCTGCAAAATTCGGTCTGCGTATTGCCCGCCGTCCGGGATAACGAAAGATATTTCCGGCAACTGCGCAAGGAAATCACGGAATTCGGAGGAGAAGCTTATTTAATTAAGGGGACGATGCTGGGAACGGAGCAGGGGGTGATCGATCTCTTTAACGGAGCCAGAGATGAGGAATATGGGGAAATAATCCACCGCTGTGAGGAGTTTCTGGAGGAAATTGAAGCTGAAACCGGGAACCAACACTTCACCTATGCTGAACTGGAAGAAAACGAAGAAGATTTGGCCAAACTCGAGAAATGGCTGGAAAAAGTGAGCGAGCGGGACTTTTTCCAGGCCGGCCTGGCGGGAAAAACCAAAGAAATCCTGGAGGAATGTCGGGCCCGGTTGAATAGTTTTGCCGAAAAGGTATTTGCCTGGGAAGATTCCCTGCGCGCGGGCGAGGCCGGGCGCAGGGAAAACTCGTGATCGTTAACGGAACCAACAATCACCTGACCCCAAGCATTTTAGAGAAGATGGTATAGAGAAGAAAAGAAACAACGGCGCCTACCAGCGGCGTTAAAAACCAGGATACGACAATCTCCTTAATGGCCTTTAAATCGATTGTTTTGATGCCTCTGGCCAGACCGGCTCCGGCAATGCCCCCGATCATGGCCTGGTTCATGGAGGTAGGGTAGCCCAGGGCGGCGGCAATGTGGGCGGTAATCCCTTGCGCCAGCTGGGCGCCTACGGCACTATTCAGATCGAGCGAAACAATATGCAGCCCCACTTTTTCCAGGAGAGGACGCCCCCAGGTGAGGGCTCCGATCGCCATGACCACTCCGCCGATGAAACCGGCCAGCATTTTTGATTGGATGGCCCCTGTTCCGAAAAAGACCCCCACAGCATTACCGGTATTATTTGCGCCCAGGGTATAGGCGGCGTAACAGCAAACCAGGATGAGCAGGTATCCCGCCGCCTTCTTAACTCGCGCGGTGCTTTTTGCCATGGCTTTATCCATAATTTTGGTTAAAATAAAGCCTAAAATTGTGCCGACGACAGGTGTTCCCGCCCAGGTAATCGCCAGGGCTAGAATGGTTGTGTTCCAGTGGACCGGAGCCTGCATCCCTACGGCTGCTCCGACGACTGAGAAAATGGCCAGTTGGGAAGTGGAAACCGGTAGTTTGAGCCAGGTATTGGCGGCTGTGACCAGCGCTGCCGTAAGCATCATGATCATGGCGCCGAAGACCGTCATGTGCGCGGCGTCGATAACGCCGGTGCCGACCGTCTTGACCACGTTGTGGCTTTCGAAGGTCGCCCCCAGAATTACGCAAACAGCAATCAGCATGGTGGCCTTTCGGGGGGTGATGAGTTTGGCCCCGTAGGCCGTTCCCATCACCGCTCCGGTGTAGTGAGAACCGATGGTCCAGCCGAAAAAAAGTCCTGCCAAAAGCATACCGGCCAGGGAAATCGTTTCCATTGCCAGGTCCCTCCTTTAACAATAATAATATAACAGTTGTTATAATATTATTATAACAACTGTTTTGTGTCAAGTCAACCAGATTAAAAAAATTCTTTAATCTGCCTGGGGGATTATCCCTGATGCTTTTCTAAAAAAAGCTCCGGCTATTTCCTGGTTGGCCGGAGCGTGAAGGAAGAGGGCAGGTGGAAAAATTCACGGGGGAAAGTTTTAGCCGTTCGCAAACGCCTTCAAGGTGTTTTTGATTTGCTGCAGCTGCCGGTACCTTTCTTCCCAATCGCGAGCGGCCGCTTCTCTTTCCCGGGCGGTTGCTTTTTGTTGTTCGGCGGCTTTTTGGAGTGCTGCCTGCAGACCTTTGGCCACGGCGTCGGCGCGCAGGCGCAGCTCCCCGGCCACGTCCCGCACCTCTTCTTTTAAACCTTCCGCCAGGTTTTCCCGGACGCGCCCGCAGTTGCGCTCAAACAGCTCCAGCAGCATCTTTTTGGACCTGTTCACCAGGTGGCGGCGCAAAAGCCCTCCCGGCAGAATGCCCATGGCGGGCAAGTCCTCGAGAGGCGGGACGAAAGTGGGGTGGTCGGCGAAATGGAAGTAAAACCCCCTCTTACCCAGGATGTATTCTTTCGAGGCGGTTTTCTCCACCGCCACCTGAAAGATTTCCGCCGAGACGTCCATCAACTGGTCGACGATGTTTTCGATCCGGTTAAAGAAACGCAACGCCACCGCTTTGAATTTTTCCTGCAACGCCTCCCGTTCGGCCATTCTTTTTGGTTCGATGACCGTCCGGACGATTTCCTGAACCTGCTGCTTAAGGGTGAGCGCGGCTTCCCGGGGCGAGCGGGCCTGCAGGCCGGCGGCGAACTCTTCCAGTTGCCGGACGACGTTTTCTTCGTTTTCCCGGCGGAAGCCGGCCATGTTTTCTTCCACTTCTTTGCGCAGCCGGTCCACTTCCCGGTACAGCAGGTAGATGCTGTCTTCCCGCTCCTGTTCCAGCCGGGCCAGTTCCTGATTAAACCGGGCGATTTTAGCGCTTAAGCCCTGCTCGGTTTCCTCCATGGCCCGGTGCCAGAGCAAAAGCGCCAGCTCCAGTTCGTTGGCGATGCGTAACGCGCGGGCGGCGGTAATTTCCCGGATTAATCCGGCTTTGTTCTGTTCGATAAACGCATTCAATTTTTCTTCCAGTTCCAGAATGCCGCTGGCCGCGATCTTTTGCCGGTTGTTTTCGCGCTTTCCTTCCAGGGCCAGCCGGGCGGAAAGAGGGAAGAGCGGGGTTTCCTGCCCGTCGAAAATGTTTCTTAAGGCGCCCTGCAGGAATTCCAGGGCCTCGCGGACATCACTGCCGGAAGCGACGTCGGCTTTGTTGACGACGAAGAAAAGCTTGTGCACGTGCTGGCGGACGTCTTTTAAATAGTCGATTTCCGTTTTGCTTAAGGGGGCGTCTACGGAAAGCAGGAAGATGCCGGCGTCGGAGCGGGGGAGGTAGGCGTAGGCCGCCCCCGTATTGTGTTCGTACACCGAACCAACTCCCGGGGTGTCCACCAGGATCACTCCCCGCTGCAAAAAGGAACTTGCGTAACCGACCTGAACTTCCCGCACCTGTTTGCGGTTGGCGGGATTTTCTTTTTCGGTGACGAAGCCGGTGATTGCTTCCAGTTTGATGACCTGCTTTTCACCGTTTAAAAAAACTACCTGGGCACCCGGGCGCTCCTGGTAATGGATGATGGTGGGAATGGCCGTTAAGGGGACGATGGCGGTAGGTAGAAGAGGCTCGCCCAGCAGGGCGTTTACGAAAGTCGACTTGCCCCGCTTGAATTCCCCCAGGATCACCAGGGTAAAGGTTTCCTTTTCGAAACGTTCTTTCGTTTCCCGGAGAAGTTCTGCGGCAAAACGGTTATCCTGCCGGCCGGCGAGGCTGATCAATTCTCCCAAGGCATTCAGCAAAGTGTTCTTTTCAGGGATCTTTTCCTTGCCCATGATTTTCCTCTCCCCTCAAAGCAAAATGGTTTAGATATGTGTTTTAATCAATCCCCTGTTAACTTTCCGGCGACAGTTCCCTGTTTTTCCGTTTCTAATTTTGCCAGCGCGCTGCCGGCCGCCCGGCGGACGCCGGGACTGGGATCGTCAAGCGCTTCCGCCAGGTAAGCGGCGGTGCGGGGATCACCGAGCCGGGCGAGCGCCCGGGCCGCCTTTATCCTGACCGGCAGGTAGGAGCGGCGCAAGAGAGCGGCCAGCGGCAAAAGCGCGTCCGGTTCGCCGATTTGCCCCAGGGCTTCGGCAATTGTTCCGAGCAAGTAAGGGTCGCCGCGGTTTTCCGCAAGGGCCGCCAGGAGCGCCGGAACGGCTTCCTTCGCTCCCTTTTTGCCTAAAAGCCAGGCGGCGTCGCGGCGAATCCGGGGGTCCGGGTGCCGGAGAGCCTGAATTAATTTTTCCGTAAAGTTCATAAATGAAAAGCTCCTACCAATTTTTACAAGGTCATTGGTAGGAGCTATTAGCCGCCAGGCAAATTAAGCGAGCCCCATCGCCTTTACTTTCGGCCTTATTTTAGCACAAAGCCGGGGCAGGATCAATACCGTAAATATTCTATTTGCTTCCAAATGTAAGTTATGCTAAAGTAAAAGAGGTTGGAGTATATTGTGGGTACATAAATGACGGAACTGGAAGATATTGAGGCTTACGTTGGACTGGATTATCTTCAGTACCAGAGCGATCGCAAAAGCAGGCGTGATTTGAACGGATGACCGAAAAGATCTAGACAGGAGTGAGTGTTATGTGCATGGAAAAAACGGATTGGGAAAAAGCGGTGGAATTTCACGGGCATAGCTGTCCGGGCCTGGCCACGGGGTACCGGGCGGCGCAAATCGCCCTGCGGGAACTGGCTAAAACCCGGGCGGCGGACGAGGAACTGGTGGCCATCGTGGAAAACGATGCCTGCGGCGTGGACGCCGTGCAGGTGCTGACCGGCTGCACCCTGGGCAAAGGAAACCTGCTCTTCCGCGACTACGGAAAGCACGTTTTCACCTTCATCTGCCGGAACAGCGGCCGGGCGGTGCGGATTGCGGTGAAAGGGGGCGCCTGGCGGCAGGGCGGCGAGGATTCCCGGGAGTTGCGCGAGAAGGTCATGAGCGGCGCGGCCGCCCCGGAGGAGGAAGAGCTTTTCCGCCGGCGCCGGGAAGAGCGCATCCACCATATTTTGGAGGCGCCGGAGGAAGAATTTTGTACTGTGCAGCACATTAGTGTGGAGTTGCCTCCGAAAGCCAGGATTTTTCCTTCCGTCACCTGCGCTTTTTGCGGCGAGCCGGTGGCCGAGGTGAGGGCCCGGGTCCGGGAAGGGAAGTTCGCCTGCATCCCCTGCGCCGGGGAGTATTCCCGGGGGTGGTGAAGACCGGCGCCATTGTTCCTCTTTCGTTCCTCCAAAGTTTCATTTCCCCAAAATTGTTTTTGCCCGGTGAGTTTGCCGTCGCTCCGCTCCTCCTGGCAATCGAACGCCAGGCCGTCAATTTTTCAGGGCATTATGAAAGGAACGCGGTCTCCTCTGGGCAACCACCTTGAAAATAGGCATTAAGAATTGGGACATGAGGAATTAGGGGTAATCCCCTCTTTCTGGATATGACTTTTTTCATCTTTTATGGAGAGAGTGCAAAGTTCGTCATGAGCAACCCCCCTTTTTTAGGGGATCGGCCCGTCCGGCGGGAGCGGCCGCAATCCGGGCAGTTCCGGGCAGGGAACCTGCCGCCGCCAGGGCGCGGACGTTTTGACCAGGCGGTCCACGTGCCGGACCGTATCCAGCGGGACGGCCAGTTCTCTGGCCAGAGCGTCGGGAGCCGATCCCTGCTCCAGCCCCGCCAAAGTGGCGTCGAGCAGATCGTAGGTAATGCCCAGGGCAATTTCGTCTGTAATGCCGGGAATCAGATCGGGCGAGGGCGGTTTGGCGATGATTTCCCGGGGCACGCCCAGGTGTTCGGCCAGCCGGCGCACCTAGGTTTTGTAAAGGGGTAAAATGGGCGCCAGGTCGGCGGCACTGTCGCCGTACCGGACAAAAAAGCCGGTGAGGTATTCGGTGCGGTTTAAGCAGCCGGCCACCAGCAGCCCGTTTTCTTCGGCAAAGTGGTAAAGGGCGGCCATGCGCAGCCGGTGCTTTATTCGATAGAAGGCGACGGCCTGCCGGATAACGTCGTTTTGCTCTCCGTCCATGGTCAGCAGGAATGGCTGAGCTTTGCCGACATTGGCGATTCCCCAGAAAGCCAGGCGGTTGATGAGCGGGTTTTGCATGGCCCGGGCAACTGCGTTCCGGTAAGCCCCCAGTTCTTTTAAAGCCGGTTCAAGGCTTATTTCTTCCAGCTTTATGCCCGCTTGTCCGGCCACGGCGCGGGCGTGGGCGCGGCTGGCCGGTGCGCTGTCCCGTTCCGGGAGGTAAAGGCCGGTGACTTTTTCCGGCGTAAGCGCCAGCGCGCACAAGAAAGCTACCGCCGCCGAATCCAGCCCGCCGCTTACGCCGACGGCCACCCCCCGGCTTTTGGCGACTGCCACCTGTTCCCGGATAAATTTTATAATTACTTCCTTAGCGCCGGCAGCGTCCAGTTCCAGACGGCCCATAAGCACCCCTTCTTTAATCACTTCTTTCGTTATGCCGCTCTTCATCTGCGGAATTCGCCGGTATCCTGGACCTTAATCCTTTCCCCTGATTTAATCCTACAAAACAATAATTGTCCAGGCAACTATCCGGCAAAAAAATGCGTAAGTATTCTTTAGCTTTTTGCGAAAATTTTCTTGACAGCCCCGGGTTGTCCGGTTATAATACATTAAACAACTGAATAGCCTTTTTTTGGAGACGGGTGCCCTTTTTCGGGTTAAAAGGGAAGTCAGTGCAAGTCTGACGCGGTCCCGCCACTGTAAATGGGGAGCGCCCACTGGAGAGCCACTGTCCGGCACTCAATGTATTTTTCGTGCTGAAAGACAAATAAGTCCTGTCGAAAACAAACTGGTCCTTTAGCACTATTTAGTTACCGTTGAGTGCCGGATGGGAAGGCGTGGGGAAGCGAGGAACCATGAGCCAGGAAACCTGCCCGTTTTCGGTTTGTTAAACCACCTACGGTCGATAGGGGGGTGAAACATGTTTAAAACCTCTGCACCAGGTGGCGGAGGTTTTTGAGTTTTTGTCAATTATTATTTTGCTTTTTAAACATCACTGATGGTTGCCTGGAAATTAATTAATAAGGCGGGTGAACCTTGTTGCGAAAAAAGATCCTTCTTGGCGTGCTCCTGGCGGCCGTTGTCCTTTTTTATCCCCGGAACGCCTACGCCATGCACATCATGGAAGGCTTTCTGCCCGTCGAGTGGGCGATCTTTTGGGGCGTTGTCACCCTTCCTTTTCTCGTCGCCGGCATTCTTTCCATAAAGAAAAAGGTCAAATACCATCCGGAAATGAAAATGTTGCTGGGTTTGGCGGGCGCTTTTGCCTTTGTCCTTTCGGCGTTAAAAATCCCCTCGGTAACGGGCAGTTGTTCGCATCCTACGGGCGTCGGCCTGGGGGCGGTTCTCTTCGGCCCCGCGGCAATGACCGTGTTGGGCTGTATCGTGCTGATTTTTCAGGCTCTGCTGTTGGCCCACGGCGGCATCAGCACGCTGGGCGCCAATACTTTCTCCATGGCCGTGGTGGGACCGGTGGTTGCCTGGGCGGTGTACAGACTCTGCCTGAAATTGAAGTCCCCTTTGTGGCTGGGGGTTTTTCTGGCGGCGGCGCTGGGGGATTTGTTGACCTACGTAACCACCTCATTCCAGCTTGCCCTGGCCTTTCCCGACAAGACAGGGGGTTTAATCTTCTCCTTCGGGAAGTTTATGGGTATTTTTGCCGTCACGCAACTCCCCCTGGCGGTCAGCGAAGGACTGCTGACAATTGTCATCTTTAATTTATTGACCGTTCACAGCAAGCGGGAGTTGCAGGAATTAGCGGTTATTCCGGACAACGGCGCTTCATCTAAAGGGGTGCGGGTGAGATGAAAACGAAAAATGTCGTCCTGATCGTTTTTGTTATCTTGCTGGCCGTCGTTCCCCTGTGGGTGAAGGGGGACGCCGATTTCGGCGGGGCCGACGGACAGGCCGAGGAAATTATTGCCCAGACCCGGCCCGATTACGAGCCGTGGTTCAGCTCCCTTTGGGAGCCGCCCAGCGGCGAAATTGAAAGTCTGCTTTTTGCCCTGCAGGCGGCCGTCGGCGCGGGTTTTATCGGCTACTTCCTGGGCTACCGGAAGGGCAAAAAGGAAGCTGCGGAGTAAGCGGGCGACCCGACACTCACTGTTTTTACCCTGAAAATTGTAGGCACAAAGTTTGCCAGGCACAAAGGCACAAAGTAAATATTCCCGGCGTTTTATACATATCCCTTTGTGCCTTAAGTGCCTTAGTGCCTTGATGCTCTTGCCTCGAAAATAAACAATCGTTATAAAAGTTTAACCTCCCGGCAAAGGGGGGCGGTGAAAAAGTTTGCTCAAAATAGATCAGTATGCCTACACCAACAAATTGCGTTCCGTCCACCCGGCGGAAAAGCTGGCCTTTGCCCTGGTGGCGCTGGCTTTTTGCCTGGCTTCTTCTTCCCGCCTGACGTTTCTTCTGGTCATCTTCCTGATGGCCGGACTGGTAATTTTGCTGGCCGGGATACCCGCTTTGTTTTATTTCAAACTCATGACTATGCCCATGTCTTTTCTCGTGGCCGGCGTTTTGACGGTGGCGTTTTCTTTTTCCAGGGACGCCGGTTCGTTTTGGTGGGGGCTGCCCATCGGCAGCTATACGGTGGGCGTTACCGCGGCCGGCCTGGAGATGGCCGCCGGGCTTTTTTTGAAATCCCTGGGGGCGGTCTCGTGCCTTTATTTTCTCTCGCTGACAACACCCGTAGTGGAGATTCTCGCGGTGCTTAAAAAATTAAGGCTGCCCCCGCTGTTCATTGAGCTGATGTCTTTGGTTTACCGTTTTATTTTTGTTCTTTTCGAAACAGCGGGCGACATTTACATGGCGCAGTCCTCCCGCTGGGGATACGCCAGCGTGAGAACGGCGTACTTTTCGCTGGGGCAGCTGGCGGCCAACCTGTTTGCCAAGTCTTATTACAAGTCCCGGATGCTCTTAATCACCCTTGCAGCCCGGGGTTACAACGGAGAATTGAACGTGCTGGCGGAATCTTGCAACTTGTCCCGGAAAAATATTTTTTTGATTATCCTTACGGGGCTGGCGCTCCTGGGCGTGAGTTTATGGTCGGGGGACGGGAAGTTTTTTGCGGGCGGTGGGTACCGTTGATTGGCGAGCCCATCCTGGAAGCAAAGGAGGTCACCTTTTCCTATCCCGACGGTACGCGGGCGCTGGAGAGCGTCAGCCTGGCTATTCCCAAAGGCAAAAAGACGGCCTTTTTAGGGCCCAACGGCGCCGGGAAAACGACGCTATTTCTGCATTTTAACGGAATCTTAAAGCCGCAGCGGGGAAAGATTTATTTTGCCGGCCGGGAGATTCGCTACAGTCACGGCTCACTTTTGGAACTGCGGAAAAATGTGGGGATAGTCTTTCAGGACCCCGAAACCCAGCTGTTTTCCGCCAGCGTTTACCAGGAGATTTCCTTTGGTCCGCTCAACCTGGGGCTGCCGGAGGACAAAGTGAAGGAGCGCGTCTACGAAGCCATGGCGGCCACCGAAATTCTCGACCTGAAGGACAGGCCTACCCATTTTTTAAGTTACGGTCAGAAAAAGCGGGTGGCTATCGCCGGCATCCTGGCGATGCGGCCCCGGGTGCTGATTTGCGACGAACCCACCGCCTGGCTGGATACGAAGCATGCGGCGCAAATCATGGAGTTATTCGAGAGGTTCAACGGCGCCGGCGTAACCGTTATCTTTTCCACCCACGACGTGGACCTGGCTTACTCCCGGGCAGATTATGTTTTTCTCATGAAAAACGGCCTGGTGGTGGGAGAAGGGACGCCGGAGAAAATTTTTAACGATGCCGGCCTTTTGGCCGAAGCCGAGCTGGAAAGACCGTGGGTGGCGCATGTTTATGAGGAGCTCAAAAGAAAAGGCTGGATAGATGGCGACCTTCCCCCCAGGACGAAGCAGGAACTCCTCTTGAGCATCGCCGGAAAAGAGGTTCGTTCCCCGGAGGCAAGGTTGTTGCGCAAAGTCAGGTAGGAAGATGGCTCAGCCCCGGAGGGCACAGAGGGCGCAGAGGGTTCATGACAATAAATTACATAGGAATTTTCTTTTTTCTGTCTTCCAGAAATTGAATAAAAAGGAGTCACTCTCCACAAGGCAGAATAAATAAAGGCACTGAGGCACAAAGGCACTGAGGCACAAAGAGAAATGTACCCGGAAATATTTACTTTGTGCCTTTGTACCCGGAAATCTTTGTGCCTGAATTGTAAAGAGTGAGGCGATCTGGTTGATCCCCCGCGTGGTGATTGCCGGTGTGCAGAGCGGTGTGGGCAAAACGACTGTGGCGACCGGCCTGATGGCCGCCCTGGCGAAGAAAGGTTACCGGGTGCAGGGATTTAAGGTCGGGCCGGATTATATCGATCCCGGCTACCATACCGCGGCCACAGGAAATATTTCCAGGAACCTGGATAGCTGGATGCTGACGGCGCCTGCCATCAGGGAACTGTTTTTCAGGGCGGCTAAAGATGCCGATCTAGCCGTGATCGAGGGCGTGATGGGGCTTTATGACGGCGCGGGTGCCGGCCGGCAGGCGGGCAGCACCGCTTTAGTGGCAAAATATTTGCGCGCGCCGGTGATCCTGGTGGTGAACGCGAAGGGAATGGCCCGGAGCGCCGCGGCAATGGTGCTGGGATACAAACAATTTGATCCGGAAGTGTATTTTGGCGGGGCGATCTTTAACAACGTGGGCGGCGAAAAACACTTCCGGATCTTGAAAGAAGCCGTTGAGGGAGCCGTTGGCCTGAAGGCCTTAGGCTACCTGGAAAAGAACGCGGCCTTAAAGACGCCCGAGCGCCACCTGGGCCTGGTTCCCACCGCGGAGAAAAGTGAGCTGGCTCCCTATCTCGACCGCCTGGCCGGGGCGCTGGAAAGTTCAGTGAATCTTGAGGAAATCCTGGCGGTGGCCAGGTCTGCCCCGCCGCTGGACTGCCCCAGGGAATCAATTTTTCCGGACGGGCAAAAGAAAGAAGTAAAAATTGCGGTGGCCAGGGACGCAGCCTTTAATTTTTACTACCAGGATGCCCTCGACCTGCTGGCCGCGCACGGGGCCGAACTGGTTTATTTCAGCCCGCTTCGTGATCGCGCCCTTCCCGAAGGCGTCCACGGTATCTATATCGGCGGCGGCTTTCCGGAAATGTTTTTAGAGCCGCTCGCCGCCAACCGGACAATGATCGCCGGCATCGTTTCCGCCCATCGCCGGGGCATGCCGGTTTATGCCGAATGCGGCGGGCTTATGTACCTTTCCGAGGGAATTGTAGATTTTAGCGGCAACTTCTACCCGCTGGCCGGGCTGGTCCCGGGCAGAGCCTGCATGCAGGAAAAACTGGCGGCCTTGGGGTATATGACGGCGGAGGTTTTAACCGACAACATCCTGGCCAGAAAAGGGGATATCCTGCGGGGCCACCAGTTTCGCTGGTCAGTGCTGGCGGATGTTCCGCCGGACGCGCGCTACGCCTATAAACTGGCCGGCGCCGACGGCGCCCCGGCGCTCATCGAGGAGGGGTTTGTCCGGGGCAACCTGCTGGCCTCCTACCTGCACCTGCATTTTGCCGCCCACCCGCAGCTGGCGCGCAATTTCGTGGAAAGCTGCCGGCGGTATAAGAGGTGGGAGGTGGGAAGTTGGAAAGGAGTTACCAATGAAGAATGCCGTCCTCTTCGTAGAGTATGAAAATGAGGGCTGGAATTTGTCTGGTCGACCCGGGGCTCTTAAGCGAGCCGGACATCCGGCACTCACTGGGATCAGGTTGCTTCGTTGTCAGCCGGTGCTATTTGAGACAGTAAAGCAATAAGCATACTGAGTGCCGGTGAGTGCCGGACCAGCCTGATGAGGAGGGAAAAGGCGTTTGCTCCCCCCGGTTGTGGTCGACGGTAAGAAACTGAGAAGGGGCTATACCACCGGCATGTGTGCGGCCGCGGCGGCCAAAGGAGCCACCATCATGCTTTTTCAGAATGTCTGGCCGGACGAGGTGGACGTGGCCACTCCCGCCGGACCGGTCCTGCGCTTAAAAATTTGCGGCCGGGAAAAAGACGAGAACCATGCCCGGTGCTGCGTAATCAAAGACGCCGGGGACGATCTGGACGTGACCGACGGGCTGGCCATCTGCGCCGCAGCGCGCAAAACCGCCGCCGGGGTCCGGATCAAAGGCGGTGCCGGCGTTGGCGTCGTAACCAGGCCGGGGCTGGCGGTGGCGCCGGGGCAGCCGGCCATCAATCCGGTTCCCCGGCAGATCATTGCAAGCGAAGTACAAAAGGTTCTTCCGGCCGGCTGCGGGGTGGAAATAACCATTTCCGTGCCCGGCGGGGAAGCGGTGGCGGCGAAAACGATGAACCCGCGGCTGGGCATCCGCGGCGGCATATCCATCCTGGGCACCACCGGCATAGTTGAACCCATGTCCGAAGAAGCCTTTAAATCTTCCCTGGTTCCGCAAATTTCCCAGGCGCTGGCCCTGGGCTACCGGGACGTCGTTTTCACTCCCGGCCGGCGCACCGAGCAGTGGGCTGTCGAAAAATACGGACTGCCGGCGGGCGCGGTCGTCCAGGTGAGCAACTTTGTCGGCTATATGCTGGCGGAGGGCGTGCGCCTGGGGGTAAAAAGGGTGCTCCTCTTTGGTCACCTGGGCAAGCTCGGTAAAGTGGCGGCAGGTATTTTTCACACCCACAGCCGCGTGGCCGACGCCCGGCGGGAAACGCTGATCACCCACGCCGCGCTGGCGGGAGCGGGTCAGGAGGTTATCGAAAACATCTGGCAAAGTGCAACTACAGAGGAAGCGGCAGGGATAATCCTCAAACATAAGTTAGGTTTTATCTTTGACCGCATCGCCGGCACCGCCAGCAGGCGCGCCAGCGAGTACGTCAGGGGAGAGCTTTTTGTGGGTACGGTGCTCACCTCTTTAGAAGGGGAAATTCTGGGGCTGGATGAAGGGGCCCGGGAAATCGGGAAGACGCTGGGATGGAAAGGATTAAAGTAATCGGCGTCGGGCCGGGCGGGGAGGATTACCTCCTGCCTGCGGCGCAAAAAGCGCTCCAGGACGCCGAGGTGCTGATCGGCGGGAAAAGGGTGCTGGCCCCTTTCAGGAAGCTGGGGAAAAAGGAAATAACGATTGACGCCCGGCTCGAACAGGTAATTGATTTTATAAAACAGAACCGCCGGAAAAAAATTGCGGTGCTCGTCAGCGGCGACCCGGGCCTGTACAGCCTGCTGGACTGTCTGTTAAAACATTTTCAGCCGGATGAGCTGGAGGTAGTTCCGGGTTTGAGTTCCGTCCAGCTGGCCTTTGCCCGGGCCGCGCTGACCTGGCAGGGGGCGGCGATTTTCAGCCTGCACGGCAGGGACAAAGAGCGCGTCATGGCCGGCAGCGTTCTTCCGGCAGTTAAAAGCGGGGTGAAAGTGGCCCTTTTGACGGACTGGAGCTTTCCACCCCAAAAAATAGCGGGTTACCTTTTGAGCCATGGCGTGGGCGACAAAAAAATGCTGGTTGGCGAAAACCTCTCCTACCCGGAAGAAAAGTTTGTTTCCGCCGGTTTGCCGGAAATGGCGGCCAGCCGGGAACAGTTTGTCAACTGCGTGGTGTTGATCGTTGACGGATAAGACGTGGGGCTACGTTACGCCCGGCATCCCGGACGCCTGGTTTGAAAAAAACGGCGTGCCGCTGACCAAGGAAGAAGTGCGCTGCCTGACTATTTGCAAGGCCCGTTTGCAGAGCACCAGCGTAATTTACGACATCGGCGCCGGTACGGGGTCCATTGCCATCGAAGCCGCCCTTTTAGCCGGCGCAGGAACGGTCTACGCCATCGAAAAAAATAAACGGGCGGGGGAGCTGATCTTGCGCAACGCCGGGCGGTTCGGGGTCAACAATTTACACGTCGTCGTCGGGGAAGCCCCCGAAGCCCTGGGCGGTCTTCCCCTTGCGGACCGCATTTTTGTCGGCGGCAGCGGCGGGCGGCTCAAAGAAATCCTGGCGGCGGCCGCGGAAAAATTAAGAGACAGGGGCCGCCTGGTCGTCAACGCCGTCACCATTGAAACGCTGGCCGCTTCCGTGCAAACGCTGGCCGCGCTTGGGTTTGGGGAGATTGAGACTCTGTGCCTCAATGTCGCCAGGGTAGAACAGGCCGGGCAGGCCAGGGTGTGGAAGGGGATGAACCCGGTCTACCTGGTGGCCGGCCAAAAAACGAACGACGGGGCATAGGGTTGTTTTAATGGTAGTTCCCCATGCCGCTTTTTAGCAGCACCAACAGAGTATGAAAACTTCCTGCCCGCAGTTCGATTTGCCAGGAGCGACATATGCTAAAGGCGCCGGTAACGAGACACGGCGCAGGTGAGGTCAGCGAACCGGCAGCGCGACTGAGAAGTGAGATGTGAGAAGTTGGAAGTGGGAATTTTAAAATCTCACCTCTCACCTCCCGCCTCTCACTTCTCAATTGCCTGGTTCGCTCCGAATCGAGCCGCTGTATCGTCGGCCCGAAGCATCGGAGCGACGGCAAACGAACAGCGGGCAATGGGCTATTTTCAGAGCAGGAGGAAGCTGTTCTAAAGTGAAAGGCGTGTTTTACGGCGTGGGCGTTGGTCCCGGCGACCCGGAGCTGATTACTTTAAAAGGATACCGGGTTTTGCAGGAAGCGGACGTAATCTGTTCACCTAAATCGAGTGCTGATAAAGAAGGCGTCGCCCTCTCCATTGTCAGCGAAATAGTCAAGGAAAAAGGGGATAGGGAAATCCTGGAACTCCCCTTTCCGATGACCAAAGACCAGGCGGAACTGGAGCTTTGCTGGGAAAAAGCGGCCGGCCGGATTATTGACCTGTTGCAGGCGGGCAAGAAGGTGGCTTTTATCACCCTGGGCGACCCTACCCTGTACAGCACCTACACGTACGTCCTGAAAAAGATCAAAGCGGCCGGTCTCTGGGAAATCGAAACAATACCCGGCGTGCCTTCTTTTTGCGCCTGCGCCGCGCTGGCCGGCCTGCCGCTGGCGGAGGGGGATGAAAAGCTGGCGGTCATCCCGGCCGTCAAGGATCTGGACTCCCTGCGCTTTGTTCTCCAAAACTTTGAAAACGTTATTTTAATGAAAGTAGCCCGCAAGTACGCCGAAGTGGTCAAGATTTTAGAAGAGCTCGATTTAAAAGACCGGGCCGTTTTCGCCACCCGCTGCGGACTGCCGGGCGGGAGGGTGGAACATAATCTCGACCAGGTAGAAAAAAGCAAACAAGATTATTTATCGCTGATTATGGTTAAATCTTCCTTGAAAATCAGGGATTAGACTCCCATGCCACTTTCGTGGCACCAACAGAAAACGAAAATGACCGGCCCGCCGTTCGATTTGCCAGGAGCGACATATGCTAAAGGCGCCGGTAACGAGACACCGTAAGTTAAGTGCCAGGCACTTAACTTAATTTAAAATAACGATTGTTTATTTTCGAGGCAAGAGCATCAAGGCACTAAGGCACAGAGGCACAAAGGGATATGTATAAAACGCCGGGAATATTTACTTTGTGCCTTTGTGCCTGGCAAACTTTGTGCCTACAATTTTCAGGGTAGTCAGGGACTGCTTTGCGTGCTCTGCGCCTTTGCGGTGAATCTATCTTAAGGAGGCCGGAAGTGACTAAGGTTTACTTTATCGGGGCCGGGCCGGGCGACCCGGAGTTGCTGACCATCAAAGCCGCCAAAGTGATTGCCCGGGCGGACGTAATCATTTACGCCGGTTCGCTGGTCAACCGGGAAGTGTTGCGTCACGCCAAAGAGACCGCCCGGATTTACGACAGTGCCGTACTTACCCTGGAAGAGATCATCGCGATCGTGGAAAAGGCGGTGGCGGAAGGGAAAATCGTCGCCCGCCTGCACAGCGGCGATCCCGGCCTTTACGGGGCCGTCGGGGAGCAGATGGAATTGCTTGCGCAGCGGGGCATTGCTTACGAAGTCATTCCCGGCGTCAGCTCCTTTGCGGCGGCGGCCGCCTTTCTAAAACGCGAATACACACTGCCGGAGGTTTCCCAGACGGTTATTATCACCCGTCTGGCGGGGCGCACCGGCGTGCCGGAAAAAGAGGAACTTTCCGCCCTGGCCGCGCACCGGGCGAGCATGTGCATTTTTTTAAGCGTCCACCTGATCGACCGGGTGGTGGCGGAGTTAAGGAAGGGCTACCCGCCGCAAACCCCCGTGGCGGTGGTGGCGAAAGCCTCTTGGCCCGACGCGCGGGTGGTGCGCGGGACGCTGGAAAATATCGCCCAACTGGTGAAGGATGAAAAAATTGAGCGCACGGCGCTCATCCTGGTGGGCGACTTTTTGGACGCCGCGGGAAAACGCGCGCAGCTTTACGCTCCAGATTTCGCCCACGGCTACCGGGGGAAGCGGTCGTGAGAACGGCCATGCTTGCCCTCACCAGACAGGGAGCGCGCCTTTGTCTTGCTCTTTTCGAAAAGTTTTTGACTGCCGGCGAGGGGGAAAAAGTCGAGGTCAGTTTGTTTCTGCCGGAAAAGTTTGCCGGGGAACTGCTCCCGGAAATAGCGGCCCGGCCGCCGCTTGCAAATATTGCGGTATCCTGCCTGAAGCAAACTGCTGGTTTGACTGACAGTTCTGATTTGGGCACCGGCCGGTTTGTTTTTGCTCCGGGCGATTCTGAAGGTCGCTGTTCGGTGTACTCCGGGCGGGTCTACTTTTTTGACGGTCCTTTCCGGGAGCTGGTGGCCGCGCTTTTTCCGGAATTTGCGGGCTTTGTCTTCATTATGGCCGCGGGCATTGTGGTCCGGGTAATCGCCCCTTTGCTCCGGGATAAGCGAACCGACCCGGCAGTGGTGGTGATGGACGAAAAAGGGCGCTTTGCCGTCAGCCTGGCGTCCGGACACCTGGGCGGGGCCAACGAACTGGCCGCCAAAGTAGCCGCCTTCTGCGGGGCGCAGGCGGTGATTACCACGGCTACGGATCTGCAACAAACCCTGGCCGTGGATCTGCTGGCGAAGGAACGGGGTATGGTGTGCGAGCCCTTTGCCAACGTGAAAAAAATTAACGCGGCCCTGGCCAATGGCGAAAAGGTGGTTATTTTTGCGGAACGGGCGCTTCCCGGCGTTAAACCCGCCGGAAACGTCGCCCTTTTCCCGCTGGAGCGCGCCGGTGCGTTTTTGTCCGCCTGCTGCCGGGGAGGGAGGGGCGGGGCAGGCCCCCGCCCGGACAATTACCTCCCGGACAGCCCGTCTTTTTTGGAAGAGACAGGGGAAAGACCGGCTGCCGTGGTTCTAATCACCAATAAAATCCTGGACGTTTCTCCCCTTGGAGACCTTCCTTACGTGTTTTTACGGCCGAAAAATCTGGTGGCCGGGGTGGGATGCAAGAAGGGGGTTAAACCGGAGGAGGTTACCGAAGCGCTTTATTTTGCCCTGGCCGGTGCGTGCCTGGCCCCGGCCAGCGTGAGGGTGCTGGCCAGCATAAGTTTAAAGCAAAACGAGCCGGGTTTGCTGGAGGCCGCCCGGCGGCTGGGTGTGGAAGTTAAATTTTTTGACGCTGCGGAAATTGAGAACTGCGCCGGGAGATTCCGGGAGTCGGCTTACGTAAAAAAGATAACGGGAGTTGGTGCCGTATGCGAACCGGCGGCCTGGCTGGCGGCGGGGAAGCCCGCCCGGCTGGTTGTGCCGAAAACGGTTTACAACCGGGTGACGGTGGCCGTCGCGGCGGAAAATTAACGGTGGTCGGAATCGGGCCGGGAAGCCGGGACCAGATCACCCCGCGGGCCGAGCGGGCGATCCGGGATGCCCAGGCGGTTGTGGGCTACGATACCTACCTGGATTTACTGGGTGATTTAATCCGGGACAAAGAAATTCACCGTTCGCAAATGCGCGAGGAAATCGAACGCTGCCGGCTGGCGGTGGGGTTGGCTTTAACCGGGAAGCGCGTGGCGGTGGTTTCCAGCGGTGATCCCGGAGTTTACGGAATGGCCGGACCGATCCTGGAAGTCCTGGGCGAAAGAGGGCTGGCGGTGGAAATTATCCCCGGCGTGACCGCGGCCACCGCCGCCGCGGCGGCGCTGGGCGCGCCTTTAAATCACGATTTTGCGGTGATCAGCTTAAGTGATTTGCTTACCCCCTGGCCGGTGATTGAAAAGCGTCTGGCCGCGGCCGCGACCGGCGACTTTGTTACGGTTCTCTACAACCCCCGAAGCAAAAAAAGGCGGGAGCAAATCGTCAGGGCCAGGGAGATCTTTTTAAAATGCCGGAAGGAAACCACGCCCGTGGGGATCGTGAAAAACGTGAGCCGGGAGAGCGAAGAAGTGGTCATCACCAACCTGCGGAAAATGTGTGAGCACCCGGTGGACATGTTGACCACCGTCATTATCGGCAACTCGCAGACTTTTGTCCTGTCTTCCTATATGATTACCCCGCGGGGGTATTGCCTATGATTCTGCTGCTGGCCGGGACTGCCGACGGAAGGGAGATTTTTTCTCTTTTGAAGGAAAAGGGGTATCCGGTGGTGGCGACGGTGACCACCGCTTACGGGGCGCAGGCTTTGGCGGGCGGACGGACGGCGGGCGCGCGGGCGCCGGCCGGCGGTGCGAATGGCGCGGATGGTGCGGACGGCGCCGGCGGGGCGGTTTTCAGTCGCGCCCTCGGTGCCGCGGAAATGGCGGCTTTCATCAGAGAGAAAAAAATCAACGCCGTGGTGGACGCCAGCCATCCTTTTGCCGTGCGGGCATCCGCCAACGCCCGCCGGGCCTGCAAGGCGGCCGGCGTCCCGTACGTCCGCTACGAACGGCCGATGGCGAATTTGCCGGAAGACCCGCTCATTCACGCTGTCCGGGATTTTTCCCGGGCCGCCAAAAAGGCCGTATCTTTTGGCGAACCAATCTTTTTAACGACGGGAAGCAAAACTTTGCCTGTATTTGTGGCCGAGGCGAAGCGGGCCGGCAAGAGGGTGGTGGCCCGGGTTTTGCCCGCTCCGGACGTGCTGGCCGGATGCCTTGCGCTGGGCCTCCAACCGGCGGACCTCATTGCCCTGCAGGGGCCCTTCAGTTACGAGTTTAACCGGGCCTTGCTTCGCGAATACCGGGCAGCGGTGCTGGTGACCAAGGAAAGCGGGCCGGCCGGCGGCACGGAAGAGAAGGTGAAGGCGGCTCTGGATCTGGGTATTCCGGTTGTTTTGATTAAAAGACCGGCGGCAAGATATTCGCGGGCCGTGAGTAATTACGCGGAATTACTGGAGATCTTGGAAAATTTGCCAAAAGGAGAGCGGTGTGAATGAAAACCGGGATTGTGGTTTTGGGGCATGGGAGCAGGCGCGCCGTCGATGAGGCCAACCACGTGCTGCTCCGCCTGGCGGAAATGGTTAAGGCGGGCACCGGGGCGGATTTGCTGGAGACGGCTTTTATGAACCCCAAGGCTCAGCGGCAGAACCTGGCGGACGCCGTTGGGAAGCTGGTTGCCGGCGGGGCAACAAAAATTATCGTGGCGCCGGTATTCCTTTCCAACGGCCTGCACATGCAAAAGGATATTCCCGCCGAGATTGCTCTGCTTAAGGAAAAGCACGCGGTGGAAATCAAGACGGCCGCTCACCTGGGAGCGGACCCGCGCATTGCCGCGGTAATCGTGGACCGGATCCGGGAGGTGGCGGGAAATTGAACTTTTTGGCCGAACCGCGCGCCATTGAAGCCAAAAGCATGGCCATCATCGAGCAATTGATCGGTGATTTCTCCTTTCCGGAAAAAGAAATCATCAAGCGGGTCGTCCACGCCACCGGCGATCCGGAAATAGCCGCGCTGGTGGAAATTCACCCGGAGGCCATCCGGGCGGCCCGGCAGGTCTTTGCCGGCAGCAAAAAAATCATCACCGATGTAAAAATGGTCAAAGCCGGTATTAGCTCCCGGAAAACCGCGCAACTCGGTGTGGTGGTTTATTGTGCCATTGACGATCCGGCCGTGGTCAAGGAGGCGGAGGAAAAACGTGTAACGCGGGCAATAGCGGCCATCAGCGCCCTGGCGGGATTGCTCACGGGCAGCATGGTGGTGATTGGCAACGCCCCGACGGCCCTGGCGGAACTGATCAGGCTGACGGAGGCCGGCCGGGTGAAACCGGCGCTGATTGTCGGCACACCGGTGGGTTTTGTGGGGGCGGCGGAAGCCAAAAGCGCCTTGACCCGGCTGGCGGTGCCTTACGTAACCGTCCATGGGACCAAGGGCGGCAGCGCCGTTGCCGTCAGCATCGTGAACGCCTTGCTGAACCTCTGGATCCGGGAGGATTCCGGAACGATTCTTGCTTGATGTTTTCTTTGGGAGATTGATTTTTATGGCCCCTTTGGAATGCTGGAAGCTTTTTGCCGGTCCGGCGGTGCTCATCCTTGCCCTTTTTCTTGACCTTGTTGTGGGCGATCCGCGCTGGCTGCCGCACCCCGTGGTGGGGATGGGGAAGGCTGCGCTTCTTTGCGAGGCGCCGCTGCGTTTTTTCGGCCGGCGGGCGGGGGGCCGTCCGCGGGGGGAGTTTTTGGCCGGCCTGGGGCTGGTTCTGCTTGTCGGCGGAGGCAGCTTTTTGCTCTCGGGCGTTTTGCTTCTTTTTCTTTTTGACCGGGGTTTTACATTGGCCGGCACGATTGTTTCCGCTTTTTTGGTTGCCGCCACAATCGCGGTGAAAAGCCTGGGCGAACACGCCCGGGCCGTTGCCCGCCCGCTGGCCGAAGGAAGGCTTGCGGAGGCGCGGCGGGCGGTAGGCATGATCGTCGGCCGGGACGTATCTTCTTTGGATGGGCCGGAGGTGGCCCGGGCGGCTGTGGAAAGCGTTGCCGAAAATGCCTCCGACGGCATCGTGGCCCCCCTTTTTTACGCGGCCGTCGGGGGGGCGCCGCTGGCGCTGGCCTACCGCGCGGTGAACACGCTGGACGCCATGTACGGCCACCGCACGCCGGAGAACCTTTATTTCGGACGCGCCGCCGCCCGCCTGGACGATTTTTTAAACTACCTGCCGGCCAGGCTGACGGCCCTCCTCTTTCTGGCCGCGGGGTTTTTCCTGAAGAAAAACGTTTTCTTTGCCCGGCAGGTGCTGCGGCAGGACGGGAGCAAGCACCCCAGCCCCAACAGCGGGCGCCCGGAAGCGGCCATGGCCGGCCTTTTAAATATCCGCCTGGGCGGGCTGAATTCCTACCACGGCGAAGTTTCCTTTCTGCCCTATCTTAATGCCGCCGGCCGGGCCGCGGCAGAAAAGGATATCGGGGAAGCTTTAAGAGTGGTGCAAATCAGCACCCTGCTGGCGCTGGCCGGCTGTGTTTTCCTGAACCTGGGAATTTCTGCGCTGCTCACAGAACTTCTTTTCTTAATGAGATGAAAATAAGACACAATATGCGGGGATAACGAAATGGCCGGTTTGAAAAACCAGTTTCTCCTTGCTTTAAGTTTTTTAACTGTTTTTAAAGTAGATGTAGTGTTCTCTTCAGGGGACAACGTTTTTGCCCGGTCGGCCGCTTTTTTCCCGCTGGTGGGGGCGCTTTTGGGCCTCCTCCTGGCCGCCGTGGATGCCCTCTTTGCTTTGCTTTTTCCGTTGACCGTTTCTTCGGTGGTTGTTTTGCTGGCGGGCGCTTTTTTTACCGCCGGCCTGCACCTTGACGGTTTTGCCGATACCGTTGATGGTTTGGGGGCCCTTTTCAAGGGCGGAAAGGAGAAAGCCCTGGCGGTGATGAAGGACAGCAGAAGCGGCGCCCTGGGGGTGCTGGGGCTGGTTTTGCTGATTCTCTTCAAGTACAGCCTGCTGGTGGAGATCGGCGGCGGCGCGCGTTATTTGAGCCTGTTCCTGATGCCGGTAAGCGGGCGCTGGCTGCAGGTGCTGGCGGGGAAAATTTACCCCTACGCCCGTTCCACTTCCGGGCTTGGGGAGGGTTTTGCCGGCCGGATAACGAACCGGGAAGTAATCATTGCTTTCTTTTGGGTCTTTTTCTGCGCGCTCGGCGGCTCCGCGGCCGGGGTCGCCTATGCCGGCCCGCGCCTTTTCCCGATTGCCTTTGGGGGGTTGTTCATTTCCTGGGCCGGAGCAATGCTTTTTGGTGCTTACGTTGCCCGCTGTTTCGGCGGCATGACCGGCGATACCCTGGGCGCGGTTAACGAACTGGGGGAGCTTTTCTTCTTGCTGGGAGCCGCCGCCCTGACGAAAGTTTTGGCGTAGTTAAGCAGGTGTTGTCGCGCACCGGCAGAGGGTAAAATGCCCGGCCCGCCGTTCGATTTGCCAGGGGCGTTGGCGCAATGGCAAACGAACGGCGGGCAAAGGGTAATTCTGAAGGCGGGAGGGGTGGTTCTTTTGCCCGGAAAACAAAGCATCTTGCAGGGTTGCGCCCGGGCGCCGGTAACCTGCGGGGAACTGGTGCAGGGGGCGATCGCCGGGCAGGATTTTTTGGTAACCTGCCCGTTAGAACTCTATTCCCGGGTCGTTGTCTACATTGAACCCGAACCCGGAAACGGCCGGGTTTCTTTCGGCGAACCGGAAGGCGCGTTTCCCCTTTATCCCGTAGAAATATTGAGCGGCCAGCCCGAAAGTGAAGTAGCCAAGGCCGTGCTGGCTGTGCGCAAGACAATCGCCCTCTTTGGCCTGCGGCCGCGCCGCGTCTGGCTGGATTTGAGCTGTCCGGCACCGGCCGGTAAAGGAATGGGCTCCAGTTCGGCGGACATTGTCGCGGCGGCCCGGGCCGCCGCCCTTTCCCTGGGCCGGGCGCTCACCCCCCGGCAGCTGGCGCGCCTTGCTTTATCTATTGAACCGAGCGACGGGGTGATGTTTCCCGGAGTTACCCTTTTTGACCACCGCCGGGGAAAAATAGCCCGGGTTTTAGGGGCGGCCCCGCCGGCGAAGGTATTGATCTTTGACTACGGCGGGAAAGTGGACACGCTTGGTTTTAACCACCACCCCTCTTTGCAAATGCTTAACCGGGCAAAAGAAAAGGAGGTTACCCCGGCCTTAAAGAAGGTGTTGCACGGCCTGCAGCGAAGCAGCCTGGATCTGATCGGCGAAGGAGCCACGCAGAGCGCGCTTGCCCACCAGGGGATTTTGCCCAAGGCGGACCTGGCCGAGATAGCCGCGGCCGTTTCGAAAATGGGTGCCAGGGGAGTCGTCTGCGCCCACAGCGGCACGGTAATCGGCGTTCTTTACCCCCGGGAGAGCCCGCGGAGCAAAGAGTGCGAACGTTTTTTAAGCCGGCTGGGCTACGGCGAAATCTTGGGCGAGTTTCTGCTGGGCGGCGCGGCAAAAGTGAGCGGAGGCAAAAGTAATGGAATTTGAACACGGGGGGAATGTCTGGGCCGTCAACGGCCAAAAAGAACTGGCGCCGCGAAAAGTGATTGACTTTAGCGCCAGCCTCAATCCTTTAGGGCCGCCTCCGGGCGTTTTCCGGTTGCTCAGGGAAAAAATCCGCTACCTGCAGTACTACCCGGAACCCTATGCCCGGACCCTGTGTTCAGCCTGGGCGGAAACACTGGGCGTCAGCGCCGACCGGGTGATCGCCGGCAACGGCGCTTCCGAACTGATCTCCCTTTTTTTCCGGGCAGCCGGGCCCCGGCGGGTCCTCCTTCCCGCGCCCACGTACAGCGATTACGCGCGCGCCGCCCTGGCCGCCGGGAGCAGGGTGGAATTTTTCTTCTCCCCGGATAAATTTGCTTACCCGCTGGAATCGCTGGCCCGGGAACTCACGCGCTCCCGGTGCGATGCCCTGGTGTTTTGCAACCCGAACAATCCCACGGGTGTTTTCTGGGAGGACGTCACGCTTTTGCTGCAGGAAACGGCCGCAAAGGGAATTCCTTTTTTGCTGGACGCGAGTTTCTGGCCTTTTACGGGAACCAGGTGGTCCGCCTGGCGGAAAAAGAATTTTAGTTTTTTGCAGGAAGAAACCGGCCATTTTCAATTTTTTCTCGTTTTTTCCCTGACCAAGATTTACGCCCTGCCCGGCCTGCGTTTGGGGATCGGGGTGGGGCCTCCGGCGTTGATTAAAAAGCTGAAGGCAGCCAACGATCCCTGGAGCGTCAACGTTTTTGCGCAGCTGGCCGGCCTGGCCTGCCTCCGGGAGCAGAACTATCTTAAGGAAACCGTTGCCCTGGTGGAAAAGGAGAGGGAGTACCTTTTGCGGGGTTTAGGAAAGCTGCCGGGGTTGGTGCTATTTCCTTCCCGGGCCAATTTTTTGCTGGGCGACTGTCGCCGGACCGGCCGGACCGGTTCCGAAATAGCTGCCGCGCTGGCCAAAAAAGGGGTGCTGATCAGGGACGCCCGCAACTTCGCGGGACTGGATGAGTATTACTTTCGCCTGGCGGTGCGCAAAAGGAGCGAAAACAGGCATTTATTGAGGGCGTTAAAACAAGTATTATCCGGACATGATTATTTTGAAGGTGAAAATTAGCGGACGAAGGCACAAAGGCGGAAAGGAAAAGGCACAAAGGTATAAAGGCACAAAGGAACAGAGGTGGCAGGCCCGGAGACTAAAAAGGTGATGAGCAATCTGGCTGGTGGCGGAAACGGCCGGCCGGCAAAATATATTTTTGCACGGAGGGAAAAAAGATGGCTTTCGCGCGGACAATAATGATCCAGGGGACGGGGTCGCACGTCGGCAAAAGCGTGCTGGTTGCCGCCCTGTGCCGCATCTTCCGGCAGGACGGCTACGCGGTGGCCCCTTTTAAGGCGCAGAACATGGCGCTGAATTCCTTTGTCACCCGGGACGGCGGCGAGATGGGGCGTTCCCAGGTGGTCCAGGCCCAGGCGGCCAGGGTCGAACCGGATGTGGACATGAACCCCGTTCTGCTGAAACCCACCGCCGATACGTCTTCCCAGGTAATCGTCCACGGCCGGCCCATCGGGAACATGAGCGCCTTCGCCTATCATCTTGATTATGTAAACAAAGTCTGGCCGGCGATTGTGGAATCATTTGAACGCCTGCGGCGGCGTTACGAAATCATCGTTCTGGAAGGGGCGGGGGGACCGGCGGAAGTCAACCTGCAGGATCGCGACGTGGTGAACATGCGCGCGGCGCGCCTGGCCGGGGCACCGGTTTTGCTCACGGCCGACATCGACAAAGGGGGCGCGCTGGCGGCCATCGTGGGGACGCTGGAGCTCTTGCGGCCGATTGATCGGCCGCTGGTGGCCGGCACCATCATCAATAAATTTCGGGGCGACCGCCAGCTTCTCCAGCCCGCCCTGGACTTCCTGGAAGAAAAAACGGGAGTGCCTGTGGTGGGCGTGATCCCTTATTTTACCTTTAAAATTCCCGAGGAAGACACGGTCAACAGCGAACTGCGCCCCGCGCGGCCAAGCGAGGCTTTTCTGGAAATCGCCGTGCTGTACCTGCCCCACATCTCCAACTTTACCGACTTCGATCCCCTGGAAGCCGAGCCGGACGTCCATCTGCGCTACGTTCGCCCCGGGGAAGCGATCGGCCGGGCAGATTTGCTGATTATCCCCGGCAGTAAAAATACCATCGGCGACCTGGCGCAGGTTCGTAAAAACGGCTGGGACCGGGAGATTTTCGCGCTGGCCGCAGAAGGGGTTCCCATTGTAGGGATTTGCGGCGGGTTTCAAATGCTGGGCAAAAAAATTTGCGATCCCGCCCGCGTGGAGTCGCTGAGCGGGGAGGCGCCGGGGCTGGGCCTTTTGGACGTGACGACCACCTTTAACCCGCAGAAAACGACCTGGCAGGCCAGGGGGGAAGTGTGCGGCGACGGGGATCTGCTGACAGCGTGCAAGGCGCAGGAGGTGGCCGGCTACGAGATCCACATGGGGGAAAGTGTCCGCGGCTCCGGGGTGCCGCCCGCCTTCCGGCTGCGGCGGGATGATCATTCCGGGCAAGAAATTCTGGACGGCGCCGTAAATGAAACGGGGCTCATCTTCGGCACATACCTCCACGGCCTGTTCGACGCGGACGATTTCCGGCGCACCTTTTTAAACCAGCTGCGCCTGCGTAAAGGCCTGTCTCCCCTCCCGGCGAGTTACGCTTTTTGGCGGAGCCAGGAAGAAGCCTACAATAAACTGGCCCAGCTGGTCAGGGAAAACCTGGACATGGCCCGCATTTACCAGCTGCTGGGCCTGCCGGGGAAACGGTGAAAAAGATCTAAGCGCCCTCAACTGAACACTGCCAGATAATAAAAAGGCGCCGCAACACCGTCTTTTGATCGTTTGCCCGCCTTTGCCGGATCACCCGCTGCCTATTTAGGAAGGAATCATTGCGGATTACTCCAAACCACCGCTAGTTTTTATTTTTGTTAAAAAGGAAGTTGGTTAAGGGTAGCGAAAAATAGAAAATAGATTTAAAAAGACATAAACGGGAAACGGCGGGTGATCGGATGGCGTTTAAAGGCAATTGCCGGACGACGGCCATGGGGATTTTGCCCCATACCGACGTAGAGCGGGCCGTCGATCTGGCGCTCACGCTGGACATCCCCTTTTGGCCCCAGTTGCCCCGGTACAGTTTTTACGAGGACATGTACGTACAGGTGAGCGAGCATTTTCCGGGAATCAGGATAGATGAGGAAAAGCAGAGGATTCATTTGAACCTCGCCGCTTTTTACGAAGAGCTGCCGGAGTATGCCCAGAAAAGCGCCGACGAAGCGCTCTTTTCCCTATCTCCGCAATACTCGGCCGCCCTGCGGGCCTTTTTGGCCAGGGACCTAAGCGGTTATGCCGCCGTCCGGGGCCAGTGCATCGGCCCTTTGAGCTACGGCCTGAAAATAACCACGGAAGATTTAAAGCCGATCATCTACAACGATGACGTGCGCATGTTTCTGTTTGATTTTATCGCCCGGAAAGTCAACGCTCAGGTGAAGCAGCTTCAGGCCGTCCATCCCAACGTTTTCGTCTGGGTGGACGAACCGGGCCTGGAAATTCTGTTCGGCTCCTTCACCGGTTACCCCAGCGGCCGGGCCAAGGAGGATTTCGCCGGTTTTCTGGCCCAGATCGAGGGGCTCAAAGGGGTCCACCTCTGCGGCAACCCGGACTGGTCTTTCCTGCTGCAGGGGCTGAATCTGGATATTTTGTCGGTGGATATTTTCGGCAACGGCTACATCTTCACCCGCTACGCGGAAGAAATCAAGGCTTTTTTGGAGGCGGGCGGGATCTTGAGCTGGGGGATCGTGCCGACCCTGACCGAAGAATTATCGGCGGAGGGCGTTCTATCCCTGGTGGAAAGGCTGGAGGGTTTTTGGGCGTACCTGGAGGCCAGGGGCCTTCACCGGGAGCTTATCTTAAGCCGGGCGTGGCTGGCCCCGGCGCGCTGCTGTCTGGTCAACGCCGACGGCCACGTGACGGTGGAAAAAGCCTTTGCCGTTTTGAGGGAAGTTTCCCGGGTTTTGCGGGAAAAATACCGTCTTGATTAGTGCAGGCATGATCTGTTCCGGGCGGTTTTGCATAACGCTATGGAGATTAATTTACGCCAGTTCCCCCGTCTGATGAAGTGGCTTTATGCCAAATTTATATTGCAGATGAAAATTTTTTTATATATAATCATGATAAACGTTACGATTAACAAAAACGTTTTTTAAGTCTGTTTGGCAAGTTGGAAGTCTGTTTACCGTACGGGGGGTTTTTACGTATGCCTCAGGACGAAGTCGGCCAGCTTATTCGTTCTTTTGAGCAAATGCGCGGCAACTTGCGTTTGTTAATTGGTGAGCTGGTGGAAAAATCGAAAGAGGCGTCCGGTGTGGCGGAGCAGCTTTCGTCCGTCACGGACCAGATTTCGCAAAGCGCCACGGAAAACGCCGGCGCTTCCGTGCAGATTTCCGCCAGCATGGAGGAGGTGGCCTCCCGGGCGCAGACGGTGAAGGAGAAAGCCGCCCAGGCAACGCTTCTGGCCCAAAAGGGGAAGGAGAGCATGGACCTGGTCAGCCGGCAGATCCAGGCCATGCACGCGGCTACGGCGCAGGCGGTGGAGAAGGTGCGCGGGTTCGCCGAAATGTCCGCCCAGATCAACCAGATCCTCGACCTGATCACCGGCGTGGCCGAACAGACCAACCTTTTAGCCTTGAACGCCGCCATCGAGGCGGCCCGGGCCGGGGAGCACGGGCGCGGCTTCGCCGTGGTGGCGGAAGAAGTGCGCCGCCTGGCGGAACAATCGGCTTCTTCCGCCAAGGAGATCGGGAGCCTCATCGGGAAGATCACCGGGGAAATCGACGGCATCGTCCAACTCATGCAGAGCAGCGCCCGGGAGGCGGACAGGGGTCTGGAGGTGACCCGGCAGGCGGCGGCCGCCTTTGCGGAAATTCTGGAGGGTGTGAAGGAAGTGGACGGCCAGGTGGGAGACGTGGCCAACGCCGCCGTCCAGGTTTCCGAAGCGGTACAGAACATAGCCGCTTCTGCGGAGGAGCAGAGCGCGGTTTTGCAGGAGACCGCGGGGAACATCGCCACCCTGTCCGGCATGGCCGAAAAACTGAAGGAGATGGCCGGGCGGTTTAAATTATAGGAATAGGGAGAGCAAAGGAGGCCGAAAAGGGGGTTTGACGGTTGGGATGAGTATTCGCTGGAAGTTTATCCTGCCGATTATTCTAATTATATTTATAACTGTTGGTCAGCTCTACCTGGTGCAGAGCATGAACCGGGCCCAGCAGGAAGATGCGGTGCGGGTCAACCTGGCCGGGAGGCAGCGGATGCTTAGCCAGAAAATGACGAAGGAAACTTTTGATTTTCTGCTTATAAAGGACGTTCAACTGGCCTCTGCCCAAAAAGAGACCATAGATATGTTCGAGCAGTCGTTGCAGGCGCTTATAAGTGGAGGGCGAATTACAATCAGCGGGCGCGAGGTGCTGGTCAGGCCGCCCGCAAACAGAGAAATTACCGCCGCCTTGAGCGAGGCGAAGACTTATTGGGAAGGGGTAAAACCGCTTTTTGCCGACGCCGTCCGTTCTGGTCAGGAACTGCCCAGGGACCGGCTGGTTATGCTCAACGAGGCTTCGGTACAGCTTTTAGGGCGCTTCGACAGGATTACGGGTATGTTTGAGACGCCAGCTCCGCTACCGTCCAGCGAAACATGGCGCTCATCTATGCCGGCCTTGTTTTGTACCTGTTGCTTGCCGTAGCGGTCTGGCTGTTGGCCAACCGAAACATCATCCGGCCCATCGTCTCGCTGCGGGATGCGGCGAATAAAATTGCCGCCGGTGATTTGAGTTTTGAAAGCGACCGGGGATGAAGGAGTGGTGGGGAAAAAGAAATGACGAAAAAGGGCGGCCTTCTGGAGGGGCTGGCTTCCCGGGGTTTGTTTATGCGGCTGCTGATGTTTTCTATGCTGGGGATGGGGTGTATTACAGGTGGCCTTTTTCCGTTTTTTACCATGATTGTTCTGGGGTTGCCGGAAGAGATTGTTTTCCGGTGGGGTTTTGTTCTTGCCTGTCTGACGGCCGGGTTTTTGGTAGGTCTTTGCAATTATCTCTTGGTACGGCTGTTGCTGGGCGTGGTCTTGAAAAGACTGGCCGTTTTGGCCGGGCGGCTTGCCCGGGGTGACCTGAGTTAAGCGGGTTTGCGCAGTTGTAAATTACCTGTGACAGGCGGCGGGTGAAAAAATGTTTGCCAATGATAAGGCCAGAATGCTGGTTGTTGACAGCGACCCTGTTGACCGCTCCTTCCTGGAGCTTCGGCCCGGGAAGCGCAGATAAAAGCGGCCATGAATTTTTAAAAAGGCCGGTCGGGAAAAGCGGAAAAGAGCGGGCCAAAAAGAAGCTAAGGAGGCGGACTTGTGTTGACCGTTAACCTCACTACGCTGCTGCTGTCCCTTTCCTCGGCCATGGATTACACGCGCCGCGGCATCAGCCACCACCACCTGCGCGTGGCCTGCATGTGCCGCCACTTCGCCGACGAGCTGAAACTGCCGGAAGAGGAAAGACAAAAGCTTTTCCGGGCGGCGCTCCTGCACGACTGCGGGGCCAGCACCTTCCGGGAAAAGGCTGCGCTCGCCGATTTCGAAACGGGGCGCACCTGGGACCACAGCCGGCGAGGGGCGGAACTGCTCCTGCTCTCTTCCGTCTTGCGGGAATTGGCTCCGGTCGTGGCCTCCCACCACGACCGGTACGGCGGGGAGAACCCCAGCGGGTTGAAAGGAGAAGGCATACCGCTGGCCGCCCGGATCATCCACCTGGCCGACCGGATAGACGTGCTGGCGGGGGAACGGCCGGAGTCTCTCCGCTCCGAAACGGTGGAGAGGATAAGCAAATTGGCCGGCACCATGTTCGATCCCGTGTTTGTGGAGGTTTTCGGCCGCCTGCAGGAAAAGGAGGCTTTCTGGCTGGACATGCAGCCGCAGTTTCTGCCGGCCGCCGTAAAAGAAGAGTTCCGGCTCGGGGACGCCTGCGGCCTGGACGCCGTCTTGGAAATAGGGGAGATCTTCGCCTGCGTCATCGACGCCAAGAGCCCCTTCACGCACCGTCATTCCAGGGGGGTGGCTCTCGTGGCCGGCGAACTCGGCCGGATGCTGGGTTTTGATGACCGCCGTGCAAGATTGCTTGCGCTGGCCGGTCTGCTGCACGACCTGGGTAAGCTCGCCATTCCCGACGAGATCCTGGATAAACCGGCGGCGTTGAACAGGGAGGAAATTGCCCTGATGCGCCGTCACTCGTACATAAGTTACCGGATCATCCAGAGTGTCGACGGGCTTGAAGAAGTTGCCGCCTGGGCCGGGTTCCACCACGAAACATTAAACGGTCGGGGATACCCATTTCGCCTGACGGAAAAAGAACTTTCCCTGGAAAGCCGGATTGTCTCCCTGGCCGACAAATTTGTGGCCCTGACGGAGGAACGCCCCTACCGCCCGTCTCTTTCGCCCGCAAGGATAAGGGCCATTTTGCAGGATATGGTCAGGCAGGGGCAGGCCGACGGCGAACTGTACCTGGCGCTGGAGAAGAGGCTGGAGGAAATGCAGGAGCAGGTTAAGTCAATCACCTCAGAAATTATCACCGTTAAGAGCCCTGGGTGAGCCAGCCAGTTTTAAAGAAGCTTCTCACGAAAACCGTTACCGGGCTCTGAGTCTTGCCTTTCTTCCCCGGCGGGAGTTTCCGCCGGCGGTTCGTTCCGGGCGCCTGCCGGCAGCGGCTGCCTGCCTTCTTGGTTCAGCCGTTCCTGCGCCGTTTTTAGAATTTCTTTTTCGCTGCCGCCGTCTTCGGGATATACCGCCAGGCCGAAGTCCCACCCTTTTTCCGGTACCCACTGCTGAACCTTTTTAATTACTTCTGCCGCGCCTTCCCTTTCTGTAAGGGGAAGGAAGTTTTTCCCGTTTCAACAAAACTTAGTGCTTTCCAGTGCCCCTGCCGGCAGATGTCCGTACAACGCAGACACCTTATGCATTCAGCGTTCCCAGATAAGGGTTAGCGCCACCGGGACGGCGAGAAGAAA
>JBFMBG010000013.1:0-49808 GCA_040755215.1 Bacillota bacterium | reverse complement strand
CCGTGACGCCCAGCGTAATTAACTTGCCTTTCAGCATTTTCGTCAACAATCTGCCTGTCCCGCCGGACCGCGGTGCGAAAACAGTTTTTTTTACTTGACTTACGACCGACGACCGACGACCGACGACTGTTTCTTACTTCCTCCCCTGCCTGGTGTGCCGGAATTTTATTTTGCCGTTGGCTATTTCCCGCAGCGCCCTGGTAACGGGCTTGCTGCCGTTGGCCTCGTTTTCGCCCGCCTCGGTTAAAAGCCTTGCGCGTTTGGCAGCCATTACAACCAGCGTATAACGACTATCGACCCTTCTCATTAATTCGTCCAGAGATGGTTGGTTCATTGCGATCCCCCGCGCCAAATTTTAAGGTCTTGAAAACGCGCTGTCCGACACTTTTCCGCCGTAATGATCGAACGGATTTGCTCAACCGCCTGTTCAACCTGATCGTTGACGACCACGTAATCGTAAAGAGCCAGGGACTGCAGTTCACATCGCGCCCACTGCAGCCGTTTGGCCACTTCTTCGGCCGGTTCGCTCCCCCGCTTGACCAGCCGGAACCGCAGTTCGTCCCAGGACGGGGGGAGAAGGAAAATTAAAACCGCTTCCGGAAATTTTTGCTTTACCTGCAGCCCTCCCTGAACGTCGATCTCCAGCAAGACGTCTTTTCCCCGGGCCAATGCCTCTTCTACCGGCAAGCGGGGAGTGCCGTAGTAGTTGTCGTACACTCTGGCCCATTCCAAAAATTCGTCGCGCGTGATCATCAGGGAAAACTTTTCCCGGGAAATAAAATAATAATTTACCCCGTCCGTTTCGCCGTTCCGGGGTAATCTGGTCGTCGCCGAAACAGATAACAGCATGTCGGGCGAGCTCTGGAGCAAGGCCTGGCTGACCGTGCCTTTCCCTGCCCCGGAAGGCCCGGATAAAACAACCAGGATACCTTTCCCGGCCATCGCTAGTTGGCCATTTCCTCCACGGCCGCCTGATGAGGCGCTTCCTTGCTCCCCAGGTTCCCCAGACGGTGCGCAACCGTCTCCGGCTGCACTGCCGACAGAATGACGTGATCGCTGTCCGTAATGATGACCGCCCGGGTGCGGCGCCCGTAGGTGGCGTCGATGAGCATCCCGCGGTCGCGCGCCTCGTTGATGATCCGTTTAATGGGGGCGGACTCCGGGCTGACGATGGCGATGATGCGGTTGGCTGAAACGATGTTGCCAAAACCGATGTTAATTAGTTTGATATCCACTTTTTTCCCTCCCGTATTATCAGGAACAAAGTTCCCGGGCGCAAAGGCACAAAGTAAAAAATAACGGCTGCCATACCTTTCTTTGCTACTCAACGTTTTGAACTTGTTCCCTTATTTTTTCCAGTTCGCTTTTTACTTCCACCACAATCTGACTGATTCTCAAGTCACCGGCTTTGTGCGCAATGGTGTTGATTTCCCGGTTTACTTCCTGAACCAGGAAATCCAGTTTTCTCCCCACCGGCCCGTCTTCCGCGCAGGCAGCCCGGAGCTGGTTGAGGTGGCTGGAGATCCGCACGATTTCTTCGGCGATGCTCGAACGTTCGGCAAACAAGGCGACCTCGCCGGCCAGGCGGACCGGGTCGATCGGCACGCCGGGGACCAGTTCCTGCACCCTTTGCAGCAGGCGCGCGCGGTATTCTTCCACCACCAGGGGCGCTCTGGCCTCGATTTCTTTGTTTAACTGCTCGATCCGGTCGATCCGGTTCTGGATATCTGTTTTCAGCCTGGCGCCCTCGCTTGCGCGCATCTCCAGCAGGGCCGTCAGCGCCCCGGCCAGGGCTTGTTCGATGGCCGGCCAGAAATCCTCGACGTTCTCTTCGGGCTCTTCGACGCTAAAAACCCCGGGCAAGGCTAAAAAGTGCTCCAGTTTCACATCGGGCGCCAGTTCCAGCTCCTGCAACATTTCTTTCAATGCCTTATAATACGCCGCCACAAGGGATTTGTCAACTTTCACCGCCACATTTTTCGGACCGGCTTCTTCGACGGTAAAGTAACAGTCGATCCGCCCCCGGGAAACCGCTCTTTGGATTTGCCCCCGGACGCGGTCTTCGATGAGCAGCAAATTTTTGGGCAGGCGGACGACCACTTCGCAAAACCGGTGATTCACCGACTTGAGTTCCACGGTAAACTTTTTTCCGGCGCCGGCCGCGCTGGCGCGGCCGTAGCCCGTCATGCTCCGCAAGCCAAAAGATTCCTCCCCAGAAAATAGAGGCACAGAGGCAACAGGCACAAAGGCACAAAGGGAAATATGCCTGCGCTTTTAGCCTCATTTTCATTATTAATGGAGAGAACGAACGTTCTCATGGGCAACTCCCTCGACAACTTATCAGGCACAAAGTTCACAGGCACAAAGGCACAAAGTAAAACCCTGCCGGTCTTTTTACCTATTTCTTTGTGCCTTAAGTGCCTTTGTGCCTCTATCACTCTCCTGAAAATTTTCATCCCTGGCGCCTTTCGCATATGTCGCTCGCCGACTAAATCCCGCCCCCATCCGCCTGCTACCTGACCGCCGTCAAAACCTCCCCGATCCGGTCGAGGCCTTCTTTGATGTTTTCCAGGGAGGTGGCGTAGGACAGGCGGAAGCACCTGTCGTCGCCGAAGGCCACGCCCGGCACCACGGCCACCCTGGCCTCCGCCAACAGGATGGCGGCCAGATCACTGGCGCTGCTGATGGTTTTTCCTTTGTAGGCCCGCCCGATTAATCTTTCTATGCTGGGGAACAGGTAAAAAGCCCCGCCCGGACGGAAGCAGGAAACCCCCGGGATGGCCAGCAGGCGTTCCAGCATGTAGTCGCGCCGGCGGTTGAATTCGGCCACCATTGCCTTAAGCGGCTCCTGCGTCCCCGTAAGCGCCGCCACGCTGGCCGCCTGGGCGATAGACGTGGGGTTGGAGGTGGAATGGCTCTGCAGGTCCGCCATGGCCCTGGCCGCGGGAGCGGGGGCGGCGGCGTAACCGATGCGCCAGCCGGTCATGGCGTACGCCTTGGAGACGCCGTTGATGACCACGGTGAGTTCTTTTAAGCCCGGGTCGAGCGAAGCGATGCTCACGTGCTCTAACCCGTCGTAAATTAATTTTTCGTAAATCTCGTCGGAAATGATGGTGATGCCCCTTTTCAGCAGCACTTCCCCCAGGGCGGCCAGTTCCTCCCGGGTGTACACCGCACCGGTGGGGTTGCCGGGGCTGTTTAAAATAATCATCCGGGTGCGCGGGCTGACCACCGTCTCCAGCTCTTCCACGGTGAGCTTAAAGCCGTTTTCCGCCCTGGTCTGCACAATCACCGGCCGCCCCCCGGCCAGCTTGATCTGCTCCAGATAGCTCACCCAGTACGGCGCCGGGAGAATTATTTCGTCGCCCGGCTCGCAGAGCACCTGGATGGCGTTGTACAGGGAATGCTTGGCCCCGCAGGAAACGACGATCTGCTCCGGCGGATAATCCAGGCCGTTGTCCTCCTTAAACTTTTTGACGATGGCTTCTTTCAAAGCAGGCGTCCCGCCCACGGGGGTGTATCTGGTCATCCCTTTTTGCAGCGCCTCGACGGCGGCCTGCTTGATGTGCTCCGGGGTATCGAAATCGGGTTCGCCCGCGCCGAAATTGATCACGTTTTCGCCCGCGGCGATCATCTTTTTGGCCTGCGCGTCGATGCTCAAGGTCGGCGAAGGACTGATATTTTTTGCCCTGGCGGCCAGCTTCATTGCTTGCTCCTCCTTACAACGAGAGTTTTTTCCTTTTGCTTGCGTTAAGTACGGTAATTCCCACTACTTCTCCTTTTTCGTATCTGATGATCAAATCGTCGTCCGTTAATTCGGAATCATCGGCGCGGCTAGGCTTTTTGAAATTGATGTAAAGGACATCGGCCTCTTTATCGTATGCAGTCCACACTCTTGGATAGGGCACGTTTAATAATTCCGGAACAATCGCCAAAACCTTTTTTACTTCTGCCGCTCCCATATTTTCCGCCTCCTTTCAAGCTTTTTAACCTTTTTGGTCAGAAAGGCGGTAATTATAAAGCCATCATTCTCATTTATCTCCTTATAGACTACCACAATATACTTGCTTTTTTCCATCTTTCTTACCGCCAGGTATTCCCCCGTTTTTCCTTCGAAAATTACATCCGGATCTCCCACGGTTTCTAAAACTTCAAAATAGTAACCAGCCATTTCTGAATGCTCTTCAGTGATATGGAACCATCTCTCTTGGGGAAAACGAATGGGGATGCCATTCTTTGAGTTAATCAAATACATACCTTAATCACATGCCTTAAAAAGTCACCGGCCCGATGTTGCGCCTGATCCGCTCGAGGGCTTCTTGCAAACGGGCGGTGGGAACCGTCAGGGAGAGGCGGAAGTAGCCCTCGCCGCCGGCGCCGTAGCCGGTGCCGGGGGTAATCACCACGGCGGCCTTCTCCAGCACGGCTTCGGCGAAAGACGCGCTGGTGTACCCCGCCGGCACGGGCGCCCAGACGTAAAAGGTGGCTTTAGGCTTTTCCAGGCGCCAGCCCAGGGAGTTCAAACCGTCGACGAGCATGTCCCGCCGCTGCCGGTAAATTTCGTTTACTTCCCTTAAATTGTCCAGCGGACCGTCCAGGCCGGCGATAGCCGCCTTCTGAACGGCGTTAAACTGCCCGGAGTCCACGTTTGATTTCAGGCGGCCCAGCGCCTCGACGGCCCCGGCGTTGCCGACGGCCCAGCCGATCCGCCAGCCGGTCATGTTAAAGGTTTTGGACAGGGAGCCGAATTCAATGGCCACCTCTTTGGCGCCGGGGACCTGCAAGAAGGACGGGGGGCGGTACCCCTCGTAGGCCACTTCGGAGTAGGCCGCATCGTGGGCGATCAGGACGGCAAACTCTTTGGCGAAGGCAACCGCTTCGGCAAAAAAGGATTCTTCGGCAACCGCGCCCGTCGGGTTGTTGGGATAGTTTAAAAACATCAGCTTAGCCTTTTTGGCCGCTTCGGTGGGTATATCCGCAAAATCGGGCAGAAAGCCTTTCTCGGGCAGAAGCCGCACGTAATAAGGAACTGCCCCGGCTAAAATGGAACTCCCGGCGTAAACGGGGTAGCCGGGATCGGGCACCAGCACGGTATCTCCCGGGTCCAGGCAGCACCAGGGCAGGTGGGCGATGCCGTCCTTGGAGCCAATCAGGGTCAGGACTTCCGTCCGCGGGTCCAGCTCGATCCCAAAACGGCGCTTGTGCCACCTGGCCACGGCCTGCCGGTATTCCGGCAACCCTTCCGAGGTGGGGTACTGGTGGTTGACGGGATCTCTGACCTCCCTGGCCATTTCTTCGACGATGTGCTCCGGCGTGGGCAGGTCGGGATCGCCGATGCCCAGGCTGATCACGTCCACCCCTTCCGCCTTCTTCTGCGCGATGAGCCGTTCGATGCGGGTGAACAGGTAAGGGGGCAGGTTCTTGATCCGCTGCGCTTCGGGAAATTGCAAGGCAAAACCTCCTTTATAAGTGCCAGGCACAAAGTTGAACAGGCACAAAGGCACAAGGTTAAAGCAAGTAATCCAGGCGTAGAGATGCCCAGGCACAAAGCAGATCAACACAGGAAATTTACCCGGATTGACGGGTGGCCTTCGAATAAGTTAAGTGCCTGGCACTTAACTTATTTACACCGGGTAGTTCCCGGTAAAAACTTCTTCGGCCGGGCCGGTCATGTACAGGTGGTTGTCGGGGGCCCACTCGATGAGCAGGCTGCCCAGGGGCAGGTGCACCCGCACCGTTTTTTCCGTCAGCCCGTTCAGGGAGCCGGCCACCGCCGCGGCGCAGGCGCCCGTGCCGCAGGCCAGGGTGGGCCCGGCCCCCCGCTCCCAGACGCGCATTTTCACTTCTTCCGGGTTGAAAACCTGCACAAACTCCACGTTCGTGCGCTCGGGAAAGGCCGGGTGGCGCTCGATGAGCGGCCCCGCCTCCGTCAGCGGAACCCGGTCGACGTCCGGCACGAAAATCACGCAATGGGGATTGCCCATGGAAACGGCCGTAATGTTGAAAACGTGGTCCCCAATTAAAAGGGGTTCGCCGATCACCCACCCGGGCGCTCCCACCATCGGGATTTGGGATCTCTCCAGGCGGGGCTCCCCCATGTCCACCCGGACGCCGGTCACCCGGCCGCCGTCCGTGATTATTTGCGGCCGGATAATTCCCGCCAGGGTTTCCACCGCGATGACCTCTTTGGGCACCAGGCGGCGGTCGTAAAGGTATTTGGCCACGCAGCGGACGGCGTTGCCGCACATCTGGGCCTCGCTGCCGTCGGCGTTAAAAATGCGCATCCGGACGTCCCCTTTTACGCCGGGCAAAAGGATCACCAGGCCGTCCGCCCCCACTCCCAGCTGGCGGTGGCAGATTTTTCTGGCCAGCTCTCCGAAGTCCCCGCCGGGGGGAATGCCCGGGCGCTGCCGCGTTGCGTCCACAAGCACGAAGTCGTTTCCCAGACCGTGAACTTTGCTGAAATTCATAAACACACCCCGTCCTCTTACCGTTATTCTACCTTTCTTTATTATTTCCTGCTAATTATACTTTAAGATAAACAATTTTCTCTGCTGCCCGCAATTTTAGACGGGAATAGAAAAGGTTGCTTAAAAATGGCAGACCGGCTGCGCCCAGAATCATTCCCCACTGCCGCCAGTCCAGGGACACGGTGCGAAAAACAGGCTGCAAAAGAGGTAACTGGGTTACGGCCACCTGCAAAAAGGCCGAGAAGAACACCGCGGCCGGCAGGCAGGGGTTGGCCCAAAAACCCCGCTCGCCGCCGGCGGGCCGCTCCGAACGGCAGACCAGGACGTAGAACAACTGCAGGAATACCAGCGCATTAAAGGCAACGGTCCGGGACTCGGCCAGCCTGGCCGGCTCCCCCTGGTAGGCGGCGGCAAATAAAGCCATCGCCGTCAGGCCGATCAACAACCCGCCGCCGAAAATCCGCCACCCCAGCCCGTGGGCAAAGATGCTTTCCCGCGGGTCCCGGGGCCGCCGGTACATAACGTCCCGGGGCACCGGCTCCACCCCCAGGGCCATGGCGGGCAGACCGTCGGTAATCAGGTTCATCCACAAAATCTGGACGGGCAAAAGGGGCAGGGGCAGGCCGGCCAGCACGGCCAGGAACATGACCAGCACTTCCCCGATGTTGCAGGAGAGGAGGTAGCGGATGGTTTTCCGGATGTTCTCGTAAATCCCCCGCCCTTCTTCCACTGCCGCCACGATGGTGTTGAAATTGTCGTCGGCCAGCACCATCGCCGCCGCCTCTTTAGTGACGTCGGTGCCGGCAATCCCCATGGCGATGCCGATGTCGGCTTCCTTGACGGCGGGGGCGTCGTTGACCCCGTCCCCGGTCATGGCCACCACGTGGCCGTTTTCTTTAAGCGCCCGGACGATACGCAATTTATGCCGGGGGGCCACGCGCGCAAAAACGCTGGTATTTTTTGTTTTGGCACGCAGCTGGGCATCGTCCAGGGCGTCCAGCTCGGGACCGGTTAAAACGGCGCTTTCCCGCTCCAGCAGGCCCAGTTCCCCGGCGACGGCCCCGGCGGTGAGCCGGTGGTCGCCGGTAATCATGACCACTTTGATCCCCGCCCGGCGGCATTTTTGCACGGCGGTGCGGGCAGCCGGCCTGGGCGGGTCAAGCATTCCCGCCAGCCCGGCAAAAATCAGGTTTTTTTCAACCTCCTGCTCGTTCAGGGAGTCCGGCCCCTTGAGGAAGTTTGCGCCGGCAGGAGCGGCGGGGAGTTCCCGGTAAGCCAGGACCAGCACCCGCAGGGCGCGGGCGGCCAGCTCGCCGTTGGCCCGCAAAAATTCTTCTTTTTTTCGAGGGGGGAGCGGGAGAACGCGCTCCCCGTCCAGGTAGTGGGTGCACAGCTCCAGCACCACGTCGGGCGCCCCCTTGACGTAAGCCGCCAGCCTGCCGTCGGGCCGCCGGTAAACCACGGTCATCCTTTTGCGGTCGGAATCAAAGGGAAACTCGGCCACCCGCCGCTCCTGCTTCTCTATTTCCTCGCGCCAGACGCCTCCCTTGGCCGCCATCACCAGGAGCGCCCCTTCCGTGGGGTCCCCGTGGACCCCCCAGGCGCGGGCGGGCCGCTTCCGCAAGACGTTCCGGAACATGCCGCCGACGCTGATCTCCCCCCTGGTAAGCACGGCGTTATTGCAGAGGGCGGCAATTTTCAAAAAAAGCTGCAGGGCGGGATCGTGAACGTTTATACCGGTGAACTCGCCTTTGGGATCGTACCCTTCCCCGGTCACCTGCGCCGTCTTCCCGCCGGCCAGGATCTTGCGCACGGTCATCTGGTTTTGCGTGAGCGTGCCGGTTTTGTCCGCGCAAATCACGGTAGCGCAGCCCAGGGTTTCTACGGCGGAGAGCTTACGGACAATCGCCCGGCGGCGGGCCATGCGCTGCACGCCGGTGGCCAGCGCCACGGTGACGATGGCCGGCAGCCCTTCCGGAATCGCCGCCACGGCCAGGCTGACGCCGGCCAAAAACATCTGGTAGATCCCTTCGCCGCGGTAAATCCCCAGCGCCACCACCAGGGCGCAAATCAGCAGGCACAGGCCGACCAGCGCCTTACCCAGGTGGGCCAGCCGGCGCTGGAGGGGGGTTTGGTCGTCCTGTGCTTCCTGGATCAGGCCCGCGATGCGGCCCATCTCGGTGGCCATCCCCGTGGCCACCACCACGCCCTGCCCCCGGCCGCGGGTGACGACCGTTCCCAGGTAGGCCATGTTACGGGTTTCGCCCGGGCTTACCGGGTGCCTGAGGGGGGCCGGATCTTTTTTCACCGGCGCCGCCTCCCCCGTTAAAGACGCTTCGTTCGTTTCCAGGTTGCGGGCCTGCAGCAAACGGAGATCCGCGGGAACGCGGTCGCCCGCCTCCAGGAAAACCAGATCCCCCGGCACCAGTTCCGCGGCCGGGATCTTTTTTTCGAGCCCGTTCCTCATAACCCTGGCCTCAGGGGCGACGAGCTGTTTTAAAGCCTCCAGGGAGCGCTCCGCCTTGAACTCGTGGATGCAGCCGAGCACCGCGTTGAGCGTTACAATGGCCAGGATCGCCAGCGCATCCGCGTATTCCCCCAAAAAGAAGGAAATAAGCGTGGCGGCCAGCAAAAGAATCACCATAAAGTCGCGAAACTGCCCCAAAAACATGCTCACCAAAGACGCCCGCGTTGCCTTGAGCAGCTCGTTGGGGCCGAAGCGGGCCAGCCTTTCCGCCGCCTCCCGCTCACTTAAACCTTGCGCGGCGTTTGCCCCAAACACCGCCAGCACCTCTTCCGCCTCTAAGGCGTGCCAATCCGCCAATTCCCCTTCACCCCTCGTCCGAACATGGTTTGTCCTTTTTAAGGTTTGTCCTTTAATAAATATTCCGGGGCGCCGGGACTTATGAGTAAAAGGGATGGAGAGCTTTTTTCTACCAGAAAAACAAGTCGTAACAAAAATGTAACAATCACGCCAACGTTTTGCCATAAAAAGGGGGTAAACTAGACGCAAGAACGATTTAATAAAAAGGCGAGGGAGGTGAAGCAAATGCAAAGAAAGCTCATCGTTATCCTGGCGGCCCTTCTGATCCTGGCCCTGGCCGTCCCGGCCGTGGCCGCCACCGTAGGCAACGCCGGCAATCCGGCGGCAAATGCCAATAACCCGGCGGTCAATCCGCTAACCCCGGAGCAGGCCAGGGAAATTGCCGGTATCCACAAGCAAATGCTCGAGCTAAGAAAACAAATGGTGGATAAGTTCGTGGAGTACGGCCGGCTGACCCCTGAGCAGGGCCAGCAGATTAAAGAGCGGATCAACGCCCGGCAGCAGTACATCGAGGAGAACCCCGGCGCTTATCTGCCGGGCAACTGCCCCTACTACGGCCAGTACATGGGCCGGGGCGGCAAAGGGCCGCGAGGCGGCTTTGGCGGCGGGATGGGCATGGGCGCGGGGCGCGGCTTTGGCGGCGGGATGGGTCCCGGCCTCGGCCCCTGCGGCTGGGGATCCGCGAACACCGGCCAGGGCGCTCCCGCGGGCAGTTAAAAAAGGGCCTGGAAATAGCCTCTAACGATAGGGAAGATGCCTTGCGAAAGATAGTTCCCTAAACAACGAGTGCCGGGTCAAACGCACATGACCCGGCACATATTTTCTTGGGTGAAAAGCGTGCCCATTACCATACGCGCGGGCGCAGGCGGCGCCGGATTCAGAGGAAAAGCCAGCGGCGCGCCCGCGCGCGCACCGGCGGCAGCATGAGCAGCAAAAACTTTTTTTTAGATCCTTTGCGTTCTTTGCGCCTTTGCGGTTATTCCCCCGTAAATACCGGCAGGGTGAACGCAAAGCTCGTCCCCTCCCCGGGGCGGCTCCTTACCGCAATCGTTCCCCCGTGCAGCTCGATAATCTGCCGGGCGATAGCCAGCCCCAGGCCGCTGCCGGCCCCCGCGCGCTGCCGCGCTTTGTCCGCTTTATAAAATCTTTCCCAGATCAGGGGGAGTTCATCCTCCGGGATACCGGGGCCGGTATCGCTGACCGTAACGAGCAGGCGCCGGGGAGCACGCCCCGGTGAAAATTCCGCCTTCACCCTTATCTCACCATCGGCAGGGGTGTAACGGACGGCGTTGTCCACCAGGTTGATCAGCACCTGCTCCAGGCGGTCCGCGTCGCCGGCGGCCGGGGGCAGGCCTTCCGCAGTAACGCAACTGACGGCGATCCCCTTTTCCTTCGCCACGGGCGTAAACCTGTCCACCACCCGCCGGGCCAACAAGGCCAGATCGACCGGCTCCCTTTTAAGCTTCACCCGGCCCGCCTCCATCCGCCCCAAATCCAGCAAGTCGTCCACCAGCCGGCGCAGGCGCTGTACTTCTTCTAAAATGTTCTGCAGGTATTCATCTTCGCGCCCTTCCCGGCGGGCCAGGCCGTCCTGGACGGCTTCGGCGTACCCCTGGATAATGGTCAGCGGGGTGCGCAGCTCGTGGGAAACGTTGATCACGAACTCCCGCCGGTTCCGGTCCACCCTTTCCAGGGCGGCGATTTTTTCCTGGAGCTTTTCGGAAAGGGTGTTCAGCGAGCCGGCCAGCACGTTCAGCTCGTCTTCCGAGCGCAACTCACACCGCCGCCCGAAATCGCCCGCCGCCATGGCCCGGGCGACCTGGTTCATCTGGATCAGCGGGCCGGTCAACCGGCGGGAAAGAAGCAAAGCCAGCACCGTCGCCGCCAGGGCGCCGGCCAAAAGGGCGTACAGGCCGACCTGCTGCAGCGCCTTCAGGTTGGCTGCCAGGGGAGCGACGGGGGCGTGAATGAAGAGGGCGCCGGCGACCTGCCCGTCCCTTTGCAGCGGTACGCCGGCCATGAGTACTTCGGCATCAAAAAAGGGGTTATGCCCCCTGGTAACCACCCGTTCCCCCTGAAAAACCTTTTCCACCAGCCGGGGGTCCGGGAGAACACGAACGTCGTATCCGCTCATGCCCGTGCTCCAGGGCGACCCGCCCCTGCCTCCCGGCGCTCCCTGCCCCCGGTTCATCATCCCGTGATGACCCATGCCCACGCCCATATTCATGCCCATCATTCCCGCGTCCTGCCAGTGCAGGATGCGGCCCTGGCGGTCGATGATCATCACGCTGGCGTTCATCAGCCTGGAGAGCAGGAAAAGCTGCCGGGCGATCACCAGGGGATCCTGCTCGCCGACGATGGCTTCGCCGAGCTTTTCCCCTTCCTGCAAAAGGCGGCGTTCCTGCTGCCCGTAATAAATCTTTTCCATGGCCCCGGCCTGGATCAGGCCGGCCAGCCCCAGCACGATGACAACCAGGGCCAGCATGGCCAGCCAGAGCTTGCTGCGGATGGAACGCATCCCGGGAAAACGCATTTTCATTTTGGTGCCTCAAATTTGTACCCGACGCCCCAGACGGTGCTGATGTACTGGGGGGCCGCCGGTATTTTGGCCATTTTCTCCCGCAGGCGGGTGATGTGGGTGTCGACCGTCCGGGCTTCCCCGAAAAAGTCGTACCCCCAAACCTTTTCCAAAATCTGCTCCCGGGTGAAAACCCGCCCGGGGGAACGGACAAGCAGGAGCAGGATATCGTATTCCTTGGGGGTTAAGGAGAGGGGCTCGCCAAGGAGATAAACTTCACGGGAGGCGGGGCGAATGGTCAGCCCGGGAAATTCCAGCGCGTCTTCTTCCGGCGCCCGCGGCTGCCGGGCGCGGCGCAGCACCGCCTTGACCCTGGCCGCCAGCTCCCGCGGCGAAAAGGGCTTGACTACGTAGTCGTCGGCTCCCAGCTCCAGCCCCAAAACGCGGTCCACCTCTTCCCCGCGGGCGGTGAGCATGATTACCGGCACGCCGGAGCTTTTACGAATTTCCCGGCAAACCTCCCGGCCGTCTACACCGGGCATCATGATATCCAGGATAATTAAATCAAAGGGGGTTTGCTTAAAAAGTTCCAGGGCCTGCCGGCCGTCTTTCGCCTCGGTCACCGCAAAGCCCTCGGCCTGCAGGTACATCCGCACCAGGTCGCGAATTTTCGCCTCGTCGTCGGCCACCAGTATTTTCGCCTGCGCCACGTGAACATCCTCTCACAAAAGAGACTCTTTGAGTATCCTTAGCAACTTTTGAAAATCCATTTTTCCCGAACTCAAGACGTTTGCATCATGTCCGACATGAACATGGTCGGGGTAAGAACTTAGTTGTGGGTGATGTCTGGCATTATCCCATCTTTTTATTAATCTTCCATCATGATCTTGCCAGTGAAACCTATAATCAACTAGTTCTACAGCTGATCGTTTACTCTGACAATAAATACTTATTTCTAGTAGAGTATTTTTGATTAAACTAACCCTTACTCTTAGATAACCATCTGAAACCGTAACTTTTTTCTTTAAAAATACGAAATCATCCACTATTTCTGATGTGATCAAGTCTGTAATAATATGATCAAAATAATCATCGATCATTTAAGCGTAGTCTCCCTCGAGTATACTCAACCTCTGAAGAGACCGCAAGTACATTTTATATATCGCCGACCACTCAAAGTAATCTGCATCGTCACCAAGCAAGCCTCTGGTAAACTGATTATAAAAATCCTCCGAAGCTATATTATACTTTTGCTCAAAAGCTTTAAGATCTTCCTTTAAGGATTCTACCTCTTGCTTTGTTTTTCTTATTTCATAAGCAACAATCTTATTAAGAGATTTTATCAAGCAATCATCATAAAGATTTTTTTTAATAATTTCATCCAGATATTTTATTGAAAGAAGTTTGTTTTCCTGCATAACGTTTTATCTCCTTTTTCGTCGCTTCAAAAAAATTATAACATAATTCATCAAGATAAAACAAAGAAAAAATTTTCGGACAGGGCTTAAAATACCCGCTTTCCCCCCCACCTGAAAAGGGAGCAGATTTTCACGGTCATTTTCACCAGCGGGTTTTTCAGCACTCCCTCCAGCTGCCGGTATTCTTCCCGGCACCGGGTTAAATCCTGCTGCAAAAAACGGATGGAACGCTCCAGCTCCTCCTCCCGTTTTAAGGCGTTGCGCAGGTCGCCGCTCAATATGGCCACCTCTTCTTTCAGCCGGCGCTCTTCCTGCCCCACCGCGCTCTGGCTCTTCTCCAGTTTCTGGCGCAGCTCCACTATTTCGGTCTGCAGTTCCGCCACCCTGGTGGCGTGGCGCTCCTTGAGCTCGGTTATTTTCGCCTTGTTTTCCCGGTCCCGCTCCTTGTATTGCTGCAGCTTGGTGAACAGGGCCTCCAGGGAAGCCTGGTTTTTGCCGATGGTTTCCCGCAGCTGCTGGTTTTCCGCTTCTTTGTCGCGGGCCCTTTTCACCCACAGGCGACACTGGTGCAAAATGCTGTTGGCCTTGGCTTCCAGCTTGTTGATGTGCTCCCGGTAGCGAAAGATTTCTTTTTTGCGGAGCGAAAGGAGCAGGTCCTTTTCGGCCATTTGCGTAACCAGCTGTTCGTGCCGGCCCACCTCCCCGGCGCGCAGGGCCAGCGCCGCCGCCGCTTCCTGGTGGGCCGCACTCACTGCTTGCAAGCGCTCCTCCAGAACGGAAACCTTTTTCTGCCAGCGGTCGCGGTCCCGTTGCCAGCGTGCTTTTTGCTTGCCCAGGGCGTTTAAAAACCGCTTCAAGAGGCTTTCGTAGGCCGCCTGCGCGGCCGGGTTATAGGTCCAGACGCCGTTCCCGACCCGCTCGAAATACGGGAATTTACATAATAAATTTTCCACCTCCGGCAAAGAAATCGAGCGCCAGACGCGGACCACCTCAAAAACCTGCTGGGTGGTCAGCCCGGCGGGGTGCATTTTCAACGCCTTGATCACCAGGTGCTTGAGGGCGTACTGCTCCGCCTCCACCTCCCACTCGGTCAACCCCCAGCAGCCGTTTTCCAGCTGGACAAACCGGCCGTCGGAGATGAGATTGGCTTCTTCGGCAATCAGCCGCTTAAACCTTTTATCTTTATGTTTTACGTTTGCTTCCCGGATCACTTCCTTTAAACTCAGGGGCTGCTGGCGCTTCAACAAAAGGGCGTAAAAAGCGTCGTTTTCCCGCCTGCCCTCCAGGTTTAACCGCCAGGAATCGTTTTTATCTTGAACAAAACAGGGATTTTGCCGCAGGCATAAAGAGATCTTTTCTTCCACTTTAGCCGGGCTGTAATCCTGGAGCATTTTTCGTTGCACGTACGGGGCCAGTTCCGCAGGGGTCAGGGTTTCAAAGAAAAACAAGGTTTTCTTTAATACGTCGGTCAGGGAATGCAGCTTCCCGTGCATAATGAAGAAACCACCTTCCTTGGCAAGAATATTATTACATTTATAATTCCGTGGGAAATGCTGCTTCCCTTTTTATTTTTTGATTAAATTTCCACTTTTTTCCTACATTCTTCGTATTTATCGAAATATTCTCGAATTAAAAAATTTTTTAATGGAAGGCTTGTAAACGGCGTAAGTATACGCTATAATATTGGCGAACGGTTAATTTTTAACCCTCAATGGAAAATAGGCGACCTGAATAGCTTAAGGAGTGGGTAGAAATGAGCCTGGCCTGTCAGGAGTTGGAAAAAAGCTCTGTGCAGACCCCCCGGGGGGTGGTGACTCTATCCGGTCCGGTAAGCAGCCAATGCCTGCAGGAGCTCGCCTTTGCGGAAGGTTTGCGGAACTTCCGGCCGGCCCAGCGGCAAAAGGAGGCCCTGGTGAAGATCGCCGGGCTGCCGGAAGGAATGGTTTACGTGGCCCTGCACGACAAGACGGCGATCGGTTACGTTACCTTTCACCGCCCCCACAAGTACAGCCGCTGGTTCAAACACCCCCGCATTTTAGAAGTAGGAACCATTGAGGTAGATCCGGAGTGGCGCAAATTCAAAATTGCCAAAAAGCTGCTGGCGCTGGCGTTCAGCAACCCGGTTCTGGAGGAGTACATCGTCATTACCACCGAGTTTTGCTGGCACTGGGACCTGGCCCGGGCGCGCCTGGACGTCTGGCAGTACCAAAAAATGCTGGCCGGGCTTTTCGCCACGGTGGGCCTGCAAAGGGTTTCCACCGACGACCCGGCGATCCTGGAACACCCGGCGAACGTTTTAATGGTGAAGTTTGGGAAATATATTTCAAAGGCGGATTTAGAGCTTTTTGCCAGACTCCGGTTCGAAAAGAAACCGGGCAGCCTGCCGGAAGCGGAAGCCGGAGGCCGGAAGGCGGATGCCGGAATAATAATATAGAGGCGGCAGCGTGAACGGACCCGGCAAGGCTTAACGCAAGCTGTAGTTGGGCGCTTCTTTGGTAATGACCACGTCGTGGGGGTGGCTTTCCCTTAAACCGGCCGGCGTAATGCGCAGGAAAGTCGTTTTGTTTTTCAGCTCCCCGAGATTGCGGGTTCCGCAGTAACCCATGCCGGCGCGCAGGCCCCCGATCAGCTGGTAAACGGTTTCGGCCAGCGGCCCCTTGTAGGGGACGCGCCCCTCGACGCCTTCCGGAACGAGCTTTTCCTGCCCTTCCTGGAAGTACCTGTCCCGGCTCCCTTCCTTCATTGCTCCCAGCGAACCCATCCCGCGGTAAACCTTATAACTGCGGCCCTGGTAAATCTCGATGTCCCCCGGGCTTTCCTCGGTGCCGGCGAAGAGACTGCCGATCATCACCACGTCCGCGCCCGCGGCAATGGCCTTGGTAATGTCCCCGGAATATTTAATCCCCCCGTCGGCGATAACGGGGACGCCGCAGCGGGCCGCTTCGCCGGCGCAATCCAAAATAGCCGTAACTTGCGGAACCCCGGCCCCGGCCACCACCCGGGTGGTGCAGATCGAGCCGGGCCCGATGCCCACCTTGACGGCGTCGGCGCCGGCTTCAATCAGGTCGCGCGTCCCTTCCGCCGTGGCCACGTTCCCGGCCACCAGCTCGACCTCCGGGTACTTTTTCTTAATCTTCTTCACCATTTCGATTACCGGGCGCGAATGCCCGTGAGCCGTATCCACTACAATTACGTCCACTTTCGCCCGCACCAGGGCGTCCACCCTTTCCATCTCGTCAAAGCCTACCCCCACCGCCGCCGCCACCAGGAGGCGGCCGCGCTTGTCCTTGGCCGAAAGCGGGTACTGGCGCGCCTTTTCGATGTCCTTAATCGTGATCAGCCCGCGTAAATTAAAGTTTTCGTCCACGATGGGCAGCTTTTCCACTTTGTGGCGCTGGAGGATCTCTTTCGCCTGCTCCAGGGTGGTGCCCACCGGCGCCGTGATCAGGTTGTCTTTGGTCATTACCTTGCCGACCGGCTTGCTGAATTCCTTTTCGAAGCGGAGGTCCCGGTTGGTCAAAATTCCCACCAGTTTACCGTTTTCGGTAATCGGCACCCCCGAAATGCGGTAGCGTTCCATCAAGAGCAGAGCTTCGCTGACGGGGCTTTCCGGGGAGAGGTAAATGGGGTCGGAGATTACCCCGTGCTCCGAACGCTTTACTTTATCCACCTCCAGGGCCTGCCGCTCGATGGACATGTTGCGGTGAATGACTCCGATCCCCCCTTCCCTGGCCAGAGCGATGGCCAGCCTGGCTTCGGTCACCGTGTCCATCGCGGCGCTCATCAGCGGGATGTTCAGCCTGATGTTGCGCGTAAGATTGGTGGAAACATCTACGTCCCTGGGCAAAATCTCGGAAGCCGCCGGCACGAGCAAAACGTCGTCAAAGGTAAGCCCGATTTTCGCGAACCTCTCCGGGTACAAAACAAGGCCACTCCCTTTTGCTTAATTGCGTTTATTATAACACAAAGGTCAAGGGGAAACCATATCACCTGATTTGTTCCGGCGCTGAAAAAAGTCTTATTCCAGCCATTCCCGGAGCTTTTGCAGGGTGGAAGAGCGGTCTTGCTTTGCCGCGGAAAGCAGGTAATCAAGATCCAGCCTGTCGCGGTGAACTTTAAACATGCGCAGCCCCCATTCGCAGTCGGACGTTGATTTCCAATGCACGCAGGCGCGGAGCCGGTCTAAAATAATATCCTCGATGCCTATAACGTAAACGTATCTTCCGCTGGGCAGGCGAACTTTGATGATTTTTTCCGGATCGGCGCCTTCCAGCACTTCGCTGGGAATTTCTATGCCCACGCCTATTTCCGGGGCGTACCAGTGCCTGCCCTCCTTAATGAAACCAGGCTGGGAGAAAATATTGGCGGCTCAATCGAACTCATAATACCACTCGTTTTTGCTTAAAATTCTTACCTTTCCTTCCCTGAGGGCCTTTTGCCATTTCTGGATGCAAATCCGGTCTAAGATTGCCTGCTCCCCGGGATCCCGCGGCCTGGTCCGCACCGCCCGCCCTTTCCGGGAGCGCAGGATGCTGCGGTTTGCTTCCGCCATTTTGCCCGCAATTTGCCGTTCGATCTCCGCCGCCTTCCATTCCCGCATCGCGAATCGCCTTATTTTGATTTCCTTTCAGAATTGACAAAAGCAGCAGCCGGTAGTACAATTCAGAATAACAGAATTGCTGCTGGAGTGTGATGTTAAAAGTGAATAAACAAAAAGTTATTCAGCAAATTCAGAAAAGAATGCTTGTCAGTATCGGACAGGTGGCCAGGAAGCTGGGGCTTAAAGAAGGTGATTACGTGAGCGTGGAAGCAGCCGAGGACGGAACCAGTTTGCGCATCGTTCCCGTGGACTGGTACGCAAAGGAGCAGGAATATTTTTGGACCGAAGAATGGCAGGAGAAGGTCCGCAGAAGCCTTAAAGATTTGGAGGACGGAAGGTTTAAGGTATACGACGGGATGAAGGATCTGCTCGAGGAAATGGAAAATGCCGCGGATAATCAGGACTGACAGCTTTCTCGAACAACTCCGGGAACTGAATAAAGAATCCCGGAAACAAGTCCTCAAGACAGTCCGCCTCATGGGTGAAAGCCCTGCGCACCCTTCGCTCCAGGTTCACCGAATCAAGGGAACGCCATTTTGGGAAGCGTACGCGAGCAAGAAGATTCGGGTCATCTTCCAGCGGACCGGCGACACCCTGATCCTGCTGGCGTGCGGCTACAACGATATCCTTAAAAAATACTGAGACGCATCACGAATCGCCTTCTCACATTGCGATGCTTTCAGTATTTTTTATTTTTGAAAATGCTGGCACATTATGTAAACTTTAGATTTATCTTCCTGAATTTAATAAAGCCGTTCAGGAAACAATAAACTTAGAGGAGGTGCTGCCTTTTGCCGAACAAAAATGAATTAGTCGTCCCTGCCGCCGCCTCCAGGTTGGATGTTCTGAAGTACGAGATCGCCGACGAGCTGGGCTACCCTCTGCACATCGGCCAGCCGCGGGCGACTCCGGAGAACTGGAACCGGATTACCGATAAAATGAAGTACGAAATCGCCGGCGAGCTGGGGCTGGCCCCGTACATTAAAAACGGTTACTGGGGGGAAGTCAGTTCCCGCGCCTGCGGCGCCGTGGGCGGCCGCATCGGCGGTAAAATCGGCGGGAACATGGTGCGCACGATGATCCGGTTGGCGGAAGAGAACCTGGCGCGAAACAGCGTTTGAGCAGCAGCCGCAAAAGGGCACAGGGAGGAGCCGGCATTAGCTTTTTTCCTTCCCTGTGCCCTCCGGATCTATTCTTATTAGGGAGCAACGGCAAACGAACGGCGGGTAAAGGTTAATTTTCAGGCAGGACAACAGTGCTGCAAAAATGAAATCCAAAGGAGGTAAACAAATGCAGCTATCACCCGGCGAACGTTCCGTTCTGGCTTACTTTCCCTCCGCCGGCAGCGCCCAAAAAGCGGTTGCGGAACTGAAAAACGCCGGCTTCGAAACCGTTTCCCAGGACAGGATCTCCCGCTTCGGGGTGGAAAACGACGCCGAAATTAATTACGCCGTGGGCGGGCGGGCGACCAACCTGACCGGCCTCACCCTTTATTCCTCGGGAACGGACGTAGGCGACGAGCGCGTGCTGCTAGCCGCCGACCCCTCGGTCAGCGGCTACGGGGATACCAACTACGGGGTGGCCGGGGGGCGGTCCTTCCTGGTCACCGTGGTTGCCGGGGATCAAAATATTGATCGGGCTGTGGAAATTTTGAAAAGGCACGGGGGGCTGGTGTAAACAATCGTCAGTCGTCGGTCGTCAGACGTCAGAAGTAAAATCAATTACTTAAACGCAAAATTTAGCCGGCATCATGCGGGGGCGGGGACGGAAGCGGACAGGGCTCGCCGCTCAAGGCAGAGTACTTCTCCAGGTAAGCCAGTACCGTCAAAACAAAAGTGGCGTGCGACCAGGTCAGGGGGGCAACGGAAAGGGGCTCCCCGGTTTCGGGGTGGAGCTGCTCGGCCATTACCCCCGTTTCCATTGTATATACCGCCGCCCAGTGCAACAGCGCCTTCGCCGGAACGAGCCCGGCCGGGTCACGCGCCCGGGCGATATACCACTGGGCCAGCCACAAAGTACAGATAAACCAGGGATTGCCTGGTATTTTATGGATATTTTGCGAACTTTGAAAATAGTAGTCGTTGGGGTAGCGGGCCACCCCGCCGACGTGGGTTTTTACCCAGAGCCCTTCTTCGATGGCTTGCATTGTCCCGACCAAACGGGGATCGTCAACCGGCCACACGTTGAAAAGATACAAACCCATAATACTGCTTTCCAGCGTGATTTCTTTCCGGAAATTGCCCTCCCCGTCCCGCACCAGCCCGCGGATAAATCTGCCCAAAACGGGATCGAAAAGGTGGGCGGCGATTCCTCTTTTGATTTGCGCGGATCTTTCCCGGTACAGTTGGGCGCTTTCTTTTTCCGCAAATAAATCGGCTATCCGGGCGGCGGCCTCCAGGCCGGCCCAAACCGCGGCCGCCGTAAAGGTAAAAATGCCGCGCCTTTCCTCCCAGAGGTCGTAGCTTTCCAGGGGCAGCTCCAGGCCGGGGTCAAAGTAGCCGGCCAGAAAATCGGCCGCCGGCCTGACCAGGGTGCGGAAATATTCACCGGCTGTTTCCAGATCCTTGCAATATTCGTAGTATTGCCAGAAGGCGTACAGGACGAGGGCGGTTTCGTCCTCCTGAATGGGCAGCTGCCGGGCGCTGAGCCAGGGGTGCCAGCTCGAGCCCAGGGTGCCGTCGGGGTTGTATTTATGCAGCAAATACCCGCCTTCCGTGAGGGCGTTGGCGCAAAAGGCAAAAAATTTTTTCGCCGGCTCAAGGTAACCCGCCCTGATTAAAGCGCAGATAATCAGGGCGCCGTCCCTGGGCCACAGGTAGCAGTAGTGGTCCCGGTTGGTCTGCATGATGTCGCTGTCCGCGGCGGCAATCACGGCGCCGTGCCTGTCGAAGTGGGCCCGGATCACCAGCAGGCTGAGCTTGTATACGTCCGCCACCTTTTCCGGCAGGTCGGCGAAGTGGCGGCGCCCCTGCTCCAGCCAGTTGCGCCAGTATACCCGGATCTTGTCGAGGATGTGCTGGGCGCCCTTACTCCAGACGTAGTTGTTCAGCGCCCGCACCTCCTGGAAATTCCGCCCGGCAACGATCCAGTAATAGATGGTCTGTTCTCCGCCGGGGCTTAAAGCAACCCGGAAGGAAATAGCGCTGTCCACCGATCCCTGGGCGATGGGGTTGCCGCTTAAGAAGCCGTCTTCGGCGTCCCGCCAGGTTCCCTCCGCTCCGCCGAAGCGCTTGGTTCCGGTAGCGTACTGATAAAAGCGTTCGGTGCCGCAAAATCCGTTGATCATAAAATAGCGGTTCTTTTTGTAATGATAGATGGTGTGCAGTTGCGGGTCGTAGAGCGCCGTGTCCCCCACTTCGGTTTCGTCGATGGAAAAGTCCTGGGTAAAAAAGACCCGCACTTCTCTTTCCCGGGCGGACAGGTTTTTGACCTGCAAACGCTTGAGGTAAATATTGTCCCGGTAATGAACGGTGTCGGTGCTTTCGATGGCGAGCGCCAGCCCCCGGTGAACAGCCCGCGAGCGGGCCACCAGGGAATCCTCCAGGTAGCTTAAGGCGCGCTCCCAGCCTGGGTCGTCGAGCCAGGCGAATTTCCCTTCGGTCCAGAAACCCAGGTTGTTTTTGTGGGCCATGATGTGGTTCCACTGGCCGACGTAGGGGTAATAAAAATCGCGCATGACCAGGTTTTCATCGAAGGCGACGAGGATGGCGCCGTTCCCTAAGACAATCGGTCGGGGCATATGTTTACTCCTCAGAAAATAGAGGCACAGAGGCAACAGGCACAAAGGCACAAAGGGAAATATGCCTGCCTTAGGCCTTTTCCTGGTCGTCTATACCTTTATTTCTTTGTGCCTCTGTGCCTTTTTCCTTTGTGCCTTTTGTTTCTTCAGCTTACCAGCTCCCCGTAAACTTCCCGGGTGGCGGCGGCGATGTAGCGCCAGTCGTACAGGGTGAGGATCTTGCGCCAGGCCCGGCGGCAAAGTTCGTCCGCCAGCAGGTGGTTAACCAGCAATTCGCTTAAATAAAAAGCCAGCATGTCCTCCCTGCCCGGCGGCACTTTGTAGCCGTCCACGCCGTGTTCCACGATATCGCTCAAGCCCCCCGTGTCGGATACCACCACCGGCACGCCGGCCGCCATGGCTTCCAGGGCAACGATCCCGAAAGGTTCATAAAGGCTGGGGAAGGCGGCCGCCCAGCCCCGTTCCAGGAGCCGGTTGCGGCCCTGGTCGTCGACGTAGCCGACGAAGCGCACCCTTTCGCCCACGCCCAGCCGGCCGGCCAGGCCGCGCAAATAGTCCTCGTAAGGCCCCCGCCCGGCGACCAGCAAACGCGCTCCGGGAACGCGCGCGGCCACGGCGGGGAGCGCCCCCAGCAGGACCTGCACCCCTTTTTCCGGCACCAGCCGGCCGAAAAATAAAATCAGGGGCTCTTCGGTGCGCTGCCTTTTCACCCGGCAGTCCAGCTCGTTTTCCCTTTTCTGAGCGAGGTTTTCCGGGTCGACCCCGTTGGGAATGACGCGCAGCCGCTCCGGCGGGACGCCGAAAAGATTTTTTACCTCTTCGGCCATGTAGTTGCTGCAGGTAATCACCAGGTCGGCTTCGTTGGCCAGCTGCCCTTCCCGCCAGTGAATCCGGCGCTGCAGCTCGGTATAAATACCCTGGTTGCGGCCGTGCTCGGTGGCGTGGATGGTGGCCAGCAGCGGAATCCGCAAAAGCTCCCGCAACCCCCGGGCGGCGTACTCGATCAGCCAGTCGTGCCCGTGGATGAGGTCAAAGGGTCCGTACAGGGCGGCGACCCGCCGGCCTAACGCGAACAGGGCGCGATTCAATTGTTCCACCCAGGTGAAGAAGTCGTCCGCCGTTATTTCCTCCTGTTTAACCCGGTGGACGCGCACACCCCGGTCGAAATAATCCGTCCCTAAAGCGGGTGCCGGGCAGGTGAGCACGTGCACTTCGTCCCCGTGCCCCGCCAGGGCGTGGGCCAGGTCGTGAACGTGGCGGGCCAACCCGCCGACGGTTACCGGGGGATACTCCCAGGAGAGCAGCATTACCCGGTAGCGCGCTCCGGCCGTCCGCAGCCGGCCGCCGGACAAGTTTTTCAGCCCTGCCCGGGCGTGGCGGCTGTAGATCCGGTAATCAAGGGCGGGGAAAACGGCGTTAAGCTGCTCCAGCCCGGCCAGGAATTCCTCCGCCACCTGCTTTTTTTCCAGCTGCTCGGCCAGCGTGTTAAAGTTTTGGAGGTGGCTTTTAAACCTCCGCTTGGCGTACCCGACGGCGGTGCCGGCCCGCATGATAAAAGCCCAGTCGCTGCTCTGGGCCAGCAAAAGCTCCCGCGCCGCCTGGTTTAAAGCCCTTTTTTCCAGCCCGCCGGCGCCGTCCGCCAGGTCGGCCAGTTCGCCCATTTTATTTTCCGCCCGGTGCAGGTGGCGGTAGAGCCAGTCGTTGGCTTCGTTCAGCCAGACCAGGTTGTAGCCCCCTTCGCCCCAGCTGCCCGCGGACAATTCAGCGGTCGGCAGTTCCGGGTAAAGTTGCAGGTATTCCGCCGGGGTGACCATCCGGATGACGTTCTGCTCCTGGATTTTCCGGCAGAGGAACTCGAGCCACTGGGGGCCCTCGTACCACCAGTGGCCGAAAAGCTCCGCATCGTAGGGGGCGACGATCAGGGGCGGGCGGCGCATTTGCTTTTTAAGCCGGGCGACCTGCTCGACGCGCCGGTAAAGAAAATCGCCGGCGTGCCCGGCGGCTCTGGCGCGGGCCTCCTCCGGCACGTAGGGCGCTTTTTGGGCCAGGGAACCTTCCCCGGTAATCCGGTAATATTTAAACCCCGTATCCACCCGGATGCCGCTGCCGGGCAGGTATGGACGCAGGTAATCCAGATCGAGATCGTAGCCGATATCCCGGTAAAACTCGCGGTAATGAAAGTCGCCGGGGTAGCCCGCATGCCTGTCCCACACCTGGCGGGAACTCTGGGGGTCCCGGGCGAAGGCGGCCACCTTGTTCCGGCAGGCCACGGGCGCGTAAACGCCGGAGCGCACTTTCGGGCGCGCGTACAGAAAACAATGGGCGTCCACGAAGAAATAGGCGAGTTTTCTTTCCTTGAGCAGGTCTTCCACGCCGGGAACGTAGCCGCACTCCGGCAGCCAGAAGCCCCGCGGGGAAAAGCCGAAGCAGCCGGTAAACGCGTCGACGGCCACCCCGATTTGCGCGCGCCTGGCTTCCTCCGTGCACATCAAAGGCAGGTAGCCGTGCGTGGCCGCGGTGGTGATCAGCTCAACCTTCCCGGAAGCCTGCAAAAACTTAAAACCGTTTAAGATATTCCAACCGTAGTCTTGCGCGCAGGCCTTTTTTACCCGCAGCAAATTTTCCCGGTAAAACGCCGCCAGGGGCCCGAACTCCGGGTGCCCGGCGGTGCGGCGCACTTCCTTTTCGCCCAGTTCCAGCAACAAATCAAGGTAATTTGCGTAGCGGCGCATTAAAACGGAATCGGTGAGCATGGCCATCAACGGGGGCGAAAGCGAGACGGTCAACCGGAAGTCGACGCCGTCTCTGGATAGATTTTCGAGCACCTTGAGCAGGGGAATATAACATTCGGTAATGGATTCGAAAAGCCAGCGCTCCTCCAGGTGTTCTTTGCCCTCCGGGTGGCGCAGATAGGGCAGGTGGGCGTGCAGGATGATCGCCAGGTAACCGTCCGCCATCAGCGCTCTCCTTTCTTAATTGAAAGGATTACTTATCCGGCTGAAAGCCCATGTAAAAGGCCAGCGCGTCAAAAAGATCCGCAACCTGATAACTCTTTTCCTGCCCGGACAACGGCGCGGCCAGGTCCGGCACGGTCACCCGGGCGGCTTCGGCACTTTCTTCTTCAGCCGGAGCAAGGCCGGGCGTATTTACCCGGTTGGAACGCAGCAGCGGAAAGAACGTTCCGCCGGCATCCCGGAACCCCAATTCGCAAAAATATTCGGAGCCCGGCTCCACATTGCGGAAATACCAGTTGTTAGTAAAGGGGGGTAAGTTTATCTTGTGAATTAGTTGATTACTTTTATACAGACAAAGGAGGAGATCTTTGTGCTCACGGACGGCCTGAATATGCCCGAACGACAGGTCCCAGTAGGCAAAAACCACGGTTGGTTCTTGCACCATCAGGCATAAAACATTCTCGTGGTATACGGCGGGCAACTCCGCTTCCCCGGTCGGCATCGCCAAGCCCTCCTTCCCCCTTGAATTAACCGCTTCCCTTCCGGCAACCCTGGCAATAACCAAAAATTTTCAACTGGTGGTTGGTGATGGAAAAATTGTACAGCCGGGTTACCCGTTTTTCCAGATCTTCAAGGAGATCTTCGGTTACTTCCTGGATTGTACCGCAACGGAGGCAAATTAAATGGTGGTGGTGATGCGCATCCTCTTCCGCCTGGATCAGTTCGTACCGTTTGCGTCCGTCGCCAAAATCGATACTGTGGATGATTGCAAAATCCGAAAAAAGCTCCAGGGTGCGGTAGACGGTGGCCAGACCTACGTCGGGAGCCCTTTTTTTCACCAGGTAGTATATTTCCTCCGCGCTCAAGTGCTTATCTTGATTTTCGATGAGAACCTGGAGAATGTTTTCGCGGCGGGAAGTTAATTTATAATCTTTGGTGCGCAGTTTTTCTTCCACGTCATTGATTACTTTTTTCATCCCGGTGCACCCGCAATGATTGGATTGGAATTTCCCTTTCGTTCATTATAAACCAATCCCGCGGCGGATGCAATCCTTAGGAGAGGAAACAAAAATCGACAGTTAACCCCCCGGCGCCGCAGATCGTGAGCATTGTTCGGTGTTCATTGCTTCGGCTTAATTATGTTTAAAACGCCGGAACTTTTTATATCTGCGCCGGTTTGCCCTCCTCGTCCCCAGGTAAAAAACCAAAAGCGCGACTCCCGCCAGCCAGTACAGCCAGGATCTGCCGGGAACTCTTTCCACGGCCCGGGCGGCAACCAGGTCCACCGCGCCGACCTTGCGTTCCTGATAGTAAATGACCAGCTCCCCCACCTTCTGCCCCGCCGCCAGCGGCGCCTGGATTTTATGGGCGAGCTGCAGGCGGCGGGTTAAATTCGGGGCGCTTCCCAGGGGGAAGTCGTACCAGAAATCTTCACCGGTTAACAAATCCACCTCCGCCGGTTCCCCGCCGGCAACTTCCACCGAAGCAATTCTTTCTCCCTTTTTCACGATCAGCGAGGGCAAAAAATTATTAAATCCGTAGTCAAGCACCTGCTTCGCATCTTCGTAGACCGCTTCTCCCTGGCTGTTTAAAACCACCGCGATCAATTCCCGGCCTTCTCTTTGGGCGGCGGCCACCAGGCACTGCCCGGCTTCCACGGTATACCCCGTTTTTACCCCGGTGGCGTCCCGGTAGCGCTCCAGCAGCCGGTTATGGTTCCACAGGTGCTCCTGCGGGGGCCCTTTGGAGCGGTCCGCCTCCGGGCGGCTGATTACCTTCAACCGGGTTTTGACGATTTCTCGAAAAGCAGGGTTTTGCATGGCGTGACGCGCAATCAGGGCAAGGTCGTAGGCGGTGGTATAATGAGCGGGGTCCGGTAAACCGTGCGGGTTGGTGAAGTGGCTCTCAAGGGCTCCCAGGGATTTTGCTTCTTGATTCATCAGCACGGCAAAGCTTTCCACCGACCCGGCCAGGTATTCCGCCACCGTCACGGCCGCGTCGTTTGCGGAAGCCAGCAGTAAAGCGTAAAGCAAATCGCGTAAGCTAAGGTGCTCCCCCGCCTGCAAGCCGATGGCCGAACCGCCTGCCCGGGCGGCTTCTTCGGGTACGGCGACCACCTCGTCAAGGTCCCCTTTTTCCAGCGCCAGCGCGGCCGTCAATATTTTCGTCGTGCTGGCCGGATACATCCGCCTGTGCATATTTTTCTGGTAAAGGACCTGGCCGTTGCGGGCGTCCATCAATACTACCGCCTCGCCGGCCGGGCACGGAGCAGTGCTTCCGGGGGCAATTTCCCCGGCGAGTGCTTTTGGGGAAAAAAGCAGCAACAGCAAAACAACAAGGCCCGTCCCTATTCTGGACATAATTCCTCCCTTGAAAATAGAGGCACAGAGGCAACAGGCACAAAGGCACAAAGCAAATATTCCCCGGTCGTCTATCCATATCTCTTTGTGCCTTAGTGCCTTTGTGCCTTAGTGCCTCTATTTTCATTGTTAATGGAGAGAACGAATGTTCTCATGGGGAACTCCTCAGAAAATAGAGGCACAGAGGCAACAGGCACAAAGGCACAAAGCAAATATTCCCCGGTCGTCTATCCCATTGAAAATAGCAAAGCTACAAAAAAGATTATATCTGATCTGCAGCGGGACAATCAATATGTGTAATTTTTTTTGCCGCGGGCAAAATAAAATTAAAAAAGGGGGCTGATTTTTTTCATGCTGGAAATAAATAACCAGGAATTCGAGGTCGCCAGATTAACCGACGCCCAACTGGCGCGGCTGAAAGAAGCGGAAAAAAATTTAAACCCGGGGGAAGGGGAAGAAATCTACCTGCTGGCCGTAAAACGCAAGCGCTAAAGCAAAGGCACAAAGTTCTTGAAAGGCACTGCGTTCTGGAGGCACAAAGGCACAATTTTGGAGGTTGGAAGTTGGAAGTTAGAAGTTGGATTAGAAGAAATTCACCTGAAAGCGAATTCCATGATCCGACCTCCGGCTTCCAACCTCCTACTTCCAAATTTATTGTGCCTGTGTCCCTTTGCCCCTTGCGTCTTTACCCCTTGCGCGCCCATCATCTCTTTTCACGCCAAACTTCCCAATTCAGCAGATTTACAGTATAATATTCACCAAAAGAATGTTGGAGGCTGTTGTCTCGTTGCCGTTCTTTGCCGTCGGGCGCAGGGAAGCAGGTTTATTATTTCTTCTCTTTATAACAGAATTCGCCAGGGGGGCCTTTTTCTTTACTTTTTTGCCATTTTGGGTTGTGAATTACCTGGGGTTCTCGATTACCGTCGTGGGTTTTGCGGTATCCGCTCACTACCTGACGGAAACTATTTTCAAAACCATCGCCGGCTGGGAATTCGACCGCCTGGGCAGGCCGATCCTGGTCGGCGGCCTGCTTTTGTCTTTTGTTTCCCTGCTGGTTTTCAAAAGCTGGCCCGTTGCGCCGCTGATGATCGCCGCGGCCGGGTTATTCGGCCTGGGCTTTTCCCCCTTGTGGCTGGGGGTAATGAGCATGGTGGCGCCGGTCGGAACGCCCAACCGGGCCACCCGCATCAGCATGGTCTTTGCCACCTGGCTGGCCGGCGCGGGCAGCGGCATGGTCAGCGTCAATTTTATCATGGCCAGAAATTACGACGCGGTTTTCTGGGTGGTGATTGCCTTATGGACTCTTTCCCTGATTTTCGCCTGGTTTTCAACGGAGAAAAACAAACCCGCGCCCGGAACAACCCCGGACCCCGGCTCAGCTAACATTCTCAAGGCTTTAAAATACATGGTGACCAATAAAATAACGATCAACATCCTGTTCCCGGGAATGTTCCTGCAAACCCTGGCCGCCGGTTTACTCCTGCCCGTCCTGCCTCTGTTTGTCCAGCATTACCTGCACTTAAACCACAACCAGTACGGCCTGCTGCTCACCGCCGGGGGGGTTACGGCGGTGGTTTCGCTGCTGCCCATGGGGTACCTGGCCGACCGGGTGGCGCTCAAGTTCCTGCTCGGCGCCGGCTTCGGCTTAAGCAGTCTGCTTTTAGGCTGCCTGATCTACAGCAGCGGGGCGGCCGGAGCGTTTTTGCTGGCGGTTCTGTTGGGCTTTTCCTACGCCATGATCCTGCCGGCCTGGAATTCCCTGCTGGCCAAAATCATCCCGCCGGACAGCCAGGCCATGGGGTGGGGGGTATTCGCCACGATCGAGGGTTTGGGGATCACCGTCGGGCCGGCCCTGGGCAGCGTGGTCGCCAGGTTAATCGGGATGCCGGCGACTTTGTTGACGACCACGGGCGTACTGCTGATCGCCTCCTTCTTCTACCTTTTCTACCCGCTGGAAAAGGTGCTGGCGAAGGAGTAAAAAATTAAGGAACTACCTGAAAACAGGCTTTCGCCTGCCGTTCGTTTGCCGTCGCGCCAACGCTTCGGGCCGACCCGGCACTCAGCCTTTCCAGAAGGTTTGGTGCAAGACTGAAGCGCTAGCACGAAGCTGAGTGCCGGGGCTTGGTTCGGAGCGAACCTGGCAATTGAGAAGTGAGAGGCGGGAGGTGAGAGGTGAGATTTTAAAATTCCCACTTCCAACTTCTCACATCCCACTTCTCAATTGCGCTGCTGGTTCGCTTACCTCACCTGTCCGGCACTCACCGGCACTCAGTATGCTTATTGTTCTACTGTCTCAAACGGCACCGGCCGACAACGAAGCAACCTGACAGCCAGTGAGTGCCGGATGTCTCGTTACCGGCGCCTTTAGCCCGGCACTCACTGGTAGTTCGTTCTTGAATGCCCTACTGTTCCAGATCGTCCTGCCTGATGTCGAAGTAACCTGATTACCGGTGAGTGCCGGGTCGCTCCTGGCAAATCGAACGGCGGGCCGCCCATTTTCGTTCTCTGTTGGTCCCACGAAAGTAGCATGGAGGTCTAATAAGGTATTTTCCTGGGGGGAAACCGCATGGCCGAAACAATGTTTAAAACGCTGGCCTTCTTCTTAAGCATCTACGCCCTGATCCCCACGGCCCTGGCCAGGCTTTTTCATTTCGGGGCGAAAAGCAGGGTTCCGGCCGGCTCCGGCCGGGTGGCGCTTACTTTCGACGACGGCCCCGATCCCCGGTACACCCCCCAGGTTTTAAACATCCTCAAAGAATTCGAGGCGAAGGCCTGCTTTTTCGTCCTGGGCAGGAAAGCAAAGGCGCATCCCGAACTGGTGGCCCGCATCCACAAAGAAGGGCACGAAGTGGCCAGCCACGGCTACAATCACCACATTTCCTGGCTGCTGGGGCCGCGCGGGATCCGGCGGGAAGTGCAAAAGGCGGCGGCGGTCATCTCCGCGATAACCGGCCAGCCCCCCGGGCTGTACCGCCCCCCCTGGGGATTGTTCAACCTGTACTCGCTTTTCCTCGGGCGCCTGCACAGACAACAGGTGGTGTTGTGGTCTTTTATGAGCTGGGACTGGGGGCGGAACGCCACTCCCGAATCCATCGCCGGAAAGGTGCTGTCCCGCGTTAAAGACGGCGCGATCCTCATTTTTCACGACAGCGACGATGTCCCCTTTACGGCACGGGGGGGGCCGGGAAAAATGTTGAGCGCCCTGCCGGCGATTTTGGCTGAATTAAAAAAACGCAATCTGGAAATAACACCACTAAAAGAACTTCTCAGCGCGCCAATGTCCGGAAAAAGTTTGTTTGCCAGGCTCTGGCAAAAGTGGGAAAGGCTTATCCTTTACCTGTTGCGCATCGAAGACGTTCTCGACGGCGGCAAACCCACCATGTTTCGCGTGGCCTTAAGGAAGTACAGGGGAAAAACGCTGGCGCTGCCGGACGGAACAGTTTTGCGCCGCGGGGATCTCATCGGGGAGCTGCACGTGCACAACGAAATGCTGCAGGAAATCAACGCCGGCGCCGACCCCGCCCAAATGGCCTTCGCGGCCAAAAAAGCGGCGCAGCAGGCGCTGGCCGCGCTGGCCCGCCGGCTGGCCGAAAATCCCCGCTACCGGGATATCAAGGCCATTGCCGGAGTCAGCATCCTGCACCGCGGCAGCCGGCTGGTGGGCTTTAGCGCCTTCGCAGTTTCCCCGTTGCTATCCCGCCTGGCCGGCTGGTACGAAAGCCTGCTGCTGGCCATTTTCCACCCGGCAGGCAAAGCGCGCGTGACCAGGCACCGGAAAAAACTAAAACCAAAGCTGCTGGTGATGAGCAAAGCAGAATTGTTCAGGCGCTATCTGAACGGGCCGGAAAAGCACTAATTATTTTGTCAAGAAGGAATTTATTAAAACGTAGAGAATTCCTTATAATTAAACAAATCGCCCCGGGCAGATCAAGGAGGTTTTAAAAATGAATTTGCCCTTGAGACTTGCAGAGGTTGGCCGTCTCTATCCTGATCACGAGGCGGTGGTATACCACCAGCAGCGGCTCAAATACAGCCAGCTGCTCAGCCGGATCAACCAGTTCGCCAACGGTTTTACGAAGCTAGGGCTAGCGCAAGGGGAGCGCATACTGATTGCCCTGGGCAATTGCCCGGAATTTATTATCTCTTATTTTGCCATTATGCAGCTAAAGGGCGTTTTGGTTCCCGTTAATCCGCAGTATACTTTTAACGAGTTCAGCGCCATCGTCAAGGACGCTTCGCCGGCGGCCGTCATCACCGATCTCGCGGCCGCTCCCTTATTTGCCCGGATCAAAGAACAAACCGGCATCCCCCGGGAAATAATCGTTATTCGGGGCCAAAATTCGGGTTTTCATTCTTTTGAAACGATCCTGGCCGGCGGCGACCCCGTCTTTAATTTTTCGGGGCATTACGGAAGAGACGAGGTGGCAGCACTGCTCTACACCCCCGGCAGCACCGCCGGCGCCCCGAAAGGAGTCATGCTGACCAATTATAATTTATCCAGCAACGCAATTACTTTTGCCGAATTTTGCGGCCTGAACCCGGAAGACCGCTCCCTGCTGGTCGCCCCCGTTTACCACGCGGCCGCCCAGACGTGCGTAATGAACGCTTCCCTGGTGACCGGCGCCACCCTGGTCGTCCACGACGGCTGGAAAGGTCCGGAAGCCGTTTTGCGCTCCATCCAGGACGAAAAAATCACCTTCTTCTACGGCCCGCCGACCATGTATGCTTTGCTGATCAACTACCCGGACCGCGCCAGGTTCGACACCAGTTCCTGGCGCGTGGCCTATACGGGCGCGGCCCCCCTGCCCCCGGAAATCTTTTCCGAATTCGAGGAAAAGTTCGGCTTCCAAATCACGGAGGGGTACGGCCTGACGGAAACGTCCCCGGTGGTTTGTTCAAACCCGGTTGACGGCCTGAAAAAGCCGGGTTCGGTAGGACCGCCCATCCCGGGCGTGGAGGTAAAGATTGTCGATTACGAAGATAAGGAAGTGCCCGTGGGCCAGGTGGGAGAGATTGTGGTGCGGGGCCCGAATGTCATGAAGGGCTACTACAACCGCCCCGAAGAAACCGGCTGGGCGATGCGCAACGGGTGGTTTCACACGGATGACCTGGCTTACCGGGACGGCGACGGCTACGTTTTCATCATCGACCGCAAGAAGGACCTGATCATCCGGGGCGGCTTAAACGTCCACCCGCGGGAAGTGGAAGACGTACTTTACAGCCACCCCAAGGTTTTTGACGTGGCGGTCGTCGGCGTCCCCGACCCGGTGTGGGGGGAAGAAGTGATGGCCATCGTCCTTTTGCGGGAAGGAGAAAAAATGGATCCCGAGGAACTGCGGGAATACTGCCGGGATAAGCTGGCCCGCTACAAAATCCCGCGCTACATCCACTTTGTAGACGAAATACCCAAGACCTCGTCCGGCAAGCTCTTAAAGTACGAACTGAAGCACTTGATGGAAAACGCGTAAGGAAACGGTCATAGGGAAGAAAGCCGCAGCGGACACAGGGAATTGCAGGCACAAAGGCAACAGGCACAAAGGCACAAAGTTAATATTCCTGGTCGCCGATATTTTTCTCTTTGTGCCTCTGTGCCTTTGTGCCTTTTCCCCTCATCTTCCCTACCTTAACTGTCCCGGTTTCTCCGTAACTACGATGGAAACCGAGAGGAGCCTTCCGCCGCGGTAGAGAACGGCGACTACTTTTTGGCCGATCCCGGTCTGCCGGATTAATTCAATCAAGTCGTCCACACTGGCAACCTTTTTGCCGTCCCACTGCACGATCACGTCCCCCTGCTCCAGGCCGGCCCGCTCGGCGGGGCTGCCCGGCACCACGCCCACCACCAGGGCTCCTTCGGTACTCTTTAAGCCCAGGTACCGGGCCAGGTCTTCATTGAGGGGGTGCAGCTGGACGCCCAGCCAGGGGCGGACTACTTTCCCTTTGTTAATTAACTCGTCAAGCACTTCTTTCACCGTGCCGGCCGGGATGGCAAAACCGATCCCCTGCGCCTGGGCCACCGCCGTGTTAATGCCCACCACCTCGCCGGCCAGGTTTAAAAGCGGCCCGCCGCTGTTGCCGGGGTTGATCGAAGCGTCCGTCTGCAGCAGGTTTTTGTAGCTGCGGTTCTCCACCTGCACCGGCCGGCCTTTTGCGCTGATCACCCCGACGGTCACGGTATGGTCCAGGCCGAACGGGTTGCCGATGGCGATTACCCAGTTGCCCACCTTTATTTTATCGGAATCGCCCAGTTTCAAGACCGGCAAAGCGCGCCCGGCGTCCACCTTGAGCACCGCCAGGTCCAGGTCGTAGTCCGCGCCCACGACCTGCGCGGGAAGAGGCTCGGCAAAACCCTGGATGGTCACCGTGATCCTGGTGGCCCCGTTAATCACGTGTTCATTGGTCAAGACGTATCCGTCTTCAGAAATGATAAAACCGGAACCCAGACCGTGTTCTTCCCGCGGCGGGACCCGAAAGCCGAAGGGACTGCCGAAAAACTGCCGGAAGAAAGGATCGTTGAAAAAGGGATCTACCCCTCCCCCCCGCATGGCAACCGTATCAATTTTCACCACGGCAGGTCCGGCCTGGTTGACAATATTGGCCACTGTATCGGGTCCGACCCCCGGCAGGCCATCCGCCGCGCGGGCCGTCAGGCCGCTCCCGGAGCCCGGCGCTTTGCCCGCTTTGGGAGCAAGATCGTTGACCAGCAGGCACCCGCCGGCGAACATTATTCCCGCTATAAAAGCGGCAATCGCAACGAAAACCAGAGTGCGTCTAACGTTAGCCATTTTTACACCACCCGTAGCTTGCTTCCGGCGCCCGATCCGTCACCTGCTCTATTTTATCAAAAGACGACGCCCGTTTCCAGAGGAGGAGAAGAAAAATTTAAAGCACTATAAAAAGGATAACAAAGTAAACGATCATCAAAGCCAGCCCGAAGGGCACCCCCAGGCGGGCCCATTCCCGGCTGCCGATCTTGAGCTTGCCGGCGGAAACGATGTTGGGGATGTTGCCGGGGATGAGCATTCCGCCGCTGATCAACAGCCCCATCAGGATCGCCTGGATCTGCTGGGAAGTCATTTTCGGGCTGATTTCCGCCGCCGCCAGGGTGGCGTTGTCCAAAATGGCGGAAATCATGTTCACCCAGTAAAGGAGGCGGCTGTCGAAGTAGATCACGTAGGTGTCGATGACGGGCTTGAAGCCGGCGCCCAGCAATTCCAAAGCCATTACGAAGACCAGGATCTTCACCGCCCGGATAAATACCCCTTGATACGACTCTTCCTCCAGCGTTTCTTCAACCACCATTGCCGCTTCGGCGGCCGCCGTCTCGGTAACCGCCATGGCCCGGCTCGCCGCCTTTTCCTCATCCCCTTCTCCCTTACCGGCAATACCGGCGTTCACCCGGACTCTTTCCGCCCGGGCGGGGGGATCGGCAACAGCCCCGCCTTCCGCCAGCCGCTTACCCTTCACGTAGTAAGCGCCAAACAGGCCGGTAGCCAGAACGCCGGGGATAATAAACCAGCCAACTTCCGCTAAAAGGTACCAGAAACCGGCGTTTAGTTTCGATACTGTAATGGTGGAAAGCGGTTCTCCGATGGGCGTAAGCACGGCGCCGAGGCCGATGGAAAAGCAGGCAATGATGTCGAGGTTGACCTTGTCTTTGCGGGAGAGCGGCAGGACGCTGATTATCTCCACCAGCACCAGGGAAGCGATGATCGCCGTAATCACGCTGGACAACAAACCCAGGATAACGGTGATTAAAAAGATAAAAACTTTGAGGGGGACGTACCGCAGGATGGCGTCAACGCCGTCCTTCACCCTGTTTTTCAAGAATTTAAACAACAGCCCGGCAATCAGCACGGCGCCGGTGATCATGTACATGAAATGGTTTTCCAGAATTTCAACGATCAGCTCTTTGCCCAGCACGCCGGAAACGATGGTCGCCGCCAGGCCCATGACAAAGAGAAAAGGCTCCAGGTTGTGCTCGACTTGTTTGATCAGAAACGGGAGGGCCAGGACCAGAACCAGAATAATTATTAAACCAATTATCATTAGTCAAAATCCTCCTTCAATTCACCTAAAGGGGGTTAAAGACTAGCCTAATTGTAAATCATGCCGGCCCTACTTGGCAACCCCGCTTAAAAAACTTTTTCAAGAAAGCAAAGAAAAGGGGAGACCCCCCTCCCCCATTCGGGAAGCGAGATCTCCCGGCAAAGCAAAGTTACTGCTCCTCTCCTCGCTACCCGCGAACTGCCGCCTGGCCAAGTTGCGTTTTGGCCCGCTGCGCCTGCAGGGCGCTTTCCTTTAACCGGAGGAAGTAGAGGGCAAAAGGCCGGTAGGCCAGGTGCGACCACTTGGTAAAGGGCACTTCCAGGCCCAGCAGGGGCACCGTAAAGCCGAGATGGATGGCAAAAGTATAATAGGTCGGCAGGGGCAGGTCCAGGTATTTAAAGACGTGCGTCAGCAGCCCCGTAAAGACCGTCAGCCAGAGCAGGATCAAAAACATCCAGTCCGTGGAATGGGAATACTGGTGAACCGGGTCGGTTTTCCGCAGCCGGCCGATGATGGCGTCCGTAGTCACGTACAACATGGCAATGGTGGCGTAGTACCCGAGCAGCCTGGCGGGATGGAAGACGGACAGAAATTCGTTGGTCAGGAACCACTTGGACAGGGCGTTCACCAGGATAAAGGCCGCCGCGTAACCGGTCATTAAAAGCCAGTGCTTAAGCCACCTGTTTGTGCGCTTGCTCTTGCAGTCCAAAAATCGCCGCTGGGTGAAAAAGTGCAGCGCCAGGGTGAAAATTTCCTTTACGTAAAGGGACAAAGGAATCGTCACCCTTTCCCCGCCGGTCATCACCAGCCTGTACATGCGGTAAATGTTGATGAGCAGAATTACGGACAGGACCCCGCCGAAAAGCCAGCCGGCCGGGTCGACGATGTGCCGGGGAGCGAAGGTCTCCAGCTCCGTGTGGGTGGTTACCACGGGCCCGTGCAAAAGGGCAACTACGCCCAAAGTGGCGAAAAAGAGGACAATGATGGCGATTACCTCCCAGGCCTTGGAAGTATAAAGCTTCCGGGACAGGCCGGTCCAGTCGTAGATGGAAGTCAGGTACCGGCGCAAAGCCATCATCAGTTCGCCCGGGTTGGCCTTCCGGGGGCAGTATTGCTGGCATTCCCCGCAGTAATAGCAAAGCCACGGCTCTACCGAGTGCTTTACTTTCTCCTCCAGACCCAACTGGATGCAGCGGATCATTTTGCGCGGGAAAAGCGTCTGCTCTTCCACCAGCGGGCAGACGGCCGTACAGGTTCCGCAGTTGAAACATTCGGTGGCGGTCTCACCGCCGAACTTTTTTAGTTTCTCGGGAAAGCGCGGATTAACGGTGACCAATTAGTCTCCCTCCATGAACAGATTAAGCGCAGAGTTTTTTAAGAGGCACAAAGTTCACAGGCACAAAGGCACAAAGCGATTATGAATTATTAATTTTTACTGCATCGGGGTATAAGGTGTTTGTCTGCTTCACCCGCTTTCATCCGCTGCCTCTCCCTCGGTGCCTTTTTGTCTTTATCCCTCTGTGCCTTTTTTCCTCTGTGCCTCTGTGCCTTTGTGCCTTTGTGCCTTTCTATTCCGAACAGGCGTTGAGGAGTTCCGAAATCTCCATAATCTTTATCTTCTCCTGCTTATCTAAAGCCAGGCAGTCGGCTTCCAGCATGATCATACAGTAGGGGCAGGCTGTGGCCAGGATATCCGCCTGCTTTGCTTCGGCGTCCAAAACCCGCAATTCCCCGAACCTTTCTCCCCGGGGAACTTCCGCCCACAGCCGGCCGCCGCCGCCGGCGCAGCACAGGCTCCTTTCCCGGGAGCGGTCCAGTTCGATCGTTTGCGCCTCCGGGACGGCGCTCAGCAGGGTGCGGGGGGCGGCGAAGATGCCGTTGTGGCGCCCCAGGTAACAGGGATCGTGATAGGCCACCTTCTTGCCCAGCGGCCGGGACAACTTCAACCTGCCTTCCTGCACCAACCCGGCCAGCAGCTCCGTGTAATGAACCACCTCAAACTGGCCGCCCAGTTCGGGATACTCGTTTTTAAAAGTATACAGGCAATGCGGCGAAGTGGTGATGATTTTGCGCACGCCTTTGCGGGCAAACAGCTCAATATTCCCCTGGGCCAGTTTTTTAAACAACTCCTCGTCGCCGATCTTGCGCACGGTTTCACCGCAGCAGCTTTCTTCGGTGCCGATCACGCCGAAGCTTACCCCCGCCTTCTTGAGCGCCTCGACAATGCTCCGGGCGATTTTCTGGCTGCGGGGATCGTAGCAGGAAGTGCAGCAAACGAACAGGAAATATTCGGTATCCGGGGTGAAGACCGGCACCGCGATGTCCTTCTGCCAGCTGTGGCGGTTTTCCCGCGCTCCCGACCAGGGGTTGCCGTTGGCGTGCAGGCTGCCTACGATGGAGCGCAGGTTTGTCGGCACAAAGCCCGCTTCCACCGTGGTGCTCCGCATGGAACGGATGTTGTCGATAATCTTCACCTGCCGGGGGCAGTTGACCTGGCACATGCCGCAGGTGGTGCAGGCAAAAAGGACGTCTTCCGCATCGAACCCTTCCAGCCCCAGCTGCCCCAGACGCTGCATTTTCCGGATGGAAAACGCCTCGCTTAAATGGCCGGGCACCAGGCGCCACGGGCAAAGGGCGGAGCAGAGCCCGCACTGCATGCACCAATCGAGGGTTTCGGCCCCGGCCGTAACGATATATTCTTTCATTTCCATGGACAGTTCTTTTGCTTCCATAAGTTTTATACTCCTTCGGCGTTTTTTAAGACAGAAAGCCAACGGCACCAAGGCATAAGGTTTTTTAAAAGAGACACAAAGTTTAACAGGCACTAAGGCACAAAGTATTTGGATAGGCACAGAGTTACCAGGCACACCTCATCCCTTAACTCCTTTGTGCCTCTTTGCCTTAGTGCCTTTGTGCCTCTGTGCCTCTGTGCCTCTGTGCCTTTTTTATTTATCCCCCTTTGTGCCTCAGTGCCTTTGCCCCTTTGTGCCTTCTTAACTAAAACCCTTTGTACGGGTTGGGGCCGACTTCCTCCAGCCTGCCGGCAAATTCTTCGATGATCCCCGGGATCCGGTCGTAGTCCATGATGCTGACCTGCTCCATGCGCACCCGGTCGGCTTCCAGCGCCAGGCGGTTCAGCGTCTCGGAGATCTTGGACAGCCGGTAGTTGGCCAGCTCGCTGCCTTTGACGAAGTGGCACTGGTAATCGTCACCGTGCTTGCAGCCCAACAGGAGGATACCGTCAATGCCCTTGGAAAGGGCGTCGGCGATCCACACCAGGTTCAGGGAGCCCAGGCAGCGCACCGGGATGATCCGCACCCAGGGGCTGATGCTCAGGCGGTTGACGCCCGCCATATCCAGGGCCGGGTAGGCGTCGTTTTCGCAGGCAAAAACCAGGATGCGCGGCTTTTCCTCGTCTTCTTCGGGCACTTCGATGGCTTTCAGCATACCTCCGATAATCGGCACGGAATAATTCTTAAAGGAAATGATCCGCTCCGGACAGGACCCCATGCAGGTGCCGCACCGCCGGCAGCGCGTGGGGTTGGGCAGCGGATTGAACTTTTCGTCTTCGTTAATGGCCCCGAACGGGCACTCCACGGTGCAGCGCTTGCACTGGGTGCACCTCTGCATGAAGAATTCCGGGAAGGACAGGTCCCAAACCCGCGGGTGCACCGCCGAACCGGCGGCCGTCAGTTCCACGCACTGGATGGCCTTGAGGGCCGCCCCGGTGGCGTCTCTGATCGCGGTGGGAATGTCCATCGGCGCCCTGACGCTCCCGGCGGCGTAGATGCCCGTCCGGCGCGTTTCGTACGGGAAGCAGATAAAGTGCGAATCGGCAAAACCGTATTTCAAGGGCGGGACTTCCGGCCCCTGCCGGTATTCCAGGTTTAAGATATTGGAGCGGATGATCTCGTCGGCCGGCGCTTCTTCCTGCGCCCCCTTCTCGTCCTCCGCCTTAATGACCAGCTTCTCCCCGATGGCGGTGGCGGGAACCATGCCGGTGGCCAGAACCACCAGGTCGATGGGTTCCGTTTTGATGCCTTCGCCCACCAGGACGTCCTCGGCCGAAATTACCAGCTGGCTGTCCGCCACTTCGCCGATGCCCAAAACGTCCCCCCGGAAGAAAATGGCCCCCTCTTTCTGCACCCGCTGGTAGAGGAGTTCGTAGTTCCCGGTCGCCCGCATGTCCTTGTAGAAGATGTACACCTTCGCTTCCGGGTTCTGCTCCTTCACGTAAAGCGCCTGCTTGAGCGACTCCGTGCAGCAGATGGCCGAACAGTAGGGTAAATGCTCCTTGTCCCGGGAGCCGGCGCATAAAACAAAGGCCACGCTTTCCACCGGTTTACCGTCGGAGGGGCGCTTGATTGCTCCCTGTACGGCCATTGCTTCCAGCTGCTCCCCGGTAATTACGTTGGCGTACTTGCCGAAGCCCAGTTTATCCAGCTTCGTCGCGTCGTAGGCAACGGCGCCGGCGGCCAGCACGATGGCGCCCACCCGTTCGTTAGCGACGCTGTCGTTTTGCTTGATCTGCACGTCAAACATCCCCGGGGCGCCGGCGATTTTTTCAATCTGCGCGTTTTTATAAACGGTAATCCTGGGATTGTCCTCGACTTCTTTAATTCTCCCGGGAAGATCGAGATCTTCCAGTTCCGTGTAAGGCGGGCGCAGGCCGACCACGTTTTTCAGCCCGGCCGCCCAGCCGCCCAGGGATTCCTTTTTCTCCACCAGAACGGCCTGGTACCCCGCCCGGGCGCTTTCCGCGGCGGCGGTGATGCCCGCCAGGCCGCCGCCCACCACCAGGACGGTCCTGGATAGGTTCTCGGCCTGGAAAGGCTCCGGCAGGCCGGCCTGCTGGGCCTTGACGATCCCCATGCGCAGGCTGTCCTCAGCCAGCATTTGCGTATCTTCGTCGTTTGCCGGATGGCACCAGACGCCCTGCTCCCTTAAGTTGACCCTCTCCACAAAGACGTTCGGGAAGTCGAAAACGTCGTAGTTAACGCGCGGTGAACAGGCGGCAATAACGATGGCGTTCACGCCTTCCCCGGCGAGGTCGTTTTTAATGAGAGCGACCCCCTCGCCGCTGCAGAGGAAGGGATGGGACTTGCAAACGGGTACTTTGTACTCGCTTGCGGCCACTTTCGAAAGCGCATCACAGTCCAAAGATTCTCCTATGTCACAGCCCGTACAGATGTATACGCCCACCTTTTTCTCCACCGCAATTACCTCCCCACCGTAGATTGAATGGCCTTGAGCGCCGCCGCCGTGGCGTCCTGAACGCACGCCGCCACATCCATGGGCCGGCCCACACAGCCGGCGCCGTAAATACCCGGCGTATTTTGCTCGCTCACAATAAAGCCATTCGCATCGTAAACCAGGTCAACGGGCGCTTTTTCGTCTCGCGTCGCCGGCGCCATGCCGGTAGCCAGCACGACCAGGTCGAATTTTTCCTTGATTACCTTTAAGGAAACCTGGTCTTCGGCAACCACGATTAAATCCTTCGTCTCGGGATCTTCCGTAATATCGCCGGCCTTTCCTTTGACCAGGGCGATGTTTTCGAGCTCTTTCACTTGCGCGTAAAAGTCTTCGAACTTGCCCAGCGCGCGAATGTCGATAAAGAAAATATAAATTTGCGCGTCCGGGTTCTGTTCTTTAATGTAGGTGGCCTGCTTTAAAGAAGCCAGGCAGCATACTCCGGAGCAGTAAGGCAGGTGGTTTTCGTCCCGGGAACCGGCGCACTGGACGAAAGCCACTTTTTCCACCGGCTTGCCGTCGGAAGGGCGCAAAATTTTCCCCTGCGTGGGGCCGTTGGGCGCCGCCAGCCTTTCCATTATCACGTTGGTAATGACGTTGGGGTACCGGCCGAAACCGTAATAAGCGATCTTTGCAGCGTCGTAAGGATTCCAGCCGGTCGCCCAGACAAGGGAACCCACCTGCAAAGTTACGGTTTTGGGCTCCATATTCAGGTCAATGGCATTGTAAGGGCACGCCTCCACGCACTTGCCGCATTCGTTTTTCAAACATACCCGCTCGTCAATGGCGTACTTCATTGGAAAGGCAAAAAGGTGGGGCAAATAAATCGCCTTTGTGCTGTCCAACCCGTAATTAAAATCGTTGGGCCTTTCCACCGGGCACGCCGGCGCGCATTTCCCGCAAGCGGTGCAGTTTTCGTTCACGTAGCGCGGGTTGACTTTGACCTTGACCTCAAAATCTCCTTCCCGGCCCGCCACTTCGGCCACTTCCGCCATGGTAAAAAAGCGTATTTTTGGATTTTGCTTTATTCTCTTGAAGTTAATTTCCAGCCCGCAGTTGGGGGGGCACAGCTTGGGAAAATACTGGTTCAGCTGGGCCACCCGGCCGCCCAGGTACGGTTTCTTCTCCACGAGAAAAACCTCGGCGCCCGCTTCGGAAGCCTCGACGGCGGCAGTCAATCCGCTGATTCCCCCGCCAACCACCAGGATGCTGCGATTACCCATTTTTTCATCACCGTCACAATTAGTTTTTAAAAACACGGGTAAGCCGTGGCCGCGAACAGCCACGGCTCTTACCCGTGGAAGCATTTTACTACCGAATATGGAACCTGTCTGTCACGCAGACGACATTTTCGTTAGTCGATGATGGAGATAATCGGCCGTTTGAAGACGTCCCACTGGCCGCTGTTCGGATCCCACTTGCAGTTGACGAAACACTTCCAGTTCTCTTCGTCCATCTTCGGGAAGTCCGCGCGGATGTAGTAGCCGGGCCACCGGGTTTCTTCGCGGAACAGGACGCTCCGGATGTGCGCTTCGGCCTGCCACATGCGGTGGACGTTCTCCCAGCACCGCATCAGCTCGTGGAGGTTTTCCGCGGCCAGATTCGCCGAGTCCTCTTTCAGCATGGTGAGCAGCTCCATGCCCCTTTCCAGCAGGTGCTTGTTGGTGGTGAAGGACTTGGACACGCCGCCGGCGTACTCGTCCATGATCTTCTGCAGCCGGAACATGAACTGCATCGGCCGGATGTAGTTCGGGTTGACGTTCGGATCGGTGGTCTGGCCCTTATACTGCTCAAAGGTGTCCAGCGGCTTTAAGATGGCGGCTTTGAGCTCTTCCACTTTGCCCATGTCCACCTTCGGCTCCACGTTGTTTTCCACGATGAAGCGGATGGCTTCCTTGGCGGCGATTCTGCCTTCGGTGAAGGAGCCGGAGGAGAACTTGTGGCTGGAAGCGCCCGAAGCGTCGCCGGCGCAGAACAGACCCTTGACGGTGGCCATATTGCCGTAGCCCCAGAAGTATTCCGCCGGGGCAAGGTCCGCCGGGCCGCTGACCCAGGCGCCGGAAGCGCCGGAGTGGGAGCCGATGAAGTAGGGCTCGCAGGCGGCGATTTCCGACGGTTTCTGTTCGGGATAAATGTTCGTGGCCGCCCACAGCAGGGCCTGCGAAATGGTCATGTCGAGGAAGTCTTCCCAGGCCTCGGATTCCAGCTCCTTGAGCTTTTTCTTGCGCTGTTTCTCGTCCGGGTAGGCATCCGCCAGTCTCCGGATGGCGTCCGCGGTCTGCATGTAAATCGGGCCCTTGCCGGCTCTTTCGTCGATCAAGCCCAGGTGGTTGCGCAGGTTGGCCGGAATCGGCTTGGTCAGCCCGTAGGGGGCAAACTCCGCCAGGACGTCCGGGTGGGTGACCATGTAGTCTTCCCCGAAGGCGTTGGTGGCAATGGACTTAAAGAGCAGGAACCACGCGCCGACGGGGCCGTAGGCGTCCTTAAACCGCACCGGGATGAAGCGCACTTCCTGGCAGGTCATCTCGGCGCCGGCCTTGATGGTGAAGTAGGCGGAGGAACCGGTGTTGAACGGCGGGTACCAGGAGCGGCCCAGGCCCTCGCCCGTGGAACGGGGCCGGAAGACGTGCACGGCGCCGCCCATGCCGACCAGCACGGCCTTTGCCTTGAAAACGTAGAACTTATTCTCCCGGGTGGAGAAGCCGACCGCGCCGACGATTTTATCGCCGTCCACCAGGGGCTCCACGATGAAGACGCGCTCGTAAATGCAGTCGTCGCCGAGGGTTTTCAAAGCGTTCTTGGCGGCCTCGGCCACGACGATCTTATAGGATTCGCCGTTGATCATGATCTGCCAGCGGCCTTCGTGGACGTACTTGCCGTTTTCGTCTTTCCAGATCGGCAGGCCCCACTTTTCAAACAGGTGCACGGTGGAGTCCACGTGCCGGGCGATGCTGTAAACCAGGTCCTCTCTGGTGATGCCCATCAAGTCCTGCCGGACGTAGCGGACGTAATCCTCGACCGTGTTGTCCCCTTCCGCCTGCCCGATGTACTGGTTAATGGCGGAGAGGCCCATGGCCACGGCGCCGCTGCGGTCCATGGCCGCTTTGTCGACCAGGACGACTTTCAGGCCGTGTTTCTTTGCCCAGTAGGCGGCTTCCACGGCCGCGCCGCAGGCGGACATCCCGCCGCCGACGATCAAAAGATCAGTACTGACTTCTACAGTTTCAAAATTCGCCATTTCCCTGACCTCCTTTTTTACTTCTTAATGGTGGGGACTTCGCAGCCCAGCGACCCCGGCTCGGTAAACAGGACGTAGCTCTTTAAGTCGTCGGTGCCGGTCTCAAAACCGCCGTCCGGCACGGCCGAACCTTCCGGCGTGGTCCGGGTGGGGAACTTGAAGCGCTTGATGGAGCCGTCCCGGAACTTAATCGTCCACATAATATTGTCGGAACCGCGCAGGGGTACGCAGCTGGCCCCCATCGGCACGAAGTCGGCGTAGCCGCGGACGTCCATCGCCTGCTGCGGGCAAATCTTTACGCAGCACTGGCACTCCCAGCACATCTCGGGCGCCCGGTTGTAGGCTTTCATTCTCTCTTTGTCCAGGACCATCAGGTCGTTGGGGCAAATGTACATGCAGGCCGTTTTATCCTGCCCCTTGCAGCCGTCGCATTTTTCCGCAATTACAAAACTGGGCATAGATTCAACCTCCTTAATGATTTTTTAATAATTATCTTTGGAAATAAATCCCCTGTCGACAAAACCTCCTCTCCCCGTGCTCACCCCTCTCTAAATGGTTAATTAAATTATTTCAGTAGTCTTTCAGGAAATCGGCCATTACATCCAGACTTTGCTTTTCCACAACCTTGTCAAAGATCTTGTCTTTTACATCCCTGGGGAGCAACTCAATGCTCCTGGTAGTCGCCGAATCGTATTTAGCGGTGGGAAATACCTTTAAAACCCTGTCCTTTTGCTCTTCCGTGCACGGCACTTTTAAGACCTTTAGACCGGCCAGTACCTCCTGGGCCATGTCGGCCAACCCCGCTTTTTGCAGCTTGGCCAGCCTTTCCTCGTTAATCCAGATATTGATGGAAATTGACATCTTTTCGCCACCTCCTAAAACTTCATCTCGGGAAGGGTAAAGACGGGATTCCGGTCACGCAAATATTTGTCCGTCACAAAGGCGTCTCCAAACCCGTATTTCTCCGCGCATTCCATAATTAAATCAAATACCTCCGGTCTGAAGATCAGGCGAGGTGGCTTCACGCCGTCTTGAATGATACTCCTGATCAGCGTGCCGCTGAAGTTTTGACGCTCCTTCGTGTGCCCGCAAAGACCCATGTAAGTTACTTCCGCGCAAACCGGGCAATACCACCATTCCAGCACCCGCACCGGTTTAATCCGCAGGTCGCTTTCCGGAATCTGGTCGAAGATCCGGTGCGCATCGTAAGGATCGTAGTACGTGCCTACGCCGGCGTGGTCCCGGCCGAACATGTGGTGCGTAAGGCCCAGATTCGTCCTCAAGATGGCGTGGAAAACGGCTTCCTTCGGCCCGGCGTAGCGCATATCCCAGAGGGTGATGGAGGTGAGGTGGACGTCCTCCCGGAAATAGCCCGCTTTGCGCAGCACGTCGTGGCACAGGACGATGGCTTCGTCGATGTAGTCGCCCTTTCTCTTTTCGCCGATAATGGCGTTGACGAGCACGCCCGTAACCGTTTTTTCCACCGGCAGCTCGCCGTGGGCCTGCAGCCAGGAACCCTTCATCAGCCACTCGTGCCCGGTGTGCGGCACGTTTCTGGTCTGGTGGGCCACAATCCGCTGCCAGCCTTTTTCGGCGAATTTTTGCCGGAGTTGTTTGGGGGTGAAGAAGAATTCGTCAAAGGGAGGGTTGATCTTTGGCGGGTTGACCAGGGTAATTTTGCCGCCGAGGAATTTATCTTTATAATTGTACGTCCTGGCCACTCCGGGGTGCTTTTCTTCGGTGGTGCCGTATACCTTGCCCGCCATCTCCGTTTTATCGTAGGTAAATATTTCTTCCACTTCAAAAATGGCCATTGGTTGATTCTGGTAGGTTAAAAGGACCCTGGCGCCTTCCTTGATCCCTTTTTCGCTTATTTCCGCGTCGGACATGTCAAAAACGATGGGGATCGGCCAGAGTACGCCGTTGGCCAGCCGCATCTCTTTGCAGACCCGGTCCACGTCCGCTCTGGTCATAAAACCTTCCAGGGGAGTAAAAAACCCGTACGCAATATCGATAATTTCTCTGGCAATTTGCCCGCGGATGGGCACCGGCGCCAATCCCTGGATCGCCCGGGCAGCCTCTTCCGGCGCCATCACTCTTTCGACAATTTCTTTGCCGCCATGGCCAAGATAACTCATCTCGCTTCTCCCTTCCCTTCTCTAAAATGTGCTTTTGGTGCGAATCAGCCGTTATCTTCCGTTCCTGACTTTAAGAAACGAACTTCACCCCCTCGCGCCTAAGAACACTTTACCCTAAAAAAACCATCAAGATTGTCGTCTACTTGCTATTTTTCCTGTCATGTTTCTGATAAAACAAAGGAAACGAGACTTATGCGCACGTGGTTACAAGAGGCGACGCCCCGGCTGGCGGGATCGCCGTCTTTTTTCTTTACCATAAGTACTTTTCGACACAAAAACGAAACTTCCTTCTTTTTTGAGGCAACAAAATTAAGAATTTCTTTTAACATAAAATGACAAACTTTTCGTTGATCGTTTTGAGGAGCTGAAGAGGACACATAAAATGCGCAGAACAGGCCAGCTTGTGATGGTGAAGGCTATCACTAAGTATGTCATAAAAAAATGCCAACCATTTAAACACGAATTAAGTATATCACAAACCGGTTGCCTTGACAAGCACTTTTTTACCAGATCACATAAGTTAAGTGCCTGTCACTTAACTTATCGGCGGGGCATGGCGTTGTCCTTTCGGGCGCTCACTCCTTTCGCTCTCCCCCCCCTTCCGCCTTCCTTTCTTTTTCTTCTCCTGCCCCGGGAAACTTATCCCGGCCGGGCACCGTTTCCCTTTTCTCGTTAATTTTTTCTTCTGTTTCTTCTGCTTGTGCCCGATTGCCGCTTTGCTCACGAATACCGTCTTTTTCCCGGTCGTCCGGCGCGCGGTGCAATCCTGGGAAATCTCTTTCCTTTTGGATTTCCGCTTCCTTTTCCTGCTGGGTTTCCCCGGCCGGATTCGTGAGATCCCGCATTAAATCGCGCGCCTTAAAGTGTTTTTTAGCTTCCAGGCCGGCGAGGGTTTCCTCTTTTAGCTCTTCAATACTCACGGGCAGACCCGCTTGCGCGCCGCGCAGGTAAAGCAGGTACTTGCCGGTCGACAACCCCGCTTCCTGAGCCTGCCGGCGCACCTGCGGCGCCGTCTCGACCACCACCACTTCCGCCCTGGCCCCGGACGCGCGCAAGGCATTTTCGATATACCGGGAGATCTGCTGTTCAGCGGGCATTTCCCTCTTTTCATCCTTTGCCGCCGTCACGGTTGTCAAAACCACGTTTTCCCGGGCGGGGTCAAGATACCGGGAGGTAACGGCTTCGGCAAGCAGGGCCGCAATTGCCTTCTCCAGGGGCAGGCCGCGGACGGCCGCCTTCTGCAGCAGCGCCGCCCCTTCCGCATCCAGACTGCCGGCCTGGCAGACCAGCTGGCGCCGGTTCAGGCCCAGCTCTATACTGGGGTTAATGTCCAGACCAACGTAGGCGACGGCCTCGTTGGACCAGCCGGAATAAAGAAAGCCGGCCCACAGCAAAAGGAACACGCCGGCAGCCGCCAAAAGAGGTTTCCACCATGCCGGAATTTTTGCCGGCGCAAAAGCGATTTCGTCCCCCAGGCGCACATTTCCGGAAGGGAGGGCAACTTCCCGGAACTCTCCCCCGGAGGTGAGGATAATGCAGGTTTTCCCCTTTATTTCTACCACCATGCCGGTATCTTTGTTCATTTTTCTCCCTCAACTTCCGCCGCCGGCTTTAAGTAGCTGCACAGATAGAGAAAGTCTTCGCAATGGTACCAGATTAAAGCTACGGCAATAATATATTTCCGCCCCCGCTCGAGGGTCTTCGGATGAACTCCGGTTAATTTTGCCAGCTCCAGGACAGGCAGTCTTTTGGTGCGCAATAAATTGCCCATCAGGTCCTGGTGGGCGGATAAGCGCCTGGCCGCCTGCAAAAGGGCCCGGCGCGTATCGCTGTGCCGCGGGGAACACTTCACCAGATCCGCAAAACTTATGCCATAACTATTTAACAAGCGATTAAATTCTTTTATTTCCTCTTCCCTTTCGAGCGCCGCTTCGTGGGCCCAGTGCTCCTCCCGGGCGCGGGCGATTTCCGCGCCTGCCGCCGCTTCTTCGCCGTCCAGAAAAACGGGTTCGCGGGCCTGCCGGCGCAAGTAATCGGTGAGGCGGCTTTTCACGAGCAGGCGGGCAAAAGCCGGAAAAGGCACCTGCCGTTCTTCCCGGTAGCGGTCGATGGCTTCGTTTAAGGCCATCAAGCCGATGCTCAACTCGTCGTCCCGGCCCCATTCCAGCCGCCGGCGGCAAACGCGCGAAACCACTTGCAGCACGAACTGGCGCAATTCTTCCAAAATCTTTTCGCGGGCGGCCGGGTCCCCCGCGCGCGCCTTCCGCAACTCCTTTTCCAGGTCGGCAAAGGGAAGCATTGTCCTACTCCTTTGGGCAGCCCTCCAAAAACCACCTTCCCCAACAAACAGGAATTGGGCGTTTGCTATCCATATGTTTATTACGTGGGGAAGCTGCTTTTTTAAGGGGTGCTCTCCTGTTATTTATTTCGCTCCGGGCATCGGTCGCCGCAGGACGGATTGCTTTGTTTGTTGCACCCCCGCCACTTTATGCAGATCGTACACACCCGGCATTCGTCGTCCTGGCGCCGGCAGGGCTCGGGATGGATGAGCACCTGCACACCGGTGAGGCTCTTTTGGAGGGATTCTTCGATCCGCTCGCAAAGATCGTGCACGAGGCCAATGGGGCGCCGGCAGGGAACGACCAGGTGCAAATCCACGTGCCTTTCGGCGCCGGCCTTGCGGGTGCGCAGGTTGTGGAACTCGATAAATTCGCCCGCATAAAGCGTCAGCACGTCGCGAATAATCTTTTCTTCCGCTTCCGGCAGACGCACGTCCAGAATGCTTTGCAGCGACTCCCGCAAAAGATCGCCGGCCGCCTTAAAAATCAACAAAGTTACCCCCAGGGCAAGGAGGGGGTCAAGGATCGTCAGGCCGGTCAGGCGGATGGCCAGAATGCCGGCAAAAACGCCTAAAGAAGTATAAACATCCGTGCGCAGGTGCCAGGCGTCGGCAGCCAGGGCAGGAGAGTCCGTCTTTTTCGCCGTGCGCATGAGCATGGTGGAAACCACAAAATTAACCGCCGCGGAGACCCCCATTACGGCCGCGCCCAGCCCCAGGGAATGGATCTGGTGGCCCCCTTTGAGCTTCGGCACAGCCTGGGCAATAATTAAAACACCGGCGCCGATAATCAACAAAGCTTCGAGGATCGCCGCGACATTTTCAAACTTCCCGTGGCCGTAGTGATGCCTTTCGTCGGCCGGCTGGCCGGAAATCCAGACGGCTCCGTAAGCAATTAACGCCGCCAGGAGGTCCAGGCCGGAATGAACCGCCTCGGAAACCACGCTGATGGAATTCATGGCCAGGCCGACCGCCAGTTTGCCGGCCGTGAGAACGGCGCCGGCGAATATGGATAAGCGGGCCATCCCTAACTTGGTTTTTTGCAAAAAAAACTTACCTCCGGAGTGGTCGTTGGTGGTTAGTGGTTGGTGGTTGGGAGACAATAATTGGTGCCATTATTTTGTTTATAACACAGGAAGCCTGTCCGGGGCAAGGAGAAGATCGCTTTGTCCGGCGCCGGTGCTTTTCCTTATTTACAAGAGCAAGAAGCCCCTGTTGATCTCCACCAGGGGCTTTAGGATTTCCTTTTACATTTTCAACGCTTTGCGCACCAGCGCCATGGTGGCGGCCGCCTCACGCCGCGCTTTTTGGGCGCCTTCGGCAATCACTTCGGCAACGTAGCGTTCCGTAATTTTCTCCCTTCTGGCGCGAATCGGGGCCAGCAACGCGTCAATTTTTTCGGCCAGGGCGCGCTTGCAGGCCACGCACCCCATCCGCCCCGCCCGGCAGTCTTCTTCAATGGCGGCGATCCTGTCCGCGCTGTAGTAATCGTGGTACTTGTGCACCACGCACACCTCGGGGTGGCCGGGATCGTTTTTGCGGATGCGCGCCGGGTCGGTAATCATGGCGTTTACCCGCTCTTTTATTTCGTCAAAAGAAGCCGTTAAGGAAATGTCGTTGGCGTAGCTTTTGCTCATCTTCCGGCCGTCCACCCCGGGCAGCATGGTCACCCGCGCCAGTTCGGCCCGGGGCTCCGGAAAGATCTTTTCGTACAGGTGGTTGAAGCGGCGGGCAACTTCCCGGCACAGTTCCAGGTGGGGCAGCTGATCTTCCCCTACCGGGACGGCGTCGGCCCGGTACATGAGGATGTCCGCCGCCTGCAAAAGGGGGTAGCCGAGAAACCCGTAGGTCATGATGTCTTTGCCCTGTTCTCTAAATTGCTGCACCTGGTCTTTATAAGTAGGCACCCTTTCCA
>JBFMBG010000012.1:0-50145 GCA_040755215.1 Bacillota bacterium | reverse complement strand
TATTGCCGGCCCGTACGATTGTTTCGGTCTTTACGAAACTGCTCTTTTGGGCATCCTGGCCAGTTCCAGCGGGTGGGCCACCGCCGCCCGGCGCTGCAAAGAGGCGGCCGGGACAAAAAGAGTCGTGTGTTTTGGCGCCCGCCACGTCCACCCGGCAGTCGCTCCGGTGATGGAAAGGGCGGCGATCGTTGGCGGCGCGGACGGCGCCAGTTGTATTTTAGGAGCCAAACTGGCCGGGCTGGAACCTGCCGGGACGGTTCCCCACGCGGTAATTTTAATTGTCGGCGACACTCTTGAGGTTGCTCGGGTCTACCAGCGCATTATGCCTCCCGATTCGCCGGTAATCGTGCTGGTCGACACCTTTAAGGACGAGGCGGAGGAAGCGTTGCGGGTGGCGACGGAATTAGGGGAGAAGTTGCACGGCATCCGGCTGGATACGCCGAACGAAAGGGGAGGGGTCACCCCAACGCTGGTCCGCGAAGTAAGGGCACGGCTGGACCAGGCGGGTTTTGGGCACGTTCAGATTTTAGTCAGCGGGGGACTTACCCCCGAACGCATCCCGGCCTTGCGCGACGCCGGCGCCGACGCCTTCGGCGTCGGAAGTTACATTTCCGCCGCGCCGCCGGTAGACATGACCATGGATATCAAAGAAGTAAGCGGCAAACCGGTGGCGAAACGGGGACGCATTCCGGGAATTATGCCCGCGGCGCGGTTAAAAAAGGTATAGTTAAAGCCCCAGAGGGTTTTAAGCCACAGAGAACACAGAGAGCACAGAAAATTTTTGGAAGACAATTCTGAAGCGAAAAGACCACTCAAAAATTAAAAGTGATTATTTTTCGGGTATAATTGTGATCGTGCCTTGAGAAAATGGGGTCTTTTCGCAATGAAACCGGAGCGAAAAATTCTCTGGGTTCCCTGACTCTCTGTGGCTATTTTTTATCCTGCCCTTTGCACCTTGCCGCTCCGCAGGCAGCGCGTGCAGACCAGGATTCTTTTTGGCGCACCGTCAACGATTGCTTTTACTCTTTGTAAATTAGGCGTCCAGGTTCTTTTTGTCCTGATGTGAGAATGGCTAATCTGCATTCCTACCCTGATCCCTTTTCCACAAATGGCACATTTCCTGGCCAAGAATAGCACCTCCCTTAAAAACAGGCATCACCCCGATATTCTATCAAAAGAAATCAGGAAGCGCAAGTTATTGTTCAAAGGAATTGAAAAAGGCGTTGGTCGTTTTAATTTCTGGTAACATTTTATAGTAGTGCTACCATAATATGGTATACTCTTTTTTTACATTTTTCTGGAGGTTTGGCTGCTGAATTCTTAATGATCCGGGCTTTTCTCGGGTAAAATGTTCTAGTTATAAATTATTTTATTGACGATAATACTAAGTCTAGATTAAAGTCAAGGAGGTGAACTGTAAATGGCATTAGGACAAAAGCGAAACACGTTAATCTTCCCGCAGGCTTCTGCCGCGATGGAGCAGTTCAAATGGGAAACTGCCCGCGAGTTGGGCATCCAGATCCCGCAGGGGGGTTACATGGGTGACATTCCTTCCCGGGTCAACGGCGCCATCGGCGGTAACATGGTCAGGAAGATGATTGCCGCTTACGAGCAAAGCCTGGCCGCCGGCTCCCAACCCCCGACTCCCCAGGTAACCAATGCTCGGACTACTCCTTAAACTAAGGAGGTAAGGGATGAAGAGCTTTAACACGGATACGCGCCGTATTCCGTGTTCTCTACTTGACGTAATAAGGCCTATCCGGGGGCCAGTTGGAAGAAAAGGTCTTTAATTGCCTGGCCCCCGGTAGGGACCTTATCAATGAAGGTAAAAACTATATTCGTCGGGAGTGAGGTCGGGATGCAACGCCAGGGTTATCCCTCCCGCGACAATTTTGGCACCGGCGTGAATGAGTGCGTCGATTTCTTTTGGGGTTACGGTGAGATTTCCGCCAAAAGGTTCTAAAACCTGAGTGATTACCTGTTCTGAAAAACGGGGACTTAACCTTTTGTAAATCTGGTAAAGATCAGGACTGTTTCTCAATTGCTCGAAAAACTGGTCAAGTGTGTCCCGGGCAATCACGGCAGCATGGGCAACCGTGGGAATACCAATGGCGATTACCGGCACCCCCATGGTTTCTTTGTTTATCCCCGTCCGCTGGTTGCCTATTCCCGATCCGGGGCTTATGCCCGTGTCGGCAATTTGAATGGTTGTTCCGATGCGGTGAACACTGCGGGCAGCCAGGGCGTCGACGGTAATAAGCAATTCCGGTCTGATTTTCTCGACCACGCCCTTGATGATTTCCGCCGTTTCGATTCCGGTAATGCCCAAAACTCCTGGCGCCAGAGTGCTTACCGAGCGCATTCCTTCTTTAAGTGCCTGCGGGGCGTAATTGAAAAGGTGCCGCGTCACTACGGTCAAACTGCAAACTTTGGGTCCTAAGGAATCAGGAGTGGCCCGCCAGTTGCCCAGACCCACAACTAAAATATTTGAATATGCCGGCAATTTTACAAAGGGTGTTAATTCCCGGGCCAGAACTTCGGTTATTTCGCGGTGGGCAGGAGGATTATTTTCTCTAATTACAGGCGCCTCAATGGTAATGTAGGTTCCCAGCGGCTTACCCATGAGTTTTTCGGCGTAGGGCTCCACTATTTTTACAATGGTTACTTCCGCGTAATCATATTTTTCTTTTTCAACCTGCACGCCGGGAATCTCTTCCCCGGTTTCCCCCCGGATAATTTCCCTTGCTTCCAGGGCAAGATCCAGGCTGATTCCAAAAGTACGACAAAAATCTGTAAACAACTGATTTGCTCCTTCCCCGCTCCTTGTTTATAGCTTTTCCCAAGAATATTTCTCTATACGTAAAAATAAATCGTTTTTCCAAATACATTTTAAAAATCCAGTAAAATCAAGGGCCGGGCGGTATTTTCAAAATTTTGTCCAGAATAGTCCAGTTTGCAATTGTTAACCTGTGCCTGGAGCCGAGCCTTGTAGTAATGTATTGACGTCAGCAACAATCAAGGTTTAAAATGAAAGCAGGTGTTGTCGGTGAAGGTAAACCGGTTTGAGTGGGATGTCCGTAATGTCGGGCACATAGGCAGGCATGGGGTTAAACCCGACGAAGCAGAAGAGGCGTTCCAAAACGAGCCAGTTTTCCGCAAGGGAAGCAGCGGGTTTCATACTGTGTACGGGCGTACCGAGGAGGGACGTTATCTGTTCGTGGTATATGTCTGGAAATCCGGTGGTGTGGTCCGCATCATCACCGGCCGGAATATGACCCCAGCGGAAAGACGCTACTATCGCCGAAAAAGAGGTGGGTGAGTCAATGTCTAAGAAGCTGCCTGAATTTAAGGGTGACGAGATACCTGAATTCGCCACCGAGGAAGAAGCTGCTGAATTCTTTGACAGCTACAGCTTTGCTGAGGCTATGGAGAGAGGTTTGTTTGAACCGGAGGAGGTTGAACTTGATCCCGCGCTCGAAGCAAAAATCAGGGAGCGGGCACAAACTAAACGGGTGACCCTGCGCCTGCGGGTATCCCAGCTCGAAGCGGCTAAAGAGATCGCCCGGAAGAAGGATATTCCCTACCAGACCCTGATCCGGTCGTGGGTGGCGGAAGCCATCCGGCGGGAGCAGGAAAGCCGGGCGTAGAAAAACTTAGCGAGGTAAAAGCGGTCTTTTCGCCAGAATTCGATGAAGAAAAAACGTTAGGATAACCCCTAACGTAATCCTATAACCGTCAAACTATAAACCATCACACCCCCACCATTCAAAATGGTGTGGCGATCCGGTTGTCTATATTATATCCGGTTTCGCCTGGAAAGGCAACTGGGGGTGAAAGGCTGGTGAACGGCGTGAACATCGTTCTCTTGCCGGAAGTGTTGAGGCAGAAGCCGGGCAATGCTTCGAAAGAAGCGAAGGATGACACATCGGAGGTTGTGGCCGAAAGGCTCGCGCGACGGCTGGCGGAGACGAAAACCGATTTGATTAAATGGATGTTCTTCTTTTGGGCCACCCAGCTGCTGGCGATATTCGGCATGCTGATGTTGAAGTGAATCAAAAAATTTAGTAACTCAGGCCGGGACGTGAAAAATAAATCCCGGCCTTTTTTTTAACGGAGGTGCCTTTAATGGTTCATCGGCGCTAAAAAAGTATTTTTCCGGAAAGGGGTTGATTGATCATGTGTGTCGAGGTTAAAAAACGCACTTCCGGTGCAGGAGTAAAGTTGCTCATCGCTTTTCACGAGGCGGGATCCGAGGGTATTGACAAAATGCTGCTGGCGCAAAAGGTGTATGGAAGTTCCGAATATATTTTCCAGCACTGGGCATACAAGTTGCTTTCGATGATAAAACATCGCTACGGTATTAACGTGTATTATGATCGTTCGAGGAAAAGATATTTCTGGCTTACATCATAAGCCGGGTGTAACAACCGGCAAAAAGTATTCTCTGCCCGAGATGCCTTTTAATCTCACGTTGGAGAAAGGGTTTTCTTTTTCGCCTATACTGATTTCGGAAAAGCAAAGGCGGAATAAGTCTATTCTGCTGACCCGGGAGAGAGCGAAGTGGTAATAAAAAATTTTTATGCTAAGATACTTTTCTTTTGTATTTTCTACGAAACGAGCAAAGTCCTGAACGGAATCAAGATTAACTTCCCTGGTTGTATTTGTTTCACTTCCCGATCTCAAATCCCTTATGTTGATGATCAAGGTTATTTTCGGGATTAGATAGCGGATCAGCCAGTTATAAACGTGGTCGGAAAATACATCAGGATTTTTTGCGGCAAGACTTCTCTGAAAGTTACTCTTCCTCACATGCAAGGGAAGGCGGTGGAAGCGATAAAAGATTTAGGTTTTTAGGGCGGTTAGCAAGTGGTTAGCAAACCCTCAAAAGACATCAAAAAATCCTTAATTTTTAAGGATTTTTTGGTTTGCCGACAAATTAAATCGATTTTTTTGTTTTTCTATGTTATAATGTCCCCAGGAAAAGGAAAGGAAAATTTATGGTTAGAATTATTGCCGGCGCCTGTAAAGGACGTCGTCTGAAAATCCCGCCCAACTGGCCAAGCCGCCCCACTGCCGACCGGGTAAAGGAGGCCCTGTTTAATATCCTGGCCCCCGTGCTGACCGGAAGCAGATTTTTAGATCTTTTTGCCGGCAGCGGCAACGTGGGGATCGAAGCGTTAAGCCGCGGTGCCGAAATGGCTTTTTTTGTGGAAAAAGATCCCCGGGCCGTGAAAACAATTTATCATAATCTTGTCGCCCTGTCTTTGCTCTCCTGTGCACGCGTCTTCAGGGAAGATGTATTTATTGCTCTCAAACGGCTTGACAAAAAAGGGGAACGTTTTGATATTATTTTTCTTGACCCGCCTTATCAACAGCGTTTGGAGTTACCTGTTTTGGAAAGGATAGGGGAGCATAACCTGTTAAAACCCGGCGGGAGAATTATTGTGGAAAGCAGCAAAAGAGAGGTGTTGCCCTCCAGAGTTAACAATTTGCTCCTGGAGCGCCAGGAAAAATACGGTGATACGATGCTATCTTTCTTTAGGGAGGGCTAAAAATTTGGCAAAGGCAGTTTATCCAGGGAGTTTTGACCCGTTAACGTACGGTCACCTGGATGTTATTGAGCGGGCGGCCTCCCTTTTTGAAGAAGTGATTGTGGCCGTGTCCCGCAACGCCAGCAAAAAGCCATTATTTTCGGTCGCCGAACGGGTGGACATGCTTAAAGCGGTGCTCGCTCCTTTTCCCAATGTTAAAGTAGATTCATTTGACGGGTTGACTGTCAACTATGCCAGGTCCCGCGGGGCTAACGCCATTATCCGGGGTTTGCGGGCAATTTCGGATTTTGAAAACGAATTCATGATGGCGCTGACCAATAAAAAATTGGCGCCTGCCATTGACACCGTATTTTTGATGACCAGGGCCGAATACTCATTTATCAGTTCCAGCGGGGTGAAAGAAGTGGCCTCTTTCGGTGGGTGCGTTAAGGAGCTCGTACCCCCCGAGGTGGAACAAAGACTGATTAGAAAATTTACAGCCCGCAGGGAGACGGGAGGGTGTGAATAATGGAATTGTTTAATGTTTTAAATGAATTGGAAGAGCTGGTGGAAAACAGTCCGAAAATACCTTTAACCAGACGGATCCTCATCGACGAGGATAAGTTGTTGGATTACCTGGACCGAATGCGGGCTTCTCTGCCGGAAGAAGTGCGCCAGGCAAAGTGGCTGCTCCAGGAGCGGGAAAAAGTTTTGGCAGATTCTAAAAAAGAAGCCATGCGTATCCTCGAGGAGGCTCAAAAGCAGCTCGACAGGCGCGCCGAAGAAAGCGAAATCGCCCGCCAGGCGAAAGCCATCGCTGACGAAGTTATTCAGAAAGCAGAAGCCGTGGCCAGGGAGATCAAGCAGGGGGCGCGTAATTACGCGGACGATGTTTTAAGCGGCCTGGAAGAAGAATTAAACCGGCTGCTTACGCAGATCAGAAACGGGCGGGCGGAGTTGAAGGGCCTGAAAGCGCCGGAGCAAAAGTAATCTGCGGGGCTTCAAAAAGTCTTCCAGAGGTTAAAATAATTAATCAGTCTTCCTGGGTGAAGGCTATTTTTTTATGGATCGGAATCTTTATGGATAAAATTTGATTTTCCGGGAGGTATTTAAACGAAAAGGAAAGAATTATTAGGCAATAAATAAAAACACGTTTTCTAACAGGAGGCGAGAAAATTGGGGATGTTGACCCTGGAGCAGTATTATAAATTTATCAACCCGCGCTCGGTGGCCCTTGTGGGCGCTTCCGAAAAAACCGGACCGGATTCTTTTAATCCCCTGGAAAATATGCTCGAAGACGGAGTTAGCTGCAGGATATATCCCGTAAACATCCGGGCGGAAGAAATTCTGGGCCGGCAGGTATATAAATCAGTTCTGGATATTCCAGAAGTTGTCGATCTGGCGGTGATCTCCACCCCGCGTACGGCGGTTCCGGTGGTGGTGAGGGAATGCGTGGAAAAAGGGATCAAGGCTGTAATTGTAATCAGCCAGGGTTTTGCCGATGCCGACGAGGAAGGGGCCAGGCTGCAAGAAGAATTAAAGAAAATAATCGCCGGAACCGGCACGCGGCTGATCGGCCCCAATACCATCGGCGTGATTAACGTTTGCGATCATTTCCACGCTTCGTTTGTAAAGTTTGACGCAAACAAAAGAGAAAACGGGGTGATCTGCCAGTCCGGCATTTTTGTGCTCGGGGCGGCAGATTTTACGGAAGGTTTGGGTATCGGTATCGATATCGGCAACGCGGCGGACGTGAACTTTTCCGACGTCCTGGCCTGCTTTGCTGGGGATCCCCGCATAAAGGTGATCAACATCCATATGGAGGGGATCAGGGGAGGCCGTGAATTCTTGGAAGTGGCCCGGCAGGTCACTCCGCAAAAACCTGTGCTGGTTTTAAAAACGGGGAAAAGCGCGGCAGGGGCCAGGGCCGCGGCTTCCCACAGCGGGTCTCTGGCCGGCGCGGACCACATTTTTGCCGCGGCCTTTAAAAAAGCCGGAATTATCCGGGTGGAAGACCTGGAGGAGCTTAAAGATTTAAATAAAGCCTTCTTGACGTACCAGAGAATGGGCGGCAAACGGGTCGGGGTGATTACCGTTACGGGTGGGGGCGGAATAGCAACGGCAGACGCTTTAAGTCAATACGGACTGGAGGTGGCGCGCCTGAGCGCAGACACCGTGAAAAAAATCCAGGCCATGGGCCCTCCCTGGTTTAAGGTGGAAAATCCTGTGGACATGTGGCCGGCGGGGATGAAGAGAGGATTGAAAAATACTTACGCGGATATCCTGCGCCTGCTGCTGGACGACCCGCAGGTGGACGCGGTAATCTGCATCTTTGCCGCTTATAAAGTGGCCGGTTACGATCCTGTGGGCGCCGTTCTGGAGGAAGTAGTCAAAGAGGCCGCCCGAAGGAGGGAAAAACCCGTTGCCGTTTGGATTTTCGGCGCCAGCCAGGAAAAGGCCATTGCCCGGCTCGACAAGTGCGGAGTGGCGGCCGGTTTTCCCAATCCGGAGCGAACTGCCCGGGCGCTGGCGAAGCTTTATCATTACCTTAACGAAGTGAGGGGGAAACCGTTCCGGGAACCGCCTGTTTTTCAAGATGTCGGGCGCGCTAAAGCGGCCGCGGTGATCCGGAAGGCGCAGGAAGCAGGGGTCAGGCTGCTGGGTGGCGAAGCAATGGAAATTTTACGAGCTTACGGCATCAAGGCGGCCGCGACCCACTTTGCTTCCGACAAAGAGGCGGCTGTTGCCGTGGGCGGCCGGTTGGGTTACCCGCTGGTCATGAAGATTGCCAGTCCCCAGGTTGCCCACAAGTCAGACGTGGGCGGCGTAAGGTTAAATATTCAAAATGAAGCGGAACTTTCCCTGGCTTACGACGAATTGGTCGCGGCGGTGCGGGCGAATGTGCCGCACGCCCGGATTGACGGCGTGTTCCTCCAGAAATATCATCCGGGCGGCGTGGAAGTTATTTTGGGAGCCAAACGGGACGCCGAATTTGGTCCGGTGATTGTTTTCGGCCTGGGCGGCATTTATACCGAGGTGCTCAAAGACGTATCCTTCCGCCTCGCTCCCCTGACGGAAGAAGAGGCCCGGGAAATGATCGGCGAAATAAAATCAGCCGGGATTTTGGCCGGGGCGCGGAGAACCCCGGCGGCAAATATCCCCGCCCTTGTGGAAGCCTTGATGCGTCTGGCGCAGCTGGTGGTCGATTTTCCCGAGCTTGCCGAAATCGACGTTAACCCGCTGGCGGCGGGACCGGAGGGCGTACTGGCCCTGGACGCACGGGCGGTGTTGGAATATTAGACGGCTTTTCGTTGACACGACCGGTTAAATCCGTTATTATTATAGTCAGTTAGGAGAGTTGAGATTATGGAAGCAGCCATGCGCCGGAGGCCTCCGGCGCCGCGATTACTGGTCAGTTCATTAAAAAATTATATCGAAGTTACCAAGCCGCGGTCGGTTTTTCTCCTGGTGCTTACCGCGCTGGTAACCATGTTTCTGGCCGCCCAGGAGACAACCCATTCCCCTGCTTTCTGGATAAAAGCCATTCTGGCCATTACCCTGGCCTGTTCGGGAGTCAACGCCATCAGTTGCTACGTGGATAGAGATATTGACGCCGGCATGGAGCGGACGCGGCGGCGTCCCATTCCTTCCAGGCGCATTTACCCGGCCGAAAAGGCATTATTTTGGGGCCTGGTGCAATTCCTCATCGCTTTGACCATTGCCTGGACAATTAATTTGCCCGCCTTTATCTGCATTTTGCTGGGAATGTTCGGTTATGTAGGGATGTATAGCCTCTGGCTGAAACGCAAAACCCCCTGGAATATCATCCTGGGCGGATTCAGCGGCGGGCTGCCCGCCCTCTTCGGGTGGGTGGCCGTTGCCGGCGGGCTAAGCATAACGCCCGTACTGATCAGTATGCTGGTGGTTTTCTGGATTCCGAACCATATCTGGAACCTGGCCATTTATTTCAAGGACGATTACCGGCGCGTCAATGTCCCGATGCTCCCGGTGGTTTGCAATATAAGAACCACCCTCCTGTATATATTGCTTACCGTCGTGCTGATGATAACTGCCTCCCTGAGTGTGTACCATTTCGGGAACTTCGGGGCTGTTTACCTGGGGACGGCTCTGTTCAGCGGAGGCGTGATCTTTGCGGGCAACGTTTATCTGTACTTTCACAATGAAAACAAAAAAGCCTGGCTTTTATATAAATTATCCAGCCCCTATTTGTTTTTGCTGTTCGTGGGTATGTTGCTTGATCGAATTTTGTTGTAGGCAGAAAGACCGTTAATATGCTGTTGCCGGGTGATTGTTGAAAGCAGTTTTGGGAATTTTCTTGCAAGTATTTTAAACCTCCTGGGGGTTACGGCAGAAAAGATACCAAAAAAGAAGGGGAGCCGAATGATCAAAAACGTTTTTGAAACAGTCGTCCTGGACGAACTGGAAAAAATGCTCATCCGCCAGGCTGGATCAATAGTGCATTACCCGAAAGGACACACCATTTTCGCGGCCGGCGATTTTGCCGACCGGGTATATTTGATTGAAAGCGGCTGGGTAAAAATTTACCGCCTTTCCACCGACGGACGGCGAGTCACCGTGGGCAGCATCCGCAGTCCCGGCGAACTGATGGGGCTGGCGGAGACCCTCTGGGGAGGCGAGCGAACATGCTTTGCCGGGGCAATTAACAACGTATCCCTGGTGGTTTTAAGAAAAAATAAATTCGAGGAGCTGATGGCTACCCACCCGTTTCTGGCCATCAAAATAGCCAAGTTGCTCGGGGCAAGAATGCGCGAGGCCGAGGGGATCATTCACGAGATGGTTTCCTGGCAGGCGCCGGGGCGGCTGGCCCTGACCCTGCTGAAGATCGGGGAGCGTTGCGGCGTGGAAACCAAGGGCGGGATAAGGATCGGCCTGCCGCTTACCCACGAAGAGTTGGCTAATATGGTTGGTACTTCCCGGCAAACAGTAACGTCTTTATTAAACACGTTTAAGCAAGAAAAAAGCATTACCTACGAAGGTCGGGAAATAAAGATTGTAAATCCGGATAAGTTGGCGAAATGGATTATTTAAAATAGTATTGGTTTTTCAATTTAAGTAAAATTTTTTGCCGTATGTTTTTTAAATCAGCCTTAAAAAATGGCTGATTTCTTTTTTAGTTCCAGTATTAATTAATTTATACCATTGTTTTTCTCCTCGTCGTGAATATGAACAATCGTACAATATATGTCGACTGGACGACAGTTAGATTGTCTTCAGGATGACTGTTTTAATGTCGACTGGATGACATTATGATTGTCGTATATTTGTTATTTTAATGGAAAGATATTGTTAAAAACGGGTTAAGGAGGTGTACTTTATTGTGTTAGCAAACTGGGGGTTAACTAATTTAACTTTTTGAACTAATGGCATAATTCATGATGAGGGGGAGAACGAAATGAAGATAGTAAGGAAAATTGCGCTGATGACCCTGGTTTTAATGCTCGCTTGTCTGGTTTTGGGCGCCGCGGGCGGGGGAGCGCAAACGGGTCAGCCGGCAGCAGAAAAGCCCCAAGTTGTGGGTAGCGATCTTGGGCTGAAGGGAAAGCTGGGCGAGGCCATCGCTAAAGCCCCCGCCGGAACGGGAAAAGGGCAGATTAACCCGGACGCGCCCAGGGGAGCGTTCGGCATCCCCGGTGCACCGAAAATCAACTACCTTGTCGCCATCCTGTGGGCTGTTTGGGTCGGCTGGATCTTCTCCACGGTGGGCGCCTTTGGTGGTATTATGGCGGGCGTTGGACACATGACCATTTACGGGTTGGGTGATTACGCGCGAAGCTTTAAACAAACTGCTCCCGGTCTGAACAAGTTGCTGACGGATTCCATCCGGGCGTCCAACCAGTGGCTGGTTGGTTTATCTTCTTTGATCAGCGTTATTAATTACCTGAAAGCCAAACGCCTGGCGTGGCCGCTGGGCCTTGCTCTGGGGCTGGGCTCAATCGTGGGCGCATTTTCGGCTGCGGCGCTCACCGGCGGAAAGGTTACCTTCAGCCAGTACCAGGGATGGTTTGGTCTTTTTGTTTTTATTGTCGGAGGGGTTCTTTTATACGAAACCACTCCCCGGGGGCAGGCCAGCAAGAAAGCAGCCAAAGCCGCCACCCAGGCTTTTGAGAAAAGCGTGCGAGAAAAGAAGGGTGAGGCGGAAGAAGGAATCAACATCCTTTCCTGGGGACTCACCAACATTAAATTTTCGTTTTTTGGGGTAGAGTTTAAATTCAATCCGGTGTGGGCTTTTATCGGTGGGATTGTAATTGCTGCCATCTCAGCATTCATCGGCGTGGGCGGCGGCTTTTTATACGTTCCCTACCTGACCAGTATCGTGGGACTGCCCATGTTTGTGGTGGCCGGCACCTCCGCCATGGCCGTTTTTGTGAGTATGTTAACCGGTATCACCACCTATATCAAGGTAGCGGGTGCGGCGATGGACTGGATGATGATCGGTGTGGAATTAATAGGAATTTTCATTGGGTCCATGATTGGACCGCGCACCCAGAAATATATTCCCGAAATCTGGCTGAAGAGATTGTTTGTCGTCCTGGCGCTGTACGTCGGGCTGGGCTACTTCAGCAAAGGGTTCTTCGGACAATCCTGGGTGCCCATGTAAGCTTAGGGAGGCGGGGATCAATTGCTCAGGCTCCAGATCCGCAGGTGGGCCTGAGCAATTTCCCCCCGAAAAGGCACAAGGGAAGGGGGCCAGACCCCCCCTTCCCAATTCCTAATTCCTGTTTTGCACAGGGTTGCGCATGGAAACGTTCGTTCTGAGGTGATTTTTTCATGGGTTTCTGGGAAATTCTCGACCTAATTTTGATTAGTTTTTACCGAATTACCGGCAGTCCGGTAGTGGACTTTTTTCTGGGTACCTTCGGGGTGGCTTTCCTGGCCGTGCTGATTGGAGAACTGACCATTTCCCTGGTTTTCAAGGCAAATAAACGTCACCTGGACGGGTTGAACGTCCGCCTGTCCGATTTGCACCGCCTTTCTATGGCGGCCCTGCGGCTGGGCGACAAAAAAAGTTACCAGGCGTGCAATAAGGAGGCCAATGACGCCTTCGGGCAGGTTTTTTTCAATATGTTCGGCCTGTCGGCAGCCTCCCTCTGGCCCGCCTTTTTCGCCCTGGCCTGGATGCAGCAGCGCTTTGCCGGGATTGGTTTTCCCCTTCCGTTTACCGGCTTTGCGGTGAACTACGTGGTTCCCTTTTTGCTCTGCTACATCTTAAACAAAATGTTGTTCGGCCGGGTTAAACATAAACTTCCGTATTTCAAGGGCGTCCACGAAATGCTGGCGGCCTATGAAAAAAATTCAAATTCACAATGAATATATTCCCGCAGCCGGCCTGTCCAGGCGGGACGGGAAAGGGATGGGCCGCAGTTAAAAATCAGGGGGGAATCGGGTTTATGCAGGAGGTTTACAGCATTTGTTTCATGTGCACCGTAAGGTGTCCGATCAAGGTAACGGTAAAGAACGATGACGTCAAGCTGATTGAAGGGAACCCCTATGTCGCCGGCATAGAAGGCAGCATCTGCCCGAAGGGGGCGGCCGGGGTAAGCCTGCTCAATGACGAGGAAAGGGTTAAAAGCCCGCTGATCAGAACAGGTCCCAGGGGATCCGGGCAGTGGCGGGAAGCCACCTGGGAGGAAGCGCTGGATTATGTTGCCGCAAAACTCAAGGAGATTAAAGACAAATACGGCGGGCGAAGCATCGCGCTGACCGAAAGGGCCCACCTTAATTCCCATATCAGCAAGACCTTCCTGAAGGCCATCGGGTCCCCCAACTACTTTACCCACGACTCGTGCTGCAAGGGGTCCCTCAACACCGCCTTCCGTTCTTTGACCGGATACCCGGACGGCAACATCGGCATTGACATAGGGAAAGCAAAATATGTTGTTGCGTACGGCCGCAACCTTTTTGAAGCGATTGAGCTGAAGGTGGTTAAGCAGCTAACCCGGGCCATGGACAGGGGAACAAAACTGGTCTATATCGACCCCAGGGTAACCGTAACCGCCACCAGGGCTCACAAATACCTCATGATCAGGCCGGGTACCGACCTTGCCCTGAACTACGCCCTGATGCACGTTATCATCAGGGAAGGGCTTTACGACAAGGAGTTTGTTAACCGCTGGGTGGTCGGTTTTAAGACGCTGCAAAGCTTTGTTGAGCCTTACACCCCGAAGTGGGCGGAGCAGGAAACCGGGATACCGGCCGGGGAAATTGTTTCCCTGGCCAGGGAGGCCAGTGAAGCCAGGCCCGCAGTGGTTTTTCACTACGGTTACCGTTGCGCCAACTATAAAAACGAGGTTTATTTCAGAAGGTCCCTGATTATCCTGAACGCTCTCATGGGCAACTTTGAAGCTCCCGGGGGAATATTCGTCAAAAAAGGAGCTAAGGACGCGGGGAAAAAGCCCCTGAGGAAACTGCTGGACCAGGACTTGCCCAAGGTAACCGACGAAAGGTGCGACGGGGTTGGGACACCGAAATTCCCTACCCCCGACCCGGCTCACGGGGTGGTCCAGATGCTTCCCAATGTGATCTTGTCGGAAGATCCTTATCCCATCAAAGCTCTGCTGGTCTGGCGCCATGACCCCGTGCTCTCCATCCCCGACTACGAAAACAACAAGCGGGCCTTCAATAAGCTGGACCTCCTGGTGGCCATCGACACCCAATTCAGCGAAACCGCCTGGATGGCCGACGTCATCCTGCCGGAGTCCATTTACCTGGAGAGGGGTGATTCCATCCAGGAAGCCAACGGCTTGAAGCCCAGCCTGGTGATCCGCAAGCCCGCCGTAACACCCAGGTACGACACCAAGCCGGGTTGGGAGATCATGAAACTCCTGGCCGACAGGTTGGGCATCGGGCAGTACTTCCCCTACAATTCACTGGAAGAGTTATGGGCGTACCAGCTTGAAGGGACCGGCATCTCCATCGCGGATTTTGAGGCCAAGGGTGTGGTGTCCCTTAGCGAAGACGCCATATACTGGGACAGAAAAGACGGCCTCAAATTTAAAACCCCGTCTGGCAAGATTGAATTCGTCTCCAGCCTGTTTGAAAACAACGGTATACCCTCATTCCCGGCCTACGAACCGGTCAGTCCCCCCGAGGAGGGCGCTTTTCGCCTGATGATCGGCCGGTCCGTAGTTCATACTCATGTTTCCACTCAGAACAATCCGCTGCTGAATGAGCTGGTGCCCGAAAATGTGCTCTGGATCAACACCCGGGAAGCCGAGAAACTGGGGATCAAGGATGGGCAGATGGTTGAAGTGTCCTCCAGCCGCGGGTCGGAAACCATTCGGGCCTTCGTGACGGACCTCATTCACCCCGAGGCTGTTTTTATGCTGCATGGCTTCGGGCGTAAAGTGCCGGTGCTGACCAGGTGCTACAAGAAGGGGGCCAGCGACACCATGCTGCAGGAAAATGTGACCGACATGGTGGGAGGGAGCCCGGCGTTACAGCATGTCTATGTCAAAGTAAGGCCAATTGCATAGATCTGCTGGAGCCATTAAGGATATGAACTTATCTGAGGGGGGTAACCATGAGTCATTACTATTTATTCCATGACGATAAAAAATGCATCTCCTGCCGTGCCTGCCAGGTACAGTGCAAAGTCAACAAAGGTCTGGGCGTGGGGCCGAAGCCGAACCAGATTATCGAGGTGGGCCCGGATAAACAGGACGACAGGCCGAGGGCGGCATACGTTTTCATGTCCTGCTTTCACTGCGAAAAACCCTGGTGCCTGGCGGCGTGCCCCAGCGGGGCTATCCAGAAGCGGTCCAAGGATGGGATTATTTTTATCGACGAGGAGCTTTGTGTAGGCTGTAAAAGCTGTATCATCGCCTGTCCCTGGAGCGCCCCCCAGTGGGACATGAAAAAGGATGTAGCCGTAAAATGCGACTACTGCAAGGACCGCATCGACGCCGGCTTAAAACCCGCCTGCGTTACCGCCTGCCCCACCGACTGCCTGACTTTCGATACGGCCGACCGCCTGCCGGACACAAAACGCGTAAGGTTTGCCAGGGAAATCTATTCGGGAAGGACCATTAAATAATGGGGTGAATTTATGGCCGAAAGAGGCTGTATGGTCAAGTATACCGAGGAGATTATAAATTCCTTTTTAAAGGAGGAAGCGTGCTGCAGCCTCTGCCGCCGCCTTTTCAACAATATTTTGAAACAGCTGGAGGCGGTCAGGAAAGGCGAAGCCTCCCAGGAGCCGGACATTATCGAAACAATTGGCCTTTTAACCGGTGACATCATAAATTCATGCCGCTGTGACAGGGGCCGGTCGGTAGCCGAACAGGTTATCTCCATTTTGCAGGATAACCTGGGCGATTTCGCTGCTCACATCGAAAAAAGAGTATGCCCCGCCGCCGAATGTCCCCAGCTGGTGATCGCTCCCTGCCAGGCGGCTTGCCCCGCCGGGATCGACGTCCCCAATTACGTTGCCCTGGTTGGGGAAGGGCGGTATGAAGAGGCCCTGGAACTGATCAGGGAAGACGCCCCTTTGCCCGGCGTCCTGGGACGGGTGTGCGAGCACCCCTGCACCAAACATTGCGTCAGGGGGCGGGTCGACACGCCCATCGCCATCTGCGCACTGAAAAGGCTGGCCTACGACAAGGCAGGGGCAGCCGGAAGCAAGCCGCCGGCGCCGCCGGAAAGGAAATACGACGAGAAAATCGCGGTGGTGGGTTCCGGGCCGGCCGGCCTTTCCGCCGCTTATTTTCTGGCCAAAAGAGGCTACGGAGTGACCATCTTTGAAGCCATGGCCGAGCCGGGAGGCATGCTGGCCTATGGAATTCCTCCCTACCGCCTGCCCCGGGAGGTGCTCCGGGACGAAATAGCTTATATAAAAGCCATGGGCGTGGAATTCAAGCTGAACACGCCCATTTCCGGCAACTATGACCTCGACGCGCTGAAAAAAGAAGGATATGCCGCCATCTTCTTGAGCTCTGGAGCATGGGAAGGTTTCAAGCCCAAAATCCCTAACCTGGACAAATTCAAAGGTGTTTACGACGGCGTCAGCTTTTTAAGAACGGTCAACAAAGAGCTTTTAGGCGAAACCGGAGAAGAAAAGGTCAATGTTGAAGGGAAAAAAGTCGTGGTGGTGGGCGGCGGAAACGTGGCCATCGACGCCGCCAGGGTTTCTTTGCGCCTGGAGGCGCGGGAAGTCAGGATTATTTACCGGCGAACACGGGAGGAAATGCCCGCTTTACGGGAAGAAATAGAAGACGCGGAAAAAGAAGGCGTCGTTATTGACTACCTGGTTTCCCCCGTCAACGTAGGCGGCGAGGAAGGCCGCGTCAAGTACATCGAGTGTGTTCGCAACACCCTCAGCGAGCCCGACGAAAGCGGCCGCCGCCGGCCGGTTCCGGTCAAGGATTCGGATTATAAAATTGACACCGACGTGGTGATTTTTGCCACCGGCCAGCAGCCAATTCTCACCTATATTAAGGGGAAGCTGTTCGTAACCCTGGTTGACATCACCCAAAAACGAATTATGATCAAAAACCCGCTTACCATGGAAACCTTCCAGCCGGGAGTTTTTTCCGGAGGCGATTCGGTGACCGGGCCGGCCAGCGTAATCATGGCGATCGCTGCCGGAAAGCGGGCCGCCGCCGGCATCGACGCTTACCTGAGGGGCAAAATTCTTCTGGTTGACGTAAATAAAGAGAAAAGAAGAAGCAAAACCTTAATTCCCGTGACCGGCCTGGAAAAAGCCCAGCCAAGCCTGGTTGATTATGACGCGCTTTACCTGCCGGACAGAAAAAACACCTTTGCAGAAATAACCAAAACCATCAGCGAGGAGGCCGCCAGGGTGGAGGCCCGCCGGTGCCTGCGCTGCGATATCTGCATCTCCTGCGGCCGGTGCGTTGAGAACTGCCGCGTCCACCTCAAGGTAAACGCCATCCGGCTCGGTTACATCACCAGTGTGGATGGAGCCGAATCCGACTTCCAGCGGCCGGAAGAAACCTGCATAGGCTGCGGCACCTGTTACGTGAATTGCCCCACCGGGGCCATTACCCTGGAAGACAAGGACAAATTCCGGGAGATGCGGATGTGCGGCACTTTGATGAGCCGGCTGGAACTGGTTGAGTGCCAGGTGTGCGGGCAAACCTTCGCCACAGTAAAGCATCTTGACTTTATAAACGCCAACATCAAAGGGCGCTTTGGGCAGGAGCACCGAAAAATTGTCTGTCCCGACTGCACTCCCAAAGTATTTTCCGCCAGGACCTACAGGATCAAGCCAAACGTTTAAGAAGGCTGGACGGTCAGTCCTGCGGCGGCCTGTCCGGGACGACTTCCGTCAAAGCCAGGATCTGTTGGGCGCGGCGGACCACGGGAAGCTCCACCATCCTGCCTTCCAGCTGGATTACCCCGGCGCCCCGGGCCCGGGCTTGATCAAAAGCGGCAACGACCTTCTTTGCCCACTCGATTTCCCCGGGTGCCGGCGTGAACACTTCGTTGACCGGCGCCACCTGCGCCGGGTGAATGACCAGTTTGCCCTGAAAACCAAGTTGCTTGACCCGTCGCGCCTCTTCTACGAGCGCGGGAATATCCCGGAAGTCGGGGTTCACCGTATCCAGGGGCGGAACAAGGCCGGCGACGCGGGAGGCGGCGACCAGGCGGCAACGGGCGTAGAATAGTTCGCTTCCTTCCCGGGAATAGGTGGTTCCAATGTCCATTGTGTAGTCGTTTCCACCGAAGGCCAGGCACCATACGCGCGCACAGGCCCCGGCGATTTCGATCGCCCGCTCGATTCCCCGGGCGCTTTCGATAAAGGGGATTAAGCCCAGGCTCCCCGGCGTGATCCCCTTTTGTTGTTCCAGAAGACCCAGCAGCCAGTCAACGCGGCGCACTTCTTCGCCCGCTTCCGCTTTCGCCAGCATGATTCCCTCGATGGGAAACTCTATTACCGCCTGGAGATCTTTTAATATGTAAGGGGAGGAAACTGGGTTCACCCGCACAAATACAGGAACCCGCCGGGTGCTTCCGGTTTGAATCTCCGCCAGGACCTTCCCCGCAATTTCCCTGGCGGCGTCCTTTCGTTCGGGGGCGACGGCGTCTTCCAAATCGAGAACCACTGCGTCTGCTCCGCAAGAAAAGGCTTTTCCGGCCTTTTTCGGATCGTCGCCGGGAGCAAAAAGAACGGAACGTAAAATTTTCACCGGCGCAACCACCTCATCAACCACCCCTTTAAAAGTCTGCTGCCAGTTTGGCAAGATCTCGCCCGGGGAAATGCACCCTTTCCTTTCAAGGCAACTATTCTCTTATTCTCCCCTTCTTTTCGAGTTCCTGCAACTACTCCATGCTTTTCACCTTCCAAATTTATTCTCTTTCCGCCCATAAATACTGCTTTTTCAGTCCCCTGCATATAATGTAATACGAATAAGGAAAATTCGACAAATATTACCCCCGGCAAAAAACTTCCTAAGCAGGCTTGGCGAAAAGGAGGGAGAGCCAATGGACTTCCTGAAGCGCCTGGAAGAACACCGGTCCCTGGAAAAAATGTTGGCCTGGGAGGGCACTTTTGCCGATTACCTGGAAATTGTCAAAAAGAACCCTTCGGTCTGCCAGCTGGCCCACGCCAGGATCTACGAAATGATCAGGGCGGCGGGTGTGGAAGAAGTGGATGGGGTTAAGCGTTATAAATTTTTCGCCAGCGAGTTATTTGGCCTGGATAAAACTTTGGAAAAACTGGTGGAGGAATATTTTCACCCGGCGGCCAGGCGGCTGGACGTGCGCAAACGCATCTTATTGCTTATGGGTCCGGTAAGCGGGGGCAAATCAACTCTGGTGGCCATGCTCAAACGCGGCCTGGAAAAGTTCAGCCGGACGGAACAGGGGGCCCTCTACGCCATTAAAGGCTGCCCGATGCACGAAGAACCCCTTCATTTGATCCCGCGGGAACTCCGGGATGAGTTTCAAAAAGAATATGGGGTCTACGTGGAAGGTGAGCTGTGCCCGTACTGCCGCCTGATGGTGGAAACTGAATACGGCGGGCAGATTGAAAAGGTTCCGGTAGAAAGAATTTTTCTTTCGGAGGAAAAACGCGTCGGCGTCGGTACCTTTGCGCCTTCTGACCCCAAATCCCAGGATATCGCCGAACTTACCGGCAGCATTGATTTTTCCACCATTACCGAGTACGGTTCGGAGTCCGACCCCCGGGCCTACCGCTTCGACGGCGAGTTGAATATTGCCAACCGCGGAATCATGGAGTTTCAGGAGATGCTCAAGTGCGATGAGAAATTTCTGTGGAACCTGCTCAGCCTCTCCCAGGAAGGAAATTTCAAGGCCGGTCGCTTCGCCTTGATTTACGCCGACGAGCTCATTATCGCCCACACGAACGAAAACGAATACAAGGCTTTTATCGCCAACAAAAAGAACGAAGCGCTGCAGTCCCGGATTATCGTCATGAAGGTGCCGTATAACCTGAAGGTGAGCGAAGAAATCAAAATTTACGAAAAACTGATCCGCCAGAGCGATTTAAAAGACATCCACATTGCCCCGCACGCGCTGCGGGTAGCCAGCATTTTTTCCGTCCTTTCCCGCCTGAAGGAGAGCAAAAAGCAGGGGATGGACGTCCTGAAGAAAATGAAGCTTTACGACGGGGAGGATGTGGAGGGGTTCAAGCAGAAAGACGTTGCCGAACTGCAAAACGAACATCCCGACGAAGGGATGAGCGGGGTCGACCCCCGTTACGTAATCAATCGTCTTTCTTCGGCGCTGATCCGCACTTCCACCAAATGCATAAACGCCCTGGACGTTTTAAGGGCCTTAAAAGACGGGCTCGACCAGCATCCTTCCATTACCAAAGAAGAAAAGGAGCGGCTTCTAAACTTTATCTCCATTGCCCGGAAAGAATTCGACGAGCTGGCGAAACGGGAAGTGCAAAAAGCCTTCGTCTACTCTTACGAAGAGTCGGCTAAAGTTTTGTTTGATAATTATTTAGACAACGTGGAAGCTTATTGCAACAACACAAAAATTAAAGACCCGATCACCGACGAAGAAGTAGAGCCCGACGAAAAACTGATGCGCTCCATCGAAGAGCAGATCGGAGTTTCCGAAAACGCCAAGAAAAGCTTCCGGGAAGAGATCCTGATCCGCCTTTCCAGTTACGCTCGCAAGGGGAAAAAGTTCGACTACACTTCCCACGAGCGGCTGCGCGAGGCGGTGGAGAAAAAACTCTTCGCCGACTTAAAGGACGTGGTGAAGATCACCACCTCGACCAAAACGCCCGACGCCGAACAGCTTAAGCGTTTAAACGAGGTAAGCGCCCGCCTGATTGCGGAGCACGGTTACTGCGCCACCTGCGCCAACGAACTCCTCAAGTACGTGGGAAGCCTGTTGAACAGATAGGGGAATCCGGCGAAAAGAAGGATTTAGACCTCATCGTGAAGAAAGGTTATCTAAAAGATTAACCATGAGGAGGAATGTTTCGTGAAAAAAGTCTTTATTATCGGTTGCGGCGCGTACATGGACGCGGGTTACGGTTGCCCGGGGGAATGGCGCTGTTTGAAGGCGGCGGCGCTGGGGGAAGGAAAGTTCAACGAGCCTGCGCAGGTAGTTGCTTTTCTCCGCTGCGACTGCCCCGGCCGACCCATCGCCCCGAATGTCGGCATGGCCATCAAGCTTTCGGAAATCAAACCGGACGCCATTTATTTGAGTAAATGCCTGGCGGAGGCAAAGCCGGGATGTCCTTATACGTCCCCTGAAGATTTTGCCAAAATTTTGGAGGGTAAAACAGGCGTTCCAGTGGTTCTGGGCACCCACGAATACGTTTAAAAAGTTTTTCCTTGCCCCGCATATAATTTAATACCGGGAATTTTGCTGTGCAAAAATTTTGGAAAGGCGGGGCTTTAAACATGTCCGGCAAGTATGTTATCTCCCGCGACGACTGGTCGCTTCACCGCAAAGGGGAGCTTGATCGCCAGCGCCATCACGAAAAAATGCGGGAGGCGATCAAAAAAAATCTTGCGGATGTAGTCAGCGAAGAAAGCATCATAATGTCTGACGGCGGGAAAATTGTTAAAGTGCCCATCCGGACCCTGGACGAGTATCATTTTCGCTATGATCAGGGCAAGCAAAAACACGCCGGGCAGGGAGACGGAAAGAGCAGGGTGGGCGATGTCCTTGCTCAAGAACCCCCTTCCAGGGGCGGGGCGGGCAAAGGTGCCGGGGAAGAGCCCGGGGTGGATTATTACGAAGCCGAAATTACAATTGACGAACTGGCCGAGATGATCTTTGCCGACCTGGGATTGCCCAACCTGCAGCCGAAAAGAAAGCCGGAACTGGTTGCCGACGCCCTTGAGTTTAAAGACATAAGAAAGAAGGGAATCAGCAGCAACCTCGACCGCAAAAGGACGATTTTAGAAGCCATTAAGCGCAACGCCCTGAAGGGGCAACCCGGTTTGACGAAAATCACCCCCGACGACTTGCGCTATAAAACCTGGGACCTCACCCAAAAACAGGAATCGAACGCCGTGGTTCTGGCGATGATGGATACCAGCGGTTCGATGGGGCCGCATGAAAAGTATATCGCCCGCAGTTTCTTTTTCTGGATGGTCCGTTTCCTGCGGACCAGATACCAGAACGTCCAGATTGTTTTTCTGGCTCACCACGTAGAGGCAAAAGAAACGACGGAAGAAGAATTCTTTACCAAAGGAGCCAGCGGCGGCACCCGCTGTTCCTCGGTTTACAGGCTGGCTCTGGACGTTATTGCCAGGCGCTATAACCCGCTGGATTATAACATTTATGCTTTTCACTTCTCCGACGGTGACAACCTGGCTTCGGACAACGAACTCTGTATAAAATTAATCAAAGAGCTCCTCAAGGTCTGCAATCTGGTGGGCTACGGGGAAATTGAAGGACCCTATTATTATACCAGCACTTTACGTTCGGCCTATAAAAGGATTACCGATCCAAATTTCATTGTCGTTACCATTAAAGACAAAAGCGGTGTCTACCTGGCACTGAAAAAATTTTTTGCGCCGGCGCAAGACCGCTTTACGGTAAATATCCGGTAGCCGGATTCCCGATCCTTGCCCCGGCTTGATTTGTATGGTAAATTTAGCTGGGGAGGGAGCATCGACGTGGAAATAAAGGAAAGAATAACCGGCGATCCGTTTGCCCGTTTTTTGGGCGCCCGCTTTCTGGAGATTGCACCAGGCTACGCTGTTGTAGAAATAAAAGTGCCGGAGCACCTGTGTAATTTTCACGGGATTGCCCACGGAGGAACGATTTTCGCCCTGGCCGATATAGCTTTCAGCGCGGCCAGCAACGCCGGGGGGGCGGTCGCGGTGGCTTTAAGCGCCACTATTAACTACTTAAAAGCCGTCCCTCCGGGAGCCACTTTAAGAGCCGTCGCCAGGGAGGAAAATCAGGGCAACAAGACAAGGCTGTACCGCATTGAGGTGGTCGACCAGAATCACGACCTCGTAGCTGTTTTTGCAGGTCTGGTTTATCGCAAGAAAAATGTTCAGTAAAACCGCTCACTTGGAGAAATTGCATCTTGCCACGCCAGGCAAACTTAGCCCGGCTTTTTCTTTTTTGAAACGCAATTCAACTTAATTCCAAACATAATCTATCTGTAAAACTAAGCAAAAGAGGTGACCAGTGATGCCGGAAGAATTACGCCTGCTGGAAGAAGCCGTGGAAAAAATTGCGGCCAAAGCCAGGGAGTTCGGCCTGGATTTTTACGACATGTACTTCGAGCTCTGTCCGGCCGACGTTATTTATACTTTTGGCGCCTACGGCATGCCCACCCGGTTCTCGCACTGGACCTTCGGCAAGGCTTACCATAAGATGAAAACAATGTACGACTACAACTTGAGCAAGATTTACGAACTGGTGATTAATTCCGATCCGTGTTATGCCTTTTTGCTGGAAGGCAACTCTATGATTCAAAACAAGCTGGTCATTGCTCACGTGTTGGCCCACAGCGATTTTTTTAAAAGCAACGTCCACTTTCAGAAGACGGCGAAGTATATGGTGGAATCTATGGCCAGCGCCGCGCAAAGGTTCCGGGAGTACGAGCTGAAGTACGGCCGGGATCGGGTGGAAGCTTTTTTGGACGCCGTGATTTCCGTTCAGGAACACGTCGATCCGGATCGCCGGAAAGGTCCGGAACCTAAAAAGGAGACTTTTCCGCCGAGAGAGGGAAAAGGCTGTGCCGTTGCCGGGGGGCAAGGGGCTTGCGCCGCCAGTTGCCGGAACCGCAAAGAAACTCCCTGCGACGATCTCTGGGAGCTGGATCATCTCGGACGCGAATGCCCCCACCAAAAGGAGGAAAATAAAAAATTTCCCGAAAAACCGGAAAAGGATTTGCTCCTTTTTATTATGGAACACGCCCGTGATTTGGAAGGTTGGCAGCGCGATATTGTTTCGGTTGTCCGTCAGGAAATGCTTTATTTCTGGCCGCAAATGGAGACCAAAATAATGAACGAAGGGTGGGCCACGTACTGGCACTTGCGCATTATGCGGGAGATTGACCTTACCGAAGAAGAAACAATCGAGTTCGCCAAAATGCACGCCGGCGTTATCCAGCCCTCACGCTTTCGCCTGAACCCTTATTACCTGGGCCTGAAAATCTTTGAAGACATTGAGAAGAGGTGGGAGCAGCCTTCCGAAGAGGAAAAAAAGAAATTCGGGCGTCCCGGGGGGGAAGGAAGAAAGAAGATCTTTGAGGTACGGGAACTGGAAAACGACCTTTCCTTTTTGAGAAACTACTTGACCAAAGAACTGGTGGAAGAGCTTGATTTATACCTTTATAAAAAGCAGGGGCACGAATGGAAAATAGTCGAGAAAGACTGGGAAAAGGTTCGGGACGGTATCGTGGCCAGCCTGACGAACTGCGGGTACCCATACATTGTCGTGGAAGACGGTGATTTCAATAAAAGGGGCGAGCTGTACTTGCGCCACTGCTACGAAGGAACCGAGTTGGACGTGTTTTACCTGGAAAAAACCCTGCCGTACGTTTACCGGCTCTGGGGCCGGACGGTGCACCTGGAAACCGTCCTGGACAGCAAGAAAGTTCTTTTCACCTTTAACGGCGAGAAAGTTGGCAAGAAATTCATTTAAACCCGAGGCATTTAACCGGCCCCTGCTGAGCAATAATAAAATGAATTATGGAGAAAACGGCTGATTACCGGAGTGAAGCCCGGTTACTTACCGGGAGGTAAGCGAGCATGAAGATTTTGGACAACCTGTTGAAAATAATGGTTTTCCAACCCCCGCAGCAAAAGCCTTTTGAGCTTTTAGGCCCGCAGGCCGCGCTCGGGAAAGAAGACGCCAGGGGACAGGCCGGGGAGGCAGAAGGGCAGACCGGCGGTGAAGGCGTCCAGAAAAAGACAGGGCAAGAGGATACCCGGGGACAGCCGGAAGTCCGGAACGTCCGCGGGGACAGATCAGCGGAGCGGCCGGCAAAACAGAAAACATCAGCCGGCGAGCAGAAAGAAATGCAGAATGGCCGGGTTAAAAGGGGAGACCCGGCCGGCGGGGAAAAATTTAAGCGGCCCCGGCGGGCCACCCCCGTTTCGGCCTGGTATAAGTGCGGCAATAACCCAAAAATCAGATGTATCCGGGACAGTTCCCGGGATAGTCAAGAACGGCCGCGTAAGGAGAACAATTTACCGGAAGGCGACCGGGAGGAAAAGTTTGGGTGCAGCAACATCGATGCCGGGGAACTGGGCAAGGTATCGGCTAACCTGAAAAAAAATCTGCAATGTCTGAAAAAAACCTTTCACGTTCCCACCAATAAGGACGTGATTTTCAGGGAGTTTACCATCGGCACCGATCCTCCCGTGGCCGCCGCTGTCATTTATATCGACGGGATGACGGACCGGGTCTTGCAGAACCTTTCCATTCTAGAGCCGCTGATGCTCCTTGCCAGGCTGAACGTAGACGAGAGCGAAACGCTTCTGGAGACGGTAATCAAGCACCTGCTTCCCGGCAACCAGGTGGATGCCACTGCCGAGCTGCGGGACGTGGTGGACGGGATTTTAATGGGTTCTACCGCGGTGCTGGTGGATTATTGCCCGCAGGCCATTATAGTTGAAACCAAAGGTTGGGAGCACCGTCAGGTGGGGCGGCCGGCCAATGAAATGGTCATCCGCGGCCCTCAGGAAGGTTTTACGGAAACCTTAAGGATCAATACCGCCTTAATTCGAAAGTCACTCCATTCCCCCAACTTAATTACCGAGTTTTTCAAAATCGGCCGGATTAACCGGCTGGACTGCGCCGTCATGTACATCGCCGGTTTAACCAGTCCCAAGTTACTGACGGAGGTAAAACGACGGATCCATTCGATAAAGGCCGATTACATCGGCGACAGCGGCATGCTGGAGCAGTTTATCGAAGACAACCATTTTATTTTGGTGCCGCAAACGTTGTCTACGGAGCGGCCCGACCGGGTGATTGCCGGGCTGACGGAAGGCCAGGTGGCCGTCATGGTCGACGGCAATCCCTACGCCCTGTTAGTTCCGGCTACCTTTTTCAATGTCTTCCAGAACCCCGAGGATGCTTACGTACGCTGGCCTTTCGGCAGCTTTCTGCGGTACATCCGGCTCCTGGGCTTGTTCCTGGCCGCCTTTTTGCCCGGTATTTACATAGCGGTAGTTACCCATCACCATGAAATGATCCCTACGGATCTGCTTCTGGCCATTTCGGCCAACCGGGAAAATGTACCTTTCCCGTCGATCGTCGAAGTGTTGATCATGGAAATTTCCTTTGAATTGATCCGGGAGGCGGGAATCCGCATCCCCGGCCCGATTGGCCCTACCTTGGGCATTGTGGGCGCTTTGATTTTGGGCCAGGCCGCGGTGGCGGCCAACATCGTCAGCCCCATCCTGATTATTATCGTGGCCGTGACGGCCATTGGCGGATTTACCGTTTCCAATTATTCCCTTTCGCTGACGGCCCGGTTCATCCGCTTTTTTAATATTTTGTTGGGCGCTTTCATGGGTATCTACGGGCTCATTCTGGGGGTTTTCATTCACCTGCACTATTTGGCGGCGGCGAAATCCTTCGGCGTGCCTTACCTGGCGCCCGTAACCCCGCAGGCCGGGTCAGCGCTGGATGTCCTATACCGGGGACCGGTCTGGCAGCAGGAGAAGCGGCCGGAATACCTTCAGCCGCAGCAGGCCAGGCGGCAGCCCGACATCAGCCGGGGCTGGCTGAACAAAAGGGGTGGCCGGTAGTTGGTCGATGAAGGTAAAATCACGGGCCGCGAAGCTATGCTACTCGTTGTTGTGCTCATCATTAACGAGTTGTTTCTTACCTTTATGGCCCAACTGGTGGAGGTGGGGCAAACCGGCGCCTGGTTGATCCTTTTGTCCGCCACAATTACCGCCGGGGTGCTTTTTTTACCTTCCGCCGCCCTGATGAAAAGATACCCGGGAAAGAGTCTTGTGGAAGTAGGTGAAGAATTAACCGGGCCTTATTTAAATGGGTTGCTTTCTTTTGTCTACCTGGTTACTTTTCTTGTTTCTTCAAGTCTGGTTTTACGGCAATATGCCGAACGCGTACTGACGATCAGTATTCCGGAGTTGCCCATCAGTGTAGCGATGGCCGGGATGTTCCTGGGTTCTCTGGTCGGTTGCCATCTGGGTCTGGAGGCGATGGCCAGGAGTTCGCTGTTTATCACTTTTTTTATCGGTTTCACCGTTCTGCTGGTAAGCCTGCTCACCTATCCTTACTGGCGGTTCGATTATCTTTTTCCCCTGGCCGGCGCCGGGATCACAGCGATATTGAAGGAGGGTTTCTTTCGCTCTTCTGTGGCCACCGGGGTGCTCTTTTTGCCCCTTGTTTTTCCGTCCCTTAAAGAGCCCGACATTCGGAGAACCGGTCTGGGCGCGATTGGCATCGGCGGTCTGACGGTAACCCTGACCATGGTTGCCATGCTCATGACTTTTGGCGTGTCCGTTCTGGAGGAAATGTCCCTGCCTTCTTACGAGATGTCGCGGTTGATTTACTTCGGCCGTTTCTTGCAGCGCTTGGAATCAATTTTTGTGCCCATCTGGGCTTTAGTCGGGATGCTGCACGTTGCTATCGCAACGTACGTAGGCGGCGTGATCATTGCCAGAGCCCTCCGGCTGCCCTACCACCGCCCGTTTCTGTTACCGGTGGCCATCATCACTTATTCGTTGGCTTTTATACCGGCCAATGTCAGTCAGGTGCTCTGGGTTGATTTCAACTTACTGAGGTTTTACGGTTGGGTTCCGGCCTTCATTTTACCCGCGTTCTTGTATGTTTTGGAGAAAGTTAAGAAAAAAGGAGGGAAAAGCGCTGAGGAAGGCAATGCCCCGGCGGGTCAACCATGAAGAGGGCAGGCGATTCTTTGCGCGATGTTGCCTGGGATTAGTCCTGGCCTCCTCCTTGTTTCTCTCCGGCTGCTGGGGATACCGGGAAATTGATGAAACCGCTCACGTTTTACTTTTAGGAGTGGACAAGGGAAAGGAAAACGTGCTTACTTTAACGGCCTTGATCGCGGTGCCCAGGCGGATGGGCGGAGGGGGTGGCGGCGGCGCCGTCGGCGGCGGAGGAGGCGGCGGAGGCGGCCAGAAGCCGTCCGTGACTATTTCGGTGGAAAGCAGAACGATTTTAACGGGCCTGGACATGATTAATTCCGTGATTGAGCGCCGTTCGACCCTTAACCATTTAAAAGTTATTTTATTTTCCCGGGAAATCGCCAGGGAAGGTCTGGACCGTTACCTGGCGCCGTTGATGCGCTACCCGGAATTCCGGCGTACCGTCTTTATCGGCATTTCCCGGACAAGCGCGCGCGAACTGCTGGAAAAGTTTCAGCCCCTGATGGAGGCCAATCCTGCTAAATATGCCGAGCTGTTTATGGGGACGCAGCGTTACGTAGGGTTTATTCCTTTTAACCAGGTTCATCATTTTTACGGTGATATGAAATCAAAAAGCATTCAGCCCGTCTGCGCGCTGATCGGTTTGGAACGGAAGGAAGAAACAAAGCGAGAAAGGGAAGCCCGGGATAAATCCGAAGGGGACTTTATCGCCGGTCAGCTTCCGCGGAAAGGCGGCAATAAAATTGAACTGGCCGGCTCGGCCGTTTTTCGCGGGGCCAGGATGGTGGGGACGATCAACGGCAGCGAAACCGTTATCCTGAATATGCTCAGGGGCTGGTTCCGGGAAGGTTTTTACGCCTTTCCCGACCCGGCCAGGCCTGACCGGTTTGTAATTTTAAGGTTGCAGGCGGAAAGAAAACCGCAAATAAAAGTCCGCCTTAATCCCGAAGGGGCTCCCGTAATTAATGTGCGGGTGCCGCTGGACGCCGAGATTATTTCCATCCAAAGCGGGATAAACTATGAAAGGCCGGAAAAACTGCCCGTTCTCGAACGGGAGTTGGACCGGCGGCTGGAAGCCCAGACAAAAAAATTGATTCGCAAAACGAAAGAAGAATTCCGGTCCGATATTTTCGGTTTCGGTTTTAAAGCCAGGCGCCTGGCGGCCACCTACCCCCAGTGGCAAAAAATGAACTGGCCGGAGTTATACCCGCAGGCGAGTGTGCACGTAACTTTTGCTACCCAGATCCGGCGTATCGGCTTGCTGCGGAAAACATCAAAAGCGGTAGGCACGTGAGCTAAAAGAGGTTTCCATGGGGGTCTTCCGGCATGCTTAATTTGCTGATCTTGCTTTTCTTGCTGGCAGTTTCTTATTACTTAAGTACCTACGCCCGCTGGGCCTGGCGGCAGGGGTACCGGCGGGGGGCGGTGGGGACATTTTTGATTGCCCTGCTCACCCTGGTTTTGCCCGTAGCGGTCTGGGCATACCACCAGTATGTTAGGTAGGAATTGGAAATAGGGATTAGACCCCCGTGCCGCTTTTTGCGACACCAACAGGGGATAAAAACTTCCGGCCCGCCGTTCGATTTGCCAGGAACGACATATGCTAAAGGCGCCGGTAACGAGACACGGCGCAGGTGAGGTCAGCGAACCGGCAGCGCAACTGAGAAGTGGGATGTGAGAAGTTGGAGGTGGGAATTTTAAAATCTTACCTCTCACTTCCCGCCTCTCACCTCTCAATTGCCTGGTTCGCTCCGAACCAAGCCGCTGTCTCGTCGGCCCGCAGCATCGGAGCGACGGCAAACGAACGGCGGGCAAAGGACTATTTTCAGGGCAGAGAACGGTGGAAAAAAGTCTTGCCCCGGTGATGCCAATTCACCCCGGAAAGAGGTGATCCCTGCGTGCGGCCTTTATGGAAAGGAGCAATCAGTTTCGGGCTGGTTTATGTTCCGGTAAAAATTTATGTAGCTACCGAAAAAAAGGATCTGAAGTTTAATTCCCTGCACAAAAGGTGTAAAACGCCGATTCAATACCGGAAATACTGCCCGTATTGCAATCAGGAAGTAAGCGCCGAAGAAATTGTGCGTGGCTACCAATACGAAAAAGGACGTTACGTAGTAATTGGGGAAGAAGATTTGGAAGGCCTTGCCGAAGAAACCACACATAGTATTGATATCCAGGATTTTGTAGATTTGACCGCGATCGACCCCGTGTATTACGACAAAGCGTATTACCTGGTTCCGGCGGCGGGTGGAGAAAAGGTTTACGAACTTTTAAGAAGGGCCATGGAAGAAACGAATAAGGTGGCCGTTGCCAACGTCGTCATGCGCAGCAAAATTTCTCTGGCCGCCGTGCGGGTGGCCGGTGCCGGGCTGATTATGAGCACTATGTTCTACGCTGATGAAATAAGGGATGCGCGGCTGATTGAGGAATTGCATTACCAGGTAAACATGCACGAAAACGAAATAAAAATGGCCGTCAGCCTGATTAACAGCCTGTCCACCGCCTTCAGGCCGGAAAAATACCGCAACGAACGGCGGGAGGCCCTGCTGGAAATTATCCAGGCCCGTATTGCCGACGAGCAGATAGTGGCGCCGGTCGCCCGGCCCGAACCGGAAAAGGTGGTTGATTTAATGCAGGCGCTGAAAGCCAGCATCGAAAAAGCCCAGGCCGAACGGGGGACGCCCGGAAAAGGAAAGAGAAAAGCCGCGGGGCGAAGCTGAACACTTCTCATTTTTCTCATCGTTTAATAATTTTTTGCGTCAGGAAGGTGAATTTTTCTTATCGCCAGGTTGCCTCTCATTCGTCCCATGCTCGCGGTGAACGGCGAACCTTTTGACAGTCCGGACTTCCTTTACGAAGTGAAATGGGACGGCTACCGGTGCCTTGCCTACCTCGAAGACGGCACCGTCCTGCGGTCGCGCAATTTAAAGGACCTGACGCCGGCCTTTCCCGAACTGGCCAACCTCCATTCCCTCGTTAAAAAAAGGCCCGCCCTGCTTGACGGCGAAATTGTCGCTTTCAAAAACGGCCTTCCTTCCTTCGCCGCCCTTCAGGCCCGCAGCAGAATAAACGACCCGCTCAAAATAAGGCGGATGGCGGCGGTGAACCCCGTAATTTTTGTGGCCTTTGACGTCCTTTATTCAGGCGGGGCTTCCCTTCTGGCAAAGCCTTTAAAAGAACGTAAGGAAATCCTTGCCGGGGCTGTTGGAGACGGCCCCCTGGTTATTTCCGATTTTGTTTTCGAGAAAGGCAAAGAATTTTTTGAGGCCTGCCGGGAGCGTTCCTTAGAGGGAATAGTGGCCAAACACCTGGCCAGCCCGTACCTGCCCGGCAAACGCTCCAGGTACTGGCGAAAAATTCGCTCCACCAAAGAGATGGATTTAATTATTTTTGGCTACGAAAAAGGACGCGGCGAAAGAAAACTGGGGGCTTTACTGCTGGCCGATTATTTTGCAGGCGCCTTTATTTACCGCGGTAAAGTGGGAACTGGTTTTAGCAAACACGAGGAAGAGTTTTTAATGGAATTGTTAAAACCGCTCGAGACCAAACATCCCCCTGGGGATTTTCTTTTCCGTGCGAACACAAAAAACATCCACTGGGTAAAGCCCGTACTGATCTGCACGGTAAGCTACCTCGCCCTTACCGAGGACGGCCTCCTGCGCCAACCCCGCTACCAAAAAATTCGCCCGGATAAAATTCCTTTCGACGAAAATTTTTAAGGTCAATGTAACACATCTTGCGCCATAGCCATATTATGGTATCAGAACTCCCAAAGGAAAGATGAATCATTCAGTCAACCATGAAAGGAGGGTTTCTTCATGAGTGAGGAGGGCTATAGCCTCTACTGGGACGGCAGCTTTGCTTTCCTGGTGTTCCTGGTGCTGATTTTACTCATCGTAAGCTTTGGGTTCTGGTGGAACGCGGCCGGTTCGTAACCGGCGGCGGTTTCCCGGAAGTGCCCTTATTAAAATCTAAAAAAGGAGGCTAAACTTATGGGTTTCGGAGTTCCTGGAGCAGCAGGCGGCGGCAGTTTTGCATTTCTGATCTTCCTCATCTTGATTCTGCTCGTTGTAGGTTTTGGTTTCTGGTGGAACGCGGCAGGAGTACAGGCTTAATTTAGCCGTCTAAACAATTTAAGAAAAGGAGGTATCCTCTATGCCCGCTTCTCCGCAAACGCAATGGTTCGGCGGCTGGTGGTGGTGGTGGTGGATCATCATCATCATCATCATCATAATCTTTTGCTGCTTCCCCTGGTGGGGTTCGGGTGGCAAATAGGCTTTGATACCGAAAAGGCCTGCACATAAAACTTGCAGGCCTTTTATTTTTCTCTGAAGTCCGGGATGCTTTTTAGAACCGGCACAAGGCGAATTTTAAACCGGGAATTGGGGCAAAAGAAAAACAGCAATTATCCGCAGGATCTCCAGTCAGTTTCTAAAAAAGCGAGGATGCGCCATTTCAATGCCGTATGTCAAAGTAGCCGGTAAAGAGGTAGAGCTTGCCAATCTGGATAAAATATTCTGGCCGGAAGGCTTAACGAAAGCCCATCTGATCAAGTACTACACGGATATCGCGCCGGTGCTGCTTCCCTATTTATATAACCGCCCGCTGGTGATGAAGCGCTACCCGGACGGAATTACGGGCGAAGCGTTTTATCAAAAAGAATGCCCGGAATACGCCCCGCCCTGGATTCAGACCTGCCCCGTTGCCCACTCGCGGAAGATCGTCAACTATATTTTATGCAATGATCTGGCTACACTTGTCTGGCTGTCCAACCAGGCCTGCATCGAAGTACACGCTTTTTTGTCCAGGGCGAGGCAGGTAAATTGCCCGGACATTGCCGTTTTAGATCTCGATCCCGCCGAAGGAGTTGCGTTTTCCAGAGTACTGGAAGTAGCTTTAATAATTCGCCAGTTGCTGGGCCGTTTTAACTTGCAGGCTTTCGTAAAAACTTCCGGGGCCAGCGGACTGCATCTTTTTATCCCGATTCGACCGGTCTACCCCTTTCCAACGGTAACCTTCTTGATGCAGGCAATCGCGGAGATGGTTGTGCGCAGCCATCCGGGGCTGGCGACCACCGAACGAAAGGTTGCCGGTAGAAAAGGGAAGGTGTACATAGATTACCTGCAAAACGGCCGCGGCAAAACCATGGCTTTTCAGTACAGTCTGCGGCCCCTCCCCGGAGCGCCCGTTTCGGCTCCCTTATCCTGGAAAGAAGTGGAACAGATGAACTTTCTACCGGCTGCAGTGAATGTTTATACCATCTTTGACCGGCTAAAAGAATTTGGCGATTTATTCAGGGATCTGCTAATCTCTCCACAGCCGCTGGAGCCGTTATTGGAGAAGCTGAAGAAATAAATTATACTTTTTGGCCCGGGCTTAAATTTTTTGGAAAAAAGTTTTTAAAGCAGCAGGAAATCGCCTCTCTTTTCCCGAATGCCCTTGACAATTAAGGTTTTAGGGTGGGTATAATGCAGGAGAAGGTATGCTGGTTGGGGTGGCAGATCGTTTTGCCGGGTCTGGCTAAGCGGATCTGGAATTTAGTAGAGCGTTTTGGTTCGGCGCGAGCGGCCTGGCGGGCATCCGAACAGGATTTAGTAGAAACCGGTGGCTTTTCCCGGGAGTCTGCCGAAGCGCTGGTACGACGCCGGGCAGAAGTGGATCTGGAAGCGGCGCTTGCCCGGTTGGAAAAAAGCAACATAAAATATGTCCAATTTAATGATTCTGGCTACCCGGAAATGCTCCGCCGAATTTTTGACCCGCCTCCGGGGCTTTTTGTCCAGGGTACGTTGCCGCCCGCGGATGGCCTGGCGGTGGCGATCGTCGGTTCCCGCCGACCGACGCCGTACGGACTGGCCGTGGCCGAAAAAATAGCCGGCGAACTGGCCCAGGCCGGCATTATAGTGGTCAGCGGTATGGCCAGGGGGATCGACAGCAGCGCCCACCAGGGGGCTTTGGTCGCTGGCGGAACGACCATCGCCGTCCTTGGCTGCGGCGTGGATGTTGTTTATCCCCGGGAAAACCAGCGCCTGATGGAGAAGATTATTTCCGCGGGAGCCGTGGTGAGTGAATATCCGCCGGGAACGACGCCGGAGCCCTGGCATTTTCCCGTCCGCAACCGGATTATTAGCGGTATTGCCAAGGCCACGGTGGTGGTAGAGGCGGGTGAGCGCAGCGGGGCCCTGATCACCGCCGATTGCGCCCTGGAGCAGGGGCGGGACGTGCTGGCCGTGCCGGGAAACATCAGCAGTCCGTTAAGCAGAGGGCCGAACCGGTTGATCAAGCAGGGCGCCCGCCTGGTTGAAAACGTTGCCGACATCCTGGAGGAAATCGGCGTGAGCTCCTTGTTTAAACAGCAAGCAGGCAAAACGCCGGTGTTTCCCCGGCTGACGGACGGGGAAAAAGCTGTCTACCACCTGCTTTCCCACGAGCCGGCGCATCTTGACGAGTTAATCAGCCGCTCCGGTTTGCCGGCCCAGGAAGTCCTTGCCGGCTTGATGTTTCTGGAGATTAAGGGGCTGGTCAGGCAAATGCCCGGAAAGTTTTACGTCCTGCGCACCTTAAACTAAAGTTAAAAAGATTTTCCGGGATAAATTTTTTCAACAAGTGGGTATTTATATATGGGAAGAGTGATTTTTTGGGGGTGTGGTTTTTTTTGGCAAAAACACTGGTGATTGTGGAATCCCCGGCAAAGGCGAGAAGTTTAGCTAAATTTCTCGGGAAGAAATACACTGTCAAGGCTTCGCTGGGCCACGTCCGCGATTTGCCGAAAAGCGAGCTGGGAGTCAAGGTAGATGATGATTTTCACCCCAGGTACATAACTATTCGAGGCAAGGGAGGGATTATTAAAGAATTAAAAAGCGCCGCAAAAAAAGTGGATCGGGTTTACCTGGCTCCGGACCCGGACCGGGAAGGGGAAGCGATCGCCTGGCACTTGCTGGATTTATTGCAGATCGAGAAAGACCGGCCCTGCCGGATTGAGTTTAACGAAATAACCCGGCAGGCCGTCCAAAAGGCGATTAAAAACCCCCGCCCCATCGACTGCAATCGGGTAAATTCCCAGCAGGCGCGAAGGATCCTGGACCGGCTGGTGGGGTACAGTTTGAGCCCGCTGCTGTGGCAGAAAGTGAAAAAGGGATTGAGTGCGGGACGCGTGCAGTCTGTGGCCGTGCGGTTAATCTGCGATCGCGAGGAAGAGATCCGGGCTTTTGTTCCCGAAGAATATTGGACATTGACGGCAATTTTCCAGGGAAGGAAGAATAAGTCCTTTGCTGCGCGGCTGTTTAAAATTGGTGAAGAAAAGGCAGAGATCCCGAATCAAGCCCGCCTGGAGGAAATTTTACACGAATTAGCCGACGCAGAATACCGCGTTGGGAAAATCAGCCGGCAGAACAAGGTGCGCCAGCCGGCCCCCCCCTTTACCACCAGCACTTTACAGCAGGAAGCGTACCGGAAATTACATTTTACCGCCCGCCGTACCATGGCGGTGGCTCAGCAGTTATATGAAGGGCTCGACCTGGGAGAAGAGGGTCCGGTGGGGCTGGTTACTTATATCCGTACCGACTCTAACCGGGTGGCCGATTCCGCCCGGGACGAGGCGAGATCCTACATTCTGGAAAAATTCGGGGCGGAATTCATCCCCGGTGAGCCCCGCAAAGCACCAGCCAAAGGAAAAATCCAGGATGCCCACGAAGCCATCCGCCCGACCTCTCTATACCGGGAGCCCGAAACCGTTAAAAAGTACTTGACGCAGGACCAGTACAGGTTGTATAAACTGATCTGGTCCCGTTTTCTGGCCAGCCAGATGAGCCCTGCCTTCATCGAAACCACCAGTGTGGATATCGCCGCGGGGAGATTCATTTTTCGGGCGACCGGATCGGTTGTTAAATTTTCCGGCTTTATGCAGGTATACGTTGAGTCTCCGGACGAGCCCGAAAACGAGGAGGAGGGGCGGGTGCTTCCCGAATTAACGGAAGGGGATCCACTGGAACTCAAATCATTAGAACCCAAACAGCATTTCACCCAGCCCCCTCCCCGTTACACCGACGCCACCCTGGTGAAAACCCTGGAGGAAAAGGGTATCGGCCGCCCCAGCACATATGCGCCGATTGTCGAAACCATTCAAAAAAGAGGATACGTGGTGAGGGAAAACAGGCAATTCGTTCCCACCGAACTGGGGATGGTCGTCGTTGATTTATTAAAAAAGCATTTTCCGGAAATAATTGATGTGGAGTTTACCGCCACGGTAGAGGAGAAACTGGACCTGATCGAAGAAGGGGAGTTGGACTGGGTGCAAATGCTGGCGGAATTTTATTACCCCTTTCAGGAAACGGTTGCCAGGGCCAGTGAAGAGATCGGTAAAATCGAAATTGCCGACGAGGTTACCGAAGAGGTTTGCGCAGAATGCGGCCGGAAGATGGTTGTTAAAATGGGCCGTTACGGGAAATTTCTGGCCTGTCCGGGCTTTCCGGAATGCCGCCAGACAAAGCCACTGTCGGCCTCCACGGGGATACCTTGCCCGCACTGCGCAGGGGAGCTGGTGGAACGGCGCAGCAAAAAAGGCCGGCGTTTTTACGGTTGTTCCCGTTATCCCGAATGTGATTTTGTTGTTTTTGACGTACCCAGCACCGAAAAGTGCCCGGAATGCGCCGGGTTAATGGTCGTCAAAGGGCGTCGCGACGGGATTTGGCGGTTGAAGTGCCTTAACGAGAAATGCGGCCATCAGCTGGAAAAAGAAGCGGGCGATAACGGGGAAAGCCAAAATAAGTCGTCAGTCGTCACTCGTCAGTCGTCTGATATCGGTCTGGAAGACGTTGCTTCGCCATAAAACCAAAGTTGCAGTCCCGTTGAAAAAAGCTACAAGATCACCTATGTGCGGTTCTGGTGCATAGGTTAACTCCCTGGCGTACGACATTCTGACCGGGGGAGGGGGGATTCGCCCATGTACTCATCCATCGATAGTTTTATTAACTATTTACAGGCTGAAAAAAACGCTTCGGCGCATACCCTGCTAAATTATCAAAAAGACCTTTTTCAGGGTTTGGCTTTTTTCGCGTCCTTGTTAAGCAAAGAAGAAACAAGTTTAAAGCCGGGCGACGTTGATTACGCGGCGGTGCGCGCCTACCTGGCCGGATTGAGCAGCCAGGGGTTGGCCCGGAGCACAATTAACCGCAAGCTTGCCGCCTGGCGGTCTTTTTTCCGCTATTTAAGCCGGGAAGGAGGAGTACCCGACAACCCCTGGGCCAGAACGGGCCACTTGCGGATGTCGAAGCACCTGCCCTCTTTTCTTTTTGAAGACGACTGCCGGCATTTAGTTGAAGCGCCGCGGCAGCTGAGTATTCTGGCTTTAAGGGACCGGGCCCTCCTGGAAACCCTTTACGGGGCAGGAATACGCGTAAGTGAGTTGGTGGGTCTTAATTTAGAGGATCTGGATTTGTCGACCCAATTAATCAAGTTACGCGGCAAGGGAAGAAAGGAGCGCATCGTGCCCATTGGCGTTCCCGCCAGGGAAGCTTTGCGGAATTACCTGCGCAGTGGCAGGCCGGTTTTGGCCGAAAAAGGGAACCCCGGCCGGGCCCTCTTTTTGAACTGCTTTGGCAATCGCCTGTCCACCCGCGGAGTGCAGAAAATTATCGCAAAATACGCCGGGCATTGCGGGCTGGGGCGGCGCGTGAGTCCGCACATGCTCAGGCACTCCTTTGCGACGCACCTTCTGGACAGAGGGGCAGATATCCGGGCCGTCCAGGAGTTGCTGGGCCACGCCCGGTTGTCAACGACCCAGATCTATACACATGTGACCAGGGAGAAGTTAAGGCAGGTATATCTGAAAAGCCACCCGCGGGCGAGAGGGACTGGGGATTAGGGGGCAAACGAACGGCGGGCGAAAGCCTGTTTTCAGGGGAGACCCCCATGCCGCCAGCGGCACCAGCAGAATTATGAAAATAACGATTGTTTATTTTCGAGGCAAGAGCATCAAGGCACTAAGGCACAGAGGCACAAAGGGATATGTATAAAACGCCGGGAATATTTTACTTTGTGCCTACAATTTTCAGGGAAGAGCTGGCGGGTAGGGGCTGGGAAACTAAGGAGGAATTAAAAATGTTTCACGCTACTACTATAGTCGCGGTGAAAAAAAACGGCCGGGTCGCCCTGGCCGGCGACGGCCAGGTAACCTTCGGCCAGAACACCATTTTAAAGCACCGGGCCAGAAAAATCCGGCGCCTCTACAATAACCGGGTGCTGGCCGGCTTCGCCGGGTCGGTAGCCGACGCCTTTACCTTGTTCGAAAAGTTCGAGGGCAAGCTGGAAGCCTACCACGGGAACATCCAGCGGGCTGCCGTCGAATTGGCCAAGGACTGGCGGACTGACCGTGTCTTACGCCGGCTGGAAGCGTTGTTGATCGTTGCCGACCGCGAACATTTGCTCGTTATCTCCGGTTCAGGAGAAGTAATCGAACCGGACGACGACGCCGTCGCCGTTGGTTCCGGCGGCCCTTACGCCCTGGCGGCGGCCCGGGCGCTGCTCAAGCACACCGCCCTGCCGCCCGCACAAATAGCCAGGGAGGCGCTTTCCATCGCCGCCGGTATATGCGTTTATACCAATGAAGAAATTACTGTTGAAGAGCTGGATGGAGGTAGTTAGCATGGAAGAACTGACCCCGAAGGAAATTGTCAAAGAGTTGGATAAATATATCGTCGGCCAGGACAGGGCTAAAAAAGCGGTGGCTATCGCCTTGCGGAACCGGTACCGGCGAAGCAAACTGCCGCCCGAGTTGCGCGACGAGGTGATGCCCAAAAACATCTTGATGATCGGCCCCACCGGGGTAGGCAAAACGGAAATTGCCCGCCGGCTGGCCAGGCTGGTGAAAGCCCCTTTTGTCAAAGTGGAAGCGACCAAGTTTACGGAAGTCGGTTACGTGGGCCGGGACGTGGACAGCATGATCCGCGACCTCGTGGAAACTTCTGTCCGCATGGTCAAGCAGGAAAAAATGGTCAAAGTGGAGGAGAAGGCCAAAAAAATGGCCGAAGAAAGAATAATTGAATTGCTTGCTCCCCTGCCGAAGCAGGAAGCCTCCGTGCGCAACCCGCTGGAACTCCTTTTCGGCGGCGCGAGATCGCCCGAACCCGCGGATCACATGCAAGAACAAAGGATCCGGAGGATTCAATTTGAACGGGAAACCTTAAGAGAAAAGCTGGCCCGGGGCGAACTGGAAAAGGAATACGTAGAAATAGAGGTAGAGGACAACACTCCGCCGATGCTGGAAGTTTTCACGGCTTCCGGAGTTGAAGAGATGGGCATTAATTTGCAGGACATGCTCGGCAACCTCCTGCCCAAGAAAAAACGGAAAAGAAAGGTGACCGTGGATGAAGCCCGCGAAATATTAACGCACCAGGAAGCGCAAAAATTAATTGACCTGGACGAAGTTCATTCTCTGGCGGTTAAAAGGGCGGAGGAGCACGGTATTGTCTTTTTGGATGAAATTGATAAAATTGCCGGGCGGGAGAGCGGCGTCGGGCCCGATGTTTCCCGGGGCGGCGTGCAGCGGGACATTTTGCCCATCGTCGAAGGTTCCACCGTAATGACTAAATACGGGCCGGTAAAAACCGACCACATTTTATTTATTGCCGCCGGGGCCTTTCACATGGCCAAGCCTTCGGACTTGATTCCCGAGTTGCAGGGGCGCTTCCCCATTCGGGTGGAGTTGGAGAGCTTAACCCAGGAGCACTTTTTGCAGATCCTCACCGAACCGGCCAATTCCCTGATCAAGCAATATACCTCGCTTTTAGCCACGGAAGGGGTGGAAATAAAATTTTCACAAAATTCTCTTGTCGAAATTGCAAAAATAGCTTATACTGTTAATGAGCAGACCGAAAACATCGGCGCCCGGCGGCTGCATACGATTATGGAAAAGCTTTTAGAAGACGTTTCCTTCGAAGCTTCAGACTTATCTGGCAAAACATTTATCATTGACGAAGAGTATGTCCGCGAAAAGCTCGGGGAAATTGTCAAGAACGAAGACTTGAGCCGTTATATTCTATAATTTTGGCGCTGAAAAGGAGGTGTAAATTGAAAAATGCGCAACTTATTGGAAAAAACACGTTCCTTGAACAAGCTGCTGCAAAAATCAGCTGGTTATCCGGTCGATTTCCGGGAAATAGCGGCCATCCTGAGTGAAAATATCGGCTGCAGCGTTTACATCATCGACCGCCGGGGCAAGGCGCTGGGTTACGCTTATTTGAAGGGGTTCACCTGCGATATTATGCGCGACTACGTGGAGTCCCCGGACGGGTTTCCCCAGCAATACAACGAGGCTTTGCTGCGGATGGACGAAACTCACGCCAATTTCTGCCAGACAGAAAACGCTTGCGTTTTCAACCCGGAAATCCGCTGCAAATTCAATAACAAGATAACCACTGTCGTGCCCATTGTCGGCGCAGGCTCGCGTTTGGGGACCCTGGTGCTGGCCAAGTTTGACACGCACTTCACCGATGAAGACCTCATCCTGGCCGAATACGGTGCTACGGTCGTCGGCATGGAGATCTTAAGAGCCCGCGCGGGGCGGATGGAAGAAGAAGCCCGGAAAAGGGCTGCCGTCCAGATCGCCATCGGCACCCTGTCTTATTCCGAACTGGATGCCGTACAGCACATCTTTGAGGAACTGGACGGCGAGGAGGGTCTGCTGGTGGCCAGCAAAATTGCCGACCGCGTCGGGATTACCAGGTCGGTCATCGTCAACGCCCTGCGTAAATTTGAAAGCGCCGGGGTTATTGAATCCAAGTCTCTGGGGATGAAGGGCACGTACATACGCGTGCTAAACGATAGATTACTGGAGGAATTAGAAAGGCTCAAGCACCACTAAACAATGGCGAAACCACAGTCGGTCGACGGCTGTGGTTTTTTTTGTCTTAAGCAAGTTGCCTATTTTGTCCCCCGGGTGTTATAATAAGGTGCGTAAGGAGGGAGCCTACTATTTGTTGCGAAGCTTAAGAAAGGAGATCCAGGCAGTCTTCGACAGGGACCCGGCGGCAAAAAATTTGCTGGAGGTTTTGTTGTGCTACCCCGGCCTGCACGCGGTTATTTTCCACCGGATCGCGCACTTTTTCTACCGTCGCCGGCTGTTTTTAATTGCGCGGCTTATTTCCCACATCTCCCGTTTTCTCACCCAGATTGAGATTCATCCCGGAGCCAGGATCGGCGAAGGGTTTTTCATTGATCACGGCGCCGGGGTAGTAATTGGCGAAACAACGGAAATAGGAGACAACGTAACCATTTACCAGGGGGTTACCCTGGGCGGTACCGGCAAAGAGAAAGGCAAACGCCATCCGACTATCGGGAATAACGTGGTGATCAGCACCGGCGCAAAAATTCTGGGTTCGATTACGGTTGGCGATAATTCGAAAATCGGCGCCGGTTCGGTGGTTTTAAAAAACGTACCGCCGAACAGCACCGTTGTCGGGGTACCGGGGCGCGTGGTGGTGCGCGATGGCCAAAGGGTAGGCGACGCCGTCGACTTGCGGCACGACCTTCTGCCGGATCCCGTCGCGGAGTTGATTAATAATATGCACGCAGAAATCGAAAATTTAAAAAAGAGGATCGCCGAACTGGAAGAAAAACAGGCTGAGCGAACAAAGGAAGCAGCAAAGGAGTTTCGCAAAAGCGCGTCTTGAGAAAAAGGAGTGTCTTGGTTGGAAATATACAACACCCTCACGCGGCGAAAGGAAAAGTTCGTTCCGCGGGAACCGGGCAAAGTTTTTATTTATGTGTGCGGTCCGACGACCTACAACTACATTCACATCGGCAATGCCCGTCCGCTGGTTTTTTTTGATACGGTCCGCCGCTATTTTCAATACAAAGGATACACGGTAAAGTACGTCCAGAATTTTACGGACATTGATGATAAAATCATCAACCGGGCTGCCGAAGAGGGGGAAGATCCCCTAAAACTCTCTGCAAGGTACGTTGCTGAATATTTTCAAGACGCCGATGCCTTAAACGTAAAGCGCGCGGATATTTACCCGAAAGTTACCGAACACATGGAAGATATTATCCGGCTGATCGGGACGTTGATCAATAAAGGTGCAGCGTACGTTGTAGACGGAGACGTCTATTTCGACGTCAATTCCTTTCCCGGCTATGGCAAGCTTTCCAGAAGATCGTTGGACGAGATGCTGGCCGGGGCAAGGGTGGAGGTTGATCCCCGAAAAAAAAATCCGGTGGACTTTGCCCTGTGGAAAGCAGCCAGACCCGGCGAACCTTCCTGGCCAAGCCCCTGGGGCCCAGGGCGGCCGGGCTGGCATATCGAGTGCTCGGCGATGTCCTTAAAATATCTGGGTATAAATTTTGACATTCACGGCGGTGGAATGGATCTCATTTTTCCTCATCACGAAAATGAAATTGCCCAGTCCGAGGCGGCTACCGGGGAACCCTTTGTACGTTACTGGATGCATAACGGTTTTATTACCGTAAACCAGGAAAAAATGTCTAAATCCCTGGGAAACTTTTACCTGGTACGGGAGGTATTGGAAAAATTTTCGCCGCTCGTTATCCGTTTCTTTTTGCTGTCGACTCACTACCGCAGCCCGCTGGATTTCGACCCTGAAAAGGTCCTGGCCGCCGGCCGGGGCCGGGAGCGCCTGAAAAACAGTCTGAGCATGGTCAGCGAAGCTGTAAGCGGGCGGTTGCGTCCGGAGATTACCGGCCGGGATCAGGAATACCTGGCCAGTCTGGAAAACATCCGCAGGCAGTTTGAAGAAGCCATGGACGACGATTTTAACACCGCTCTGGCCATTAGCTTTTGGTTCGAGCTGGCCAGAGAAGCAAATACTTACCTGCAGGAAGAAGCCGTTCCCGGCAAAAGCGCAATTGAAAAAACCTGCGCACTGTTTAAGAGTTTTAACGAGGTTCTCGGCCTATTCAAAACAGACGCCCGGGGCAAAATAATTTTGGAGGAAGAGCCTGCTGCGGAAGGAGAACTGGCCCATTCCTTAATCAATTTGCTCCTGCAGTTAAGGGGGGAAGCCAGGGCCAAAAAAGACTGGGCGGCGGCCGACCGGATCAGGGACGGTTTAAAAGAGCTGGGGATCATAATTGAGGACACCCCCCAGGGAACACGCTGGAAGAGGGTCCGTCAGGGATGAATGTTTTTATGAGGAATAAAAATATTGAGATAGGGTGTTCGCTCCAGGCAGAGCTCTGCCTCCAGCGGGTTGGTGAAAAATGACCGGTTTGCCTGTTGAGCATAGTCTCAAACCGGAAGAGTTGCCCGTCCCGGTACTGGCTTACCTCGGGGACGCGGTTTACGGATTGTTCATTCGGCGCCATTTGATCGGCCGCGGGTTGGTCAGAATTGATCAACTGCACAAAGAGACGGTTCGCTACGTTCGGGCCGACTTTCAGGCCAGGGCGATGCGCTCGCTGGCGGGCAGTCTTAACGAGACGGAGGAAGCTATTGCCCGGCGCGGAAGAAACGCTAAAAGCACACACCCTCCAAGGGGGGCGAAGCCGGAAAATTATCGTTACAGTACCGCGCTGGAAGCATTGGTTGGCTATTTGTACCTGAAGGGAGAACATCAGCGGCTCGCCGAAATTATGGAGCTCATTTTGGAGGCGGCAGGGTGAGGTTTTGCTTGAAGCCAGATAGGGTGGTTGCCGGCCGCAACCCCGTGCGGGAAGCCCTGCGCGGGGACCGCTCCATCAATAAAGTGCTGCTGGCCAGGGGCGTTACCGGGGAACCGGTTAAAGAAATATGCCGGCTGGCCCGGGAAAGAAGCATTCCCGTCCAGCAGGTTGAACGGGTTTACCTGGATAAGCTCGTTCCCGGGACGGTGCACCAGGGAATAGTTGCCCTTGTCGCGCCAAAAGAATACGTGTCGGTCGACGATCTCTTGACCTTATCTCCTCAGGAAGATCCTTTTTTTATCCTTTTAAACGGAGTAACCGATCCTCATAATTTGGGCGCTATTATGCGCACTGCCGAGGCCGTAGGCGTACACGGAGTCATTATTCCCGCCCGTCGCTCCGCATCGCTGACGCCGGCAGCTTGCAAAGCAGCCGCGGGGGCGGTGGAATTCCTGCCGGTGGCGCGGGTGGCCAACATCGCCCAAACCATCCGGTATTTGAAGCAAAAGAACATCTGGGTGGTGGGAGCGGACAGCTCCGCCCGGGTAATATTTTGGGATGCGCGGCTGGATGGCCCCCTTGCCCTGGTCATCGGCAGCGAAGGGAAAGGGCTCGGCCCGCACATCCGGAAAATTTGCGATTTGCTGGTGCGTTTACCCATGGCCGGGCGCATAACTTCTTTAAATGCATCGGTAGCGGCAGCCGTGCTTGCCTACGAGGTTTTCCGGCAAAGGAGAATGGCTGCTCATGAAAGAGTATCTGATCGTTGACGGTTACAACGTAATCTATGCCTGGCCGCAATTTGCCGAAATAGGAAAGACGGACCTGGAACTGGCCCGCTCGAGGCTGGTTAATCTTTTGCTCAACCACGCCGCTTTAACCGGCAGGCAAATAATTTTAGTTTTTGACGCTCACCGGGTTAAAGAGCCTCTGGTGCGAGCGGAGGAGATGGGGAGTTTGCGGGTAATTTTTACGAATTCGGGAGAGACGGCTGATTCCCTCATCGAAAAACTCGCGGGCGAGTTGTCCAGGCAAAATATCGTTTATGTGGTCACTTCCGATTGGGCCGAGCAGCGCATGGTTTTGGGGCAGGGCGCCTACCGCCTCACCCCCGGGGAACTGCTGGGGAGTATTATCCAGGCGGCCAGGGAAGGGGAGCATCATTACACGACGGAACGACCCGCCGAAGCATACCTGGAAAACCGCTTAAAAGAAAAAATACGGGCTGTTTTTGAGGGCTGGCGGCGAAAAAAAACATGATCTTGACGTAATTTTAAGCCTAAGTTATAATAGGCTTGTATTGTTTGGGCTGTCTAAAGGAACGGAACGCCTTTCCCGTTAAATGATTATGATTAGTTGATTATAAAGCGTAGATTAAGGCGGGAGGGATAACGTGAACCCGAATGTGCAAATGGGGGTTCCGGGTTGTTATCAATTCATGGTTGACGAGGAAGTAGTGGAGTATGCCCGGGAAGGAGATGATGCCGCCCTTGAATATTTAATCAACAAATATAAAAATTTTGTTCGTTCCAAAGCCCGATCGTATTTTTTAATCGGGGCGGATCGCGAAGATATCATCCAGGAAGGCATGATCGGCCTGTATAAAGCGATTCGTGATTTTCGCCTGGACAAGTTGTCTTCTTTCCGGGCTTTTGCGGAACTATGCATTACCAGACAAATCATTACCGCCATCAAGACAGCCACCCGGCAAAAACACATCCCGCTCAATTCCTACATCTCTCTCAATAAGCCAATTTACGACGAAGAATCCGACCGCACCCTCATGGATATAATTTCCGGCGCCAAAGTAACCGACCCGGAAGAATTGATTATCAGCAGGGAAGAATTTTTTGACATTGAAGAAAAAATGGGAGAAATTTTGAGTTCGCTGGAATGGAAGGTGCTCATGTCCTATCTGGAGGGGAAGTCTTACCAGGAAATTGCCGAAGACTTAAAGCGGCATGTTAAGTCGATTGACAACGCCCTGCAGAGGGTGAAACGAAAACTGGAAAGATATCTGGAAAAGCGTGAAGAATAGTGAAATTTTGTTAATTAATAGATCAGTTGACACGGGTTTTTATTTATGTTATTATCCTGGCAGGAAAATTTAAAAGTGTTGAGCTGAGCTGAGTTTAGTTAGAACAGGTGAGTTGAGATGAGCGAAGGGGTGACTTGTAAAATCCACCGGCGTTCGTCTGCAACGCCGGTTTTTTGTTTCCGCAAGGCTTTTTAAAAATCGGGAATTCACCCTGATAGCCGATTAACGCCTGGGGAGGAGGCATTTCCTTGGATAATCCTTCGTTGGCCGATTACCAGCGGTTGAGCAACGAATATAACGTGATCCCGGTGACTTCCGAGTGTTTTGCCGACACGCAGACCCCCATTACTGTTTTCCAAAAGGTCTCCGCTGGCCGTCCGGCCTTTTTGCTGGAAAGCGTTGAGGGAGGGGAAAGGCTGGCCCGCTACTCCTTTATTGGCATCGATCCTTACCTTGTTTACCGCCACCGGGGAAAAACGGGCTGGGTGCGGTCGCCCGCCAATGGCGGCGCCCGCAGGGTTACCGGAAGCCCCTTTGTGCTGCTCGAAAGGCTCGTCCGTTCTTTTCGCGCACCGGACTTTTCTGGCTTGCCCAGATTTTTTGGGGGAGCCGTGGGGTATTTCGGTTACGATCTGGTGCGCTGGTTGGAAAAATTACCCTCCGGAAATAAAAATGATTTAAAATTGCCCGACTGCTATTTCCTTTTTTGCGGCCTGGTACTGATTTTTGACCACGTGCGGCATACCCTGCGGGTAGTTGTGAACAGTTTCCCCGGTGCTTCACCACGGCAGGCTTACGGGCAGGCATTTGAAAAGATAGAGAAAGTGTTATCCGTCTTAAATACCTGCGCCGGGGAATCTTTTCAGTCCTTAAACAATTACGGAAGCTGCCGGCATAATTCCGGCCGGTACTGTTCACCCGTTAACTCTAATCTGACGCGGGCGGATTTTATCGCGGGCGTGCAAAAAGCAAAAGAATACATCCGGAAAGGAGAAATCTTCCAGGTTGTGCTTTCCCAGCGCTTTTGCCGGCCCTTTCCGGGGGACCCTTTTCTGGCCTACCGGCGCCTGCGCGCTGTTAATCCCTCTCCCTATTTATATTTCTTAAACTTTGGCGATGTGGCAGTGGTGGGTTCTTCACCGGAAATGCTGGTGCGGGTGGAGGGAAGGGACGTTGAAACAAGGCCGATTGCCGGAACCCGGCCGCGGGGGGGAAGCGCGGCCGACGATGCGGAGCTTGCCCGCGATTTGTTGAGCGATCCCAAAGAAAAAGCGGAGCATATAATGCTGGTTGATCTGGGCAGAAATGATTTGGGGCGGATCTGCGAGACCGGCAGCATCAGCGTTCCACAATTTTTGACAATAGAAAAGTATTCCCACGTAATGCACCTGGTGTCCTCTGTGAAGGGCCGCCTGGCTCCCGGTTACACCGCTTTTGACGCCCTCAAAGCCTGCTTCCCGGCGGGCACCGTCACCGGCGCACCAAAGGTAAGGGCGATGGAAATAATTGAAGAACTGGAGCCGACCAGGCGGGGCCCTTACGCCGGGGCTGTGGGATATGTGGGCTTTAACGGCAACCTGGACACGGCCATTACCATCAGAACCGTCGTTTTCCACCGCGGCTGCGCCTATGTTCAGGCGGGGGCAGGGATAGTCGCCGATTCCGACCCGGCCAGAGAGTATGCGGAAACGGTAAATAAAGCCCGGGCCTTGCTGGAGATTTTGCATGAGTGAAACCGAACGGTTATTCCCATATTCCTATTTTGACGAGGTGGTTTCTCTGTTAGCAATGATTGATAATTATGATTCTTTCACTTATAACCTGGTTCAGTATCTTGGCCAGCTTCAGGCAGAGGTGAGGGTCTGGCGCAACGACTGGATCAGTGCCGAGGAACTCGTTGCGTTAACTCCCGCGCAAGTGGTGATTTCGCCCGGGCCGGGCACGCCGGACAGGGCGGGCATCACCCTGGAGGTAATCAGGCGCCTGGCCGGGGTGGTTCCTATCTTAGGCGTTTGCCTGGGGCACCAGGCCATTGGCCAGCTTTTTGGCGGGCGGGTCGTCCCGGCCGACCGGTTGATGCACGGCAAAACATCGTTGATTTTTCACGACGGCCGGGGTATCTTTACGGGGATTCCCTCCCCTTTTACCGCCACCCGCTATCATTCCTTAATCGTGGAGAGGGAAAGTTTGCCTTCCTGCCTGATGATTTCTGCCTGGACGGCGGAAGGGGAAATCATGGGGCTGCGCCACCGGGAATTTACCGTCGAAGGGGTGCAGTTTCACCCGGAGTCAATTTTAACCGAACACGGCTTGCAACTGCTGCAGAATTTTCTCCGGTATAAAAACGGGAGAAGGAGGGAAGTTTTGTGAATCAGGCTACCGAAATAATCAAACAGGCAATTGCCCGGGTGGTGGGCGGCCACGATTTAAGCGAGGAAGAGGCCGGGCAGGTAATGGAATTGATCATGAACGGCCAGGCCAGCCCCGCCCAGATTGCCGCTTTCTTGACCGCCCTGCGTTTAAAAGGCGAAACGGTCGAGGAAATTACCGGTTTTGCCCGCATAATGCGCCGCAAGGCCACCCCCGTCAGAAGCCGTCATTCCGTAGTGGTGGATACCTGCGGAACAGGCGGGGACGGCGCGCACACCTTCAATATTTCCACAACCGTTGCTTTTGTAGTTGCCGGAGCGGGGGTGCCGGTGGCCAAACACGGCAATCGCTCCGTCTCCAGCCGGTGTGGTTCGGCCGATTTGTTGGAAGCCCTGCAGGTGCATATAGACCTGGAGCCCGCCCAGGTGGAGGCGTGCCTGAATGAGATAGGAATTGCTTTTTTATTCGCGCCCGTCCTGCACGGAGCAATGAAATATGCGGCCGGCCCCCGGAGGGAGATCGGGATTCGCACGGTTTTCAATGTTTTAGGTCCGTTGACCAATCCGGCAGGTGCCACGGCACAGGTGGTCGGAGTCTACAACGCGGGACTTACGGAAAAATTGGGGAAGGTGCTGGCCCGGCTGGGGACCCGGCGCTCGTTTGTCGTTCACGGGAACGGCGGCCTGGATGAAATATCTTTGGCCGGTCCGGCGACTGTGTGCGAAGTTTGCCGGGGAGCGGTCAGGGAGTATTGCGTTGATCCCGCGGAGTACGGCTTCCCGAGAGTGCCGGTCGACGCGTTAGCGGGCGGCCTGCCCAAAGAAAATGCGGCCGTCACTTTAGAGATTTTAAAAGGCGCCCAAGGGCCGCGCAGAAACGTTGTTTTAATTAACGCCGCCTTTGCTCTGGTGGCTGCCGGAGCGGCCGAAAGCCTTGCGGAGGGCGTGCAAAAAGCGGCGGAGAGCATAGATGAAGGCGCGGCCCTGGCGAAACTGGAGCAACTAAGAGAGTTTACCCGGAAGGTGAAAAAGCAGGTGGCCGTTCTGTGATTCTGGACAAAATTGTCGCCAGCAAAAAAAAGGAAGTGGCCCAGCAAAAAGATTTGCTTCCCCTTGCCGGGATGGAGCGGCAGATTGCCGGAATGCCGCCCTGCCGGCCGCTGGCCGGGGCGGTCAGGCAAAAAGAGATTACCCTGATTGCCGAAATCAAGCGCGCCTCTCCTTCCCGGGGAATGATCCGGCCGGTTTTTGATCCGGCAGAAATTGCCCGCACATACACCGGGGCCGGCGCGGCGGCAATATCTGTGCTGACGGAGGAATTTTTTTTCGGCGGCCGGCTGGAATTTTTGGCGGCGGTCCGCAAGGTAACCATGCTGCCCGTTTTGCGCAAGGATTTTATCATTGATCCCTATCAAATCTACGAGAGCCGTTTTTACGGGAGCGACGCCGTCTTGCTGATCGCAGCCATCTTAACCGATGCCGAACTCGCCGGATACCAGCGGCTTGCCCGCGAGTTGGGCTTGAGCTGTCTCGTGGAAGTGCATACAAAGGAGGAACTGGACCGGGCCTTGGATTCCGGGGCGGCGTTCATCGGGATTAACAACCGTGATTTGCGCACCTGGCGAATCGATCTGAACACAACTTTTTCTTTAAGGCCCTACATCTCTGACCGGCGCATCATTGTAGTGAGCGAAAGCGGCATTCACCATCGCGCTGATCTGCTGGCCTTGCAGGAGCACGAAGTAGACAGCGCCCTGGTTGGCGAAGCTCTGATGCGTAGCGCGGACCCGGGCGAAAAGGTCAGGGAGTTGCTGGGGATGGGTAAAGCATAACGATTTTCGGTCGGCCCGGTACACCGGAGCGAGCCGGACAATTCCAGCCCGATGACAATATTTTCGAGGAAGACACTCCTATGGTCTGGGTGAAGATTTGCGGTATCCAAGATGTGGAAACAGCGTTATTTGCCGCCCGGGCGGGCGCTGACGCCCTGGGTTTTGTCTTTGCCGCCAGCCCGCGGCGGGTTACCCCGGCGCAGGTCCGGAGCATTGGCGAGGCATTACCTCCCACCGTTATGAAAATTGGTGTATTTGTCGACGCGCCGCTGGAACAATTGCAGGAAATAGTCCACTTTTGCCGGCTGGACGCGGTGCAACTGCACGGCTCAGAATCTCCCGAATACTGCCGGCGCACCGGCGCACCGGTAATTAAGGCTTTTCGGGTAGGAAAAGGAAATTTCCTCCCCGTGCTGAATAATTATGACGTAA
>JBFMBG010000011.1:0-52975 GCA_040755215.1 Bacillota bacterium | reverse complement strand
AGGAAAAAGACGGCCGCCAACGCAGAAAGGTGATAGCGCGCGTCGATTGCTTGAAACAGCCTGCCGGTATCTCCGGTCATCATTCCGGCCAAAAAATAGGCCAGGGCTGCCCAAAAAGCACTGAGCAGCACAAGCCAGTTTAATAACTTGTAAAGAAACTGGTAAAAAGGCAAGGTGAAGAAATAAAAACCGATGTCTTTTTGGAAAACGGGATCGCTTGTTCCAAACGGGCTGGCGTTTAAAAACTTTTGCAGGATTACCCAATCGCCGCTAACGGCCAGGCTGACGAAAAAAGCCACCGCTAAACTGACCAGGGCGGAAACAATGGTCAGGTTCCGGTAATTAACTAACTGGCTTTTAGGAGAAGGATAAAGGGTCACCACTCCTCCTTCGTCTTCTCCTTGCCGGGAAACGCGGGCTGCGTTCACCAGCGCGCGGCGCGCCAGCAACAGGTTGAGAAACAGCAGGACGAAGGTCAACAGTCCGGCGGCCAGGCGGAGCCCTACTTCGGAAAGCAGGATGGTTTTAAAAACCTGCTGGTAATTAAGGCTTTTAAACCATAGCCAGTCGGTGTAAAGATGGGCGGCCCAACCGATCAAACTAAAGAAAAGAATAACTGTGACAATAGCTGCTGCGCTCAGAAATCTGAATCCTTTTTGCAGTTTTATGACCTCCTAACTTTTTTATGTTCACACCGGCTACATGGGCTTTGGTATCTTCTGGGATTCATCAGCTTCGTGCTTGAGTTTGGCCTGGCAAATCTGGCATACTTGTAAGGTGCGTTTTTTAGGCAGATCTTCCTCGTCCGCATACGGATCGGCGGTAAATTCTTCGCTTTCCATAACCCGCCCGCACAACATACATCTCGTCTTCAAAGAGGTTGCACCTCCGCCCTGGAGATTTTTGAATTAATTATGAGGATTGAAAATGTCAAAATCCTTTGGGCCATAATGCCGCTTTGGGCCGTGAACCGTGAATTTTTTATCTGAGTAATTAATTCGTTACCGGAAGTAAATAATCCTGCTTTAATTACTTGTTTTCAAAATAGGGCTGCAAATCCTGGGTAAGTTGTTCGGGCAGGTACATCGCCCAGGCTTCGTCGTGCAAGACCTGTAAATGACTGTAGTCGCTCCCTACCAGCGGGAAAATGGTGAAGCGGGCCACGATACGGGCGGTAACCCAAAAACCGGCGTCTTCTTTTTGAGCAAAGTAGAGGCCGGCGTTAAAGCTGGCTACATTGGCGTTTTTATAAAAAGTGATTACTTTGTTGAGACCATCGGCCAGATGATCGAGATCCTCCCCGGCCAGGTCAGCAACCGTCACTTTGCCGGGCAATACAGCGATGACGTCAAACAAAGCCCGCGGGGCAAAAGCAGCCAACCAGTAAACATTGCCGGTTCGGCCCAGGAAGCGTTCGTTTTGCTCTTTTTCGCGGGCCAACAAGTCGGCCCAGTAAACGCTATTGTTCTCGCGGTAATACTGCGCGGCTTTATCCAGCATCGCGGCTACCAGACTGGTGGGCCGGGGACCCGCGTGTACCTGAAGGTGCGGGTGAATAAGCGAGCCTCCCGAATAGGGCATATAATTCCAGTTTATGGAGCAATATTTTGTCCCCTCCGGATCTTGCGAGGAAACGATCTTCAAAAACTCTTGGCCGGCCTGAAAACTGTTCCGGATAACCTCCGGCGTTAGTTCCTGCATGGATAAATAGTGCCGGGGGGAAATGACGACGACCACAGAATATTTGTCGTAAGGATTTAAATTCGGAACCACTTTCGCTTCTCCCCAGCGGAAGCGGCCGCCGGGGATGAGATCTTCTGGAAATCTGGGGGTTGCCTGACCGATTTGCTCAGGGCAGAAGGGGCAAAAACGGCGGCGGGACTCTTCAACGAACGGCGTCCAGTCGTGCTCGTTAAGATTTGGTTTTCTTATCGAGATCAGCCGCGCGGCCTGCCCCGTTAAAGGATCATACCTTATCTCGCACGGAATTTTCGTCAATTCAAAGTTTTGTAAGGGATTATGAAAGGTTGTCTCGTAATGGGTAACTCGAAATTCAATCGCCATAAGATCAACCCTTTCTTTTGTAATCTCATTTAATTATACGTTTCCATACCAAAGATAAAAATCCTCCATTTGCAAAGATTTTCTTGACAGATTCAAAAAGCTACTTTATAATTTTAACTGAAAAAAATAAAGGGGAGTAGCTCAATTGGTAGAGCAACGGTCTCCAAAACCGTAGGCTGCGGGTTCGAGTCCTGTCTCCCCTGCCAGGAAATATAGAAATGGCAAGGGTTCCGAGGGTGGAAATCCTTGCCTTATTTCTTTTTTAGAAGAGGGCTCTTTTGCCGTTTGTTCAGGTAGGGGATAACCAGGGGCATGGTAATGATCATGCTTAAAATGAAAACCCAGACGGCGCCGCCGAAGCGGGCCACCGGCGGGTAAGCAACCCCGGCGGCATAGGTGGCCAGCAGGAACAGGGCGGCGGCGGCCAGGGAGATGGCGGTATAGACGAGGGCGCTTAGACGGGCTGGATCGGCCATGGTATATTTTTCCTCCGAATCATTGCTGTGTCGCCGGATCAGGCACCGGCCGGCCCGCACCTTCCCGGGGTTCTCCGGGCCCCCTCTGGAAAGAGGGGACGAAGCGTTTCAAGAGCAGGGTATTCAGGGTGACAGATACCGAACTCATGGCCATGAAAAAAGCGGCCAGCTCCGGGCTGACCAGCAGGCCGGTGAAGGGGTAGAAGATCCCGGCGGCGACGGGGATGCCCAGGCTGTTGTAGATAAAGGCCCAGACCAGGTTCTGCCGTACTTTCCGCATGGTTGCCCGGGCCACTTCGATGGCCGTAACCACATCTCGCAGATCCGCCTTGATCAGGATTACCTCGCCCGTTTCCTTGGCCACGTCGGTGCCCGTGCCGATGGCCATCCCCACGTCGGCGGACGCCAGGGCCGGGGCGTCGTTGATGCCGTCGCCCACCATGGCCACCCGGAGCCCTTCGTTCTGCAACTTCCGCACTTCTTCCGCCTTGTCTTGCGGCAGCACCTCCGCCAGCACCCGGTCAATCCCGGCCTGGCGGGCGATGGCTTCGGCGGTGCGGCGGTTGTCGCCAGTGATCAAAATCACCCGCAGGCCCATTTTTTTCAGGCGGGCGATGGCCTGCGGCACGTTTACCTTCAGGGTGTCGGCCACGGCAATGACACCGGCGGCCCGCCCGTCCACCGCCGCCAGCATGGCTGTTTTTCCGTCCTGCTCTAAAGACTCCACCCGGGGAAGCAGAGCCTCGAACGGAACGCCTTCCCTCTCCATCAGCCGGCGGTTGCCCAGCAAAATTGCGCGGCCCCGAGAACGGGCTTTAATGCCGTGGCCGGGGACGGCTTCAAAATCCTCCGCCTCCCCCGGCGTCAGCCCGGCTGCTTCCGCACCGCGCACCACGGCGTCGCCCAGGGGATGCTCGGAGTTCTTTTCGGCGGCGGCGGCCAGCTTAAGCAATTCTTCCCGTTCAAAGCCCGGAGCGGGGATCACGTCGGTGAGGGAAGGCTCGCCCCGTGTAATGGTGCCGGTCTTGTCAAAAACGATTACCTGCAGGGCGGCGGCCGCCTCCACGGCGTCGGCGCCTTTGAAGAGGATGCCGTTTTCCGCCCCCTTCCCCGTGCCGGCCATCATGGCGCTGGGGGTGGCCAGCCCCAAGGCGCAGGGGCAGGAAATGACCAGGGTGGTTACGCTTAAGAGCAGGGAAAAGCCGAATACCCCCACTTCGGCCAGGCTGTAGGGCGACAGAATGAAGTGGCTGTCCGGCCGGAAAAAGGCGTGATAACCGTAAAAGAACCAGAAGAGAAAGACGATCAGGGCCAGCACGTGCACCCCGGCGATGAAGTGGCCGGCCACGAAGTCGGCCAGCTTTTGGACAGGGGCTTTGGTGGCCTGGGCATCTTCCACCAGGCGGATGATCCGGGCCAGGGCGGTGTCCCGGCCCACCCGGGTCGCTTCAAACTTAAATGATCCGGTTTTGTTGATGGTGGCGCCGATGACCTCGTCGCCGGGCTTTTTCTCCACCGGGATGCTCTCTCCGGTGATCATGGACTCGTCCACCGCCGAATGACCCTCAATAACCTTTCCGTCCACCGGGATGCTTTCCCCCGGCCGCACCAGCACCACGTCGCCCGGCACCACCTCGTCGGCGGCGATTTCTACCTCCCGCCCCTCCCGGATGACCCGGGCGGTTTTGGGCTGGAGGTTGATCAGCTTGCGGATAGCTTCGGAAGTACGGCCCCGGGTGAGGGCCTCCAGGTAGCGGCCCAGGACGATAAAGGCCGTCAGCAGGGCCGCCGATTCAAAAAAGGTGGCGCCTTTGCCGCCGAAGCCGGCTTCCGGCCAGAGGGTATTGATGGTGGCGATGAGGTAGGCGGCGCCGATCCCCGTGGCGTAGAGAAGGTTCATGTCCGTGGCGCCCCGGCGCAGCCCGTTAAAACTGTGGACGAAAAACTGCCCGCCGGCGATCAGGACCACCGGTGTGGTAAGAGCCCACAAAAAGAGGGTATTCATAAAAAATTCAGGGACGAAACGCGGAAAGATCCAGACGTCCCGGAACATGCCCAGCATGACCAGTATGGCCAACGGCCAGGCAATGAGCATATTCCGGGCCTGGCGGCGGATTTCTTCCCGGCGGGCCTGCCTTTCCCGGTCCAGAGCTTCCTGGCCGGTTATTTTTTCCTCTACTTCGTAACCAAGCCCGCGGATCTCTTCTTTAATGCGGGCGGCCGTTACCGCCCCCGGGTAAAAGGCAACCCGGGCGGCTTCGGCAGGCAGGCTGACGGTTACTTTTAATACGCCGGGCAGCGCGGAAACCGCCCGCTCCACCCGGGCCACGCAGGCCGCGCAACTCATCCCCCGGACCGTCAGGTGGATTTCTTCAACGGGCACCTGGTAGCCCAATTCCCGGATGATATTGACCAGTTGTTCTACGGACACCTGTTCCGGATCATATTCCACGCCGGCTTTCCCCGTGACCAGGTTGACCGTTGCCCCGCTCACCCCGGGCGTATTTTTTAAGGTCCGCTCCACCCGGGCCACGCAAGCCGCGCAACTCATCCCTTCTACGGGAATACTGATTTGTTCCATCTTGATTATCCTTCCGATCTCTAATTTGTCTCTAATTCAATGCCGGGAATATTTTTTGTAAATCACCATACGTTCGCTGGAGATAAAGTCAATATCTTTTCTTAGCGTTTCCAGGTAAACCCCCGAAGATAACCGTTTTAAGGCCCGATCCGCAATTTTTTTCTTCCTCAATTGTTGATTCCTTTGGTCCATTGCCAAAAGCGGGTTGACCAACCCGCCAACTTTTAGCTCCCTCAGCTAAACCCCTTTCCGCCTATCAGAAAAACGACCAGTCCGGCCGCAACAGCGCCAATTGCCCACGGTGAAGGCAGGTTTCCGGCTACCCCCAACAACAGCAACCCCAGGCCGGAAATGCGCAAAATAAGCCGGAGAGTGGGGTGTAGGTTCATTTCCCGGTTCACCTCTTTATTCGTAATTGTTACCCAAAAGTGTTAAAATAAATCGATAATTACCGCTGTTTCCTCGCACTTCGGGAACTTGGGGCAGTTGATGCAATCCTTCCAGACCTTTTGCGGCAGCTCTTCCTTGGGAATGATCCGGAAGCCGCACTTGACGAAGAACCCCTCCTGGTAGGTAAGGGCGAAGATCCTGGGCAGCTCCAGTTCCCTGGCTTCGGCCAGGAAGGCCTTGACCAGGGTGCGGCCGATGCCCTGCATAGTGTAGTCCGGGTCGACGGCCAGGGCGCGGATTTCCCCCAGGTCTTCCCAGATTATGTGCAGTGACCCCGCCGCCACCAGGCGGCCGTTTTCTTCGGCCACGGTAAATTCGCGGACCGCTTCGTACAGAACGGCGCGGGGGCGGGCCAGCATCAGATTCCTCTCGGCGTAGTAGTTGATTAAGCCGTGGATGGCTTCAACGTCGCTGAGTTTTGCTTTCCGTATTTTCAACCGTTTCACCGCTCTTTCACGTAGCGGACGGCGTTACGGAAAATGGCCAGGCCGGGCGGCTCGCCAAAAGAGTCAAAACGCCGCCAGTTGGGGTGTTGAGTATGTTCCACGAACCTTTCCGGATGAGGCATCAGCCCCAAAACCAGGCCGGTCGGATCGCAGATGCCCGCAATCGCTTCCAGCGACCCGTTTGGATTGAGCGGGTAGCTCTGCGTGGGCCGGCCGTTCTCGTCGGCATACCGGAAAACAACCTGGCCGGCAATCTTTTGTAAAGTCTCCCGGCCGGCGTAAAACTTCCCTTCCGCGTGAGCCACCGGCAGGCGCAAACATTTTCCGGCCAGTCCCTCGGTAAAGACGCAGGGGGTTTTTTCAACCAACAGGTTTACCCAGCGGCATTCGAAATGACCGCTGTCGTTGCTTACCAGGGCGATGCTGATCTCCCCTATCCTTCTTGCCGGCAAGATGCCGGTGCGTACCAGGACCTGGAAACCGTTGCAGATCCCCAGGACGGGCTTGCCGGCGGTAATGAACTCCTCCAGTTGCTCTTTTAAAAAGGAGGTCAGCTCCACCGCTAAAATCTTGCCCGCATGAACGTCGTCACCGTAGGAAAAACCGCCCGGAATCACCAGGATTTGATAATCAGCTAATTTTTCCTCTTTATGGCGCAGGCTGTTTACGTGGATCAGCCGGCTGTCGCCGCCCGCCCTGGCAAAAGCATAGCAGGTTTCCAGGTCGCAATTGGTACCGTCTGTGCGCAAAACGCAAACCTTTGGTTTCATTTCATAAAGCATCTCCTCTATTTCTTGGGGCCTTAGCCGAAAACTTTTTGCATCGGTTTTTGCCACGCCTCTTTGAGCATTTTTAACTCCATCCGGAACAGTTCTTTTCCATCCTGATAAACGGTAATTTGTTGTTCCGGGCGGGTGGCGCCCACGCGCAGGTAAGGAATGCCGGCGAAAAGCTCGCCGGGATCTGCTTCCCCCAGTTCGACCAGAAAACAACCCGCGGTTTCGTTAAATAAGAAGAAGTCTGGCCTTGCCTCCGCGGGAAGATCTATTTCCGCCCCCAGGTCCCCGCCGAAGCACATTTCCGCCAGGCACGCCGCCAGGCCCCCTTCGCTGATGTCGTGGCAGGCCAGAATTTTGCCGGCGGCAATGGCGCGGTGGACGGCCTGCAGCACCCGGGGGAGAACCTGGAGGTCAATTTGCGGAAGGTTATTTCCCAGGCAGCCCGCCAGGTCGTAGTATACGGAACCCGCCATTTCGGCCGGGTTACGTTTGCCGACCAGGATAAGGGTGCTGCCGGCACGCTTGAAGTCGGCGGAAGCCGTCATCTTTATATCCGGCAGCCTTCCGAAAGCAGAAACGCATAAGACGGGCGGTATCTTCAACATTATGTCTTTGCTGCGGTAAGTGCTGGACAGACTGTCCTTCCCGGAAATAAAAGGCATGCCGGTGGCGCGGGCAAAATCCACGCAGGCGTCGACGGCCCGGTCTAGAGCGCCCAGCGATTCTTCATCCGGGAAAGGCCAGATAAAATTATCGATCAGCACCGTTTCTTTTGGATTGGCCCCGACGGCGACGGCATTGGCTACGGCTTCGGCAGCCGCCCACAGGCTCCCCCAATAAGGATCGATCTGGTTTAAAACGGGGTTTAATCCGTGGCTGATCACCACCGCACATTCGCGCCCGTACAGCGGCGTCAACAGAACCGCATCGTTGGGGGCGTCCTGGGCGATCCCACCGTAAGGGGGGAGTCCGCTTGTCCCCTGCACCCCGTGATCGTACATGCGCACAATCGGCTCCTTGGAGCACACGTTTAAATGACTCATTACCCGGCAATACAAGTTCGCCCAGTCGTCCGGCAAAGGAAGAGCGGGTTCTGCACAGGCCGGCTTTTTCCAGGAAGCCCGCAGCACCCTTTGCGGCAGGCCGTGGTGGAGAAATTCCATCTCCAGGTCGCACACCTTTTCATCTGCGTAGGTTACCACCAGCCGCCGGTCGGCGGTAAATTCGCCCAGTACCGTCGCCTCGACGTTCAGCCGGCGGCAAATCTTCAATACTTCGGCCACATTTTCCGGGGCTACCGCCAGAACCATTCTCTCCTGGCTTTCGGAAACCCAGATTTCCCAGGGTTTTAGCCCGGGGTACTTGAGCGGGGCGCGCTCCAGCCACACCCGGACCCCTGTTTCAGCGCCCATTTCGCCTAACGCGGAACTAAAGCCCCCCGCTCCGCAGTCGGTTATGGCCTGGATCAGCCCGGCGGCGCTGGCCTCCAGAATGGCGTCGCTCATCCTTTTTTCTTCGATGGGGTGGCCGATCTGGACAGCGCTGGCGTTTACTTCCACGGTTCTTTCCGTCATCTCGCCGCTGGAAAAAGTCGCCCCGTGAATGCCGTCGCGGCCTGTCCTGCCGCCGATGACCAGGGCGAGGTCGCCGGGGCGGGGCTTACCCTTTTTGCACCTGTCTTTCGGCAAAATTCCGTAGGCGCCTACAATGACCGTCGGTTTGGCCCGGAAGTCCCGGTGAAAATGCACCGAACCATTGTTGGTCGGAATGCCCATGCGGTTGCCGTAGTCCCTTACCCCGGCCACCACCCGCCGGAGCAGATAGTCCGGGTGCAGGCAGCCCGGGGGGATTTCTTCCCGGGAAATGTCAGGGGGAGCAAAACAAAACATATCGGTGGAGGCGATTACCCGGGCTCCCTGCCCGGTGCCCAGAATGTCCCGGAAAACCCCCCCGCTTCCGGTCATGGCGCCTCCGTACGGCTCAATGGCCGACGGCGAATTGTGGGTTTCCACTTTCCCGCAAATGGCCCAGCCGTGGTAAAATTCCATCACCCCGGAATTGTCTACAAAAGCGGACAGGACCAGAGGGTGGTTGATCTCTGCCGTAGCCTGCTGCAGCCGCTTTAATAGCGGGGTTTTTTCCTCCCCGTTAACGATCAATCTGGCTTTAAAAGTTTTGTGTACGCAATGTTCGGACCAGGTCTGGGCGATGGTTTCCAGTTCACAATCGGTGGGGTCTCTCCCGATGGTCCGGAAGTAATTCTGGATCGCCCGCATTTCCTCCAGGTTTAAAAAGAGTTTGTCCCGGCTGAGTTCCAGCAGTTGCTGCGCATCCAGATCGCGAATGGGAAGAAGCTGCGTCCGGCCGGGTACACCGCGGATGATCAGGGTGGCCGGTTTTTCCGCAACTACCTGTTCTACTGTTGGATTGACCAGCAGGCGGTTAATCACGGTCTGGATTTCTTCCGGGCCGATCCCGTCGCCGTAGAAACCGTATTCGCGGCTGGAATCCGCGGCCAGCAAAGACGAGAGGCCCAGGTCCCGGGCGGCCTTGAGTAGAGAAGCGGCTTCCGGATTCATCACGCCCGGCTTGTAGGCTACCTCGATAACCGCCCGCGCTTCTTTAATGGCAGGGGCGTTTAAGGTGTAGAGCTGAAAGACGTCTTCGGCCAGCAGTTTTTGCGCCAGCAGGTGGGCTTCGTTTTCACCAATTCCTTCGAAACGGTAGACTTTTGCCGTGCGAATTTTTTGGATGCTTCTTATGCCCAAGGCCTGCTTTATTTCGTAAAGAATTTCTTCGCCGACAGGATCGGGAACCTCCGGGCGGTTAATCACCCTTACTTCCTGGATCAAGCAGGTCACCTCCAATGGGTACGTAATAATTTTAGTACACCGGGAGAAAAAAAACAACCGCAGGTGAGTTTAAACTAACCCTGCGGTTGGAAGGAAATCACTTTACAACTTAATCATCGAAGTAACTACGCTTTTTCCAAGCCTGCGCTTGGAAAAAGGGGCCCCTAAAGGGGCAGTTGAAAACGATTAGGTTAAGTAGTATAACATTCCCAAGATATCAAATCTGGGAGGAGCAAAATGGACACTGATGAGTTCTCCGAATACTACGCTGAACTTCTTGACGGTACGTACGATTGTGTTGACCGCATCGTGATCAATGCCTATTATCCCATGTTGCATAACGGTGGTGGGTTTCGTTTGTGGTGGCGATTGCTCACCGGTTCGGATAAGCAACTGGACAATGCCCACCTGATGCGGATGGCTGGTCGCTTTAGCCGGCGCCTTCGTCACTGGGCCGAACATAACCAGGTACCCATCGTTAATTGTCAGCCCGGGGAGAGAAAACACGAGCTTGCCGAGCAATACCTTCCTCGTCAGGATTTCGTCGGGATCTTTCTGGTTATCGTTGCCAAATCGTACGCCCCTGTTTGGAACGTGAAACATTTTAAAAACGGGAATATCGATCTCAAAAAGAAGATTGCCTACGTTAACCACTACTTTTTTCATATCATTGATCCTGACTGGGGACATCTTACCATCAAGATCAGTGGGCATCCCCCCTTTGGAGCCATGGTTATTCTTAACGGTCATGAATGGGTGGAGCGCCAGGCTATAAAACAAGGTCTTGAAGTTGGCAAAGAAGGGAACTGTTTTGTTTCCAACGTCGCAGCCGTGGGCGGAATCGCAGATACCTTGAATGCTTCGCATTCTATAGGGCGGCTGTCCGCGGTCTGCGATCGTTGGATTTACTCATGTCTGTGTTTTGCACTGAATCTTGACGACCAAAAACGCTCGGGATTTCATTACCAGTATTCGGTTTACCAGATCGAATACAGTCGCAATCTCCTTTTCCAGAGGGGTCGGGACCTGGAACGGGTTTACCAGCGCGTGATCGACTTGACCCGTAATTCCCTGGACATCCGCACAATCAAGACCATCTTCGGCTGGAAACACCGTTCTTGTCACCGCCAAAAACAATCCAAACTTACGGTCGAGAAACCTACGTATAATTTGACGGTGTTCAAAGTGCACTTTGGCAAATTGACCCTCAAAATGTACGATAAAGGCGACCGTGTTCTGCGGATCGAAGCTGTTGCCCACAATACAAAAGACCTGCGCTGCGGAAAAGTAATCACGAAATTTTCGAACATGGTTTCTTCCTTGAAAATCATGACCATCCGGTTTCTCAATGTTTTGCAATACGCCCACGTTTCTTTCCTGGATCAAGGAGCGTTGGATGATCTGCCTAAACCCACCTGCCGGGGAAAGAACCGGGTTGCCGGGATCGATATCAACAATCCGCGCCTGCGGGTGGTAATTGAAGCCTTGATGTCTTTAGCGCTTAAACCCGACGGTTTTTCTGTTTCCGACTTGTCGGCAAAAGTCCATGAGATGACTGGTTGGAATTACGGAACCCGCCAAGCCGCCTACGACCTCAGAAAAATCAAGGGCAAGGGTTTCGTTGAGAAACAAAACACTCGCCGTTATCTTGTTTCTGCGCAAGGATTTCAAACAATGTGCGCCTTAATAATCCTGCAGGAAAAAGTGCTCAAGCCGGTCATTGCTTCGATGGGAAAATCCCGGCGGGGTCCGAAACCCAAAAAGACATGCGCTCTCGATACTCATTACGAAAACCTCCAGAACGAACTCCGTAAAACTTTAGTAACGCTTGGTATCGCTGCATGACACGGTGTCGTTTTAGACAACATGTTGTCGTTCGTGGCGCCGTAAGCGCCTATCTAATGACCAACACGGGGGATTTTGAATAGCGGACTACCCTTTGACTGACGCTTCCCAGCAACCAGCCCTTTATTTCGCCCAGCCCGCGGCTGCCAATGACCACCAGATCGTAGTTTTCCCTTTGGGTTTCCTGGATAATCTCGTTTGCCGGCTCACCCCAGACCGACTTTTCCGTGAATGAAAGATTATATGCTGAACAGTCTTCCCGCGCTTTTTCTAAAATTTCCTGGGCGTGTTCCTTTATTCTGTCCTTCATCAGGTAGTAGGCTTCGCCCAGTTTGCCGCTATACGTTTCCAGTTGAGCCGGAAAATGCATTACGTGAAAAAGGGTCAGCTCTGCTCCGGTAAGCTCGGCCAATTTCGCCGCGTGTTTTAGGGCCAGTGCGGAACTATCCGAACCGTCAACAGGAACCAGGATCCTTTTATACATATGCCCTTTGCTCCTTTCCGTTTTTTTAAATAATAGCACAGGGGAACAGGGATAGACAAGCGGCAATAAACCCTCCGGCAAAAATGTTGACGGGAAACTTTGTGATTATTATCACTTTCCTTTAATATATGTGAAATATCGAACATGATAGTGTCATTTAGTTCCTTTTTTCACGAAGTAAAATCTTGTTCCTGGAATTTAACTCTGGATTTAATTCCGTCATTATAATTTGTTATAATGTTTTCAGGATATTTTTCAATATAGTCAGGAGTGGCCTTGTGAAAGAAGCACCCGTTGTGCAAATCTACACTGACGGGGCGTGCAGAGGCAACCCCGGTCCCGGTGGCTACGGTGTCGTCTTAAAATATCGGGATGTGGCAAAAGAACTTTCCGGAGGATTTGCCTGGACGACCAACAACAGAATGGAATTAATGGCGGTGATCAAAGGCCTGGAAGCGCTCACCAGGCCCTGCCGGGTTATTTTATACAGCGACAGTCAGTACGTAATTGAGGCGATCCGCCGGGGATGGGTTGAAAAATGGCGGGCCAACGAGTGGCGGCGCGCTAATCAAGGCGCGGCCAAAAACGCCGATCTCTGGGAAAGGCTTCTCTCCCTGGCGACCAAACATAAAATCACCTGGGTTTGGGTGAAAGGACACAGCACGAACAAATATAATTTACGTTGCGATGAACTGGCAGCGGCGGCCAGCAAAAAACACCCCTTGCCTGTAGACGAAGGTTACCGGGGCGGGGAAAAGGGCGACCGGTAAAAGGGGCCGCTTGCAAAATGCCCGCATTAACTTTTCTGTGGTTGTCTGACCTGCTTTTTTACACATTTTCCGCACTCCCCCGGGCAGTTCGGAAACCTGGACAAGAGGTGGTTACAGCGGGGGCAGCGGGTTAAATTACTGTCGGTTGACGGGTAGCTGCAAAAAGATAACGGGTAGCTGCAAAAAGGGCAGCTGTATTTACCGGTTGTCATCTTCTACCCCCCTATCCCGGAAAATTGGTTGTCGGTCGAAAACGGCGAACCAGCAAACATAAACCGACTACAGCCGCGGTGAGCGCAGCAAAAGCCAGCATTACCGGGGCCACCGGCAAGTTTTCGCCGCCGGGGTTGAAAAACCGGGCCAACTGGGCCGTCAGACCGCCGATCAAAAAGGCTGCCGCCAGGCTGCTTCCCCAGATCAAGGCCGCCTCCTTTTTGGTTCGCTCTTTGAAAATAACCAGAATGGAGGCAATACAGGGGACGAAAAGGGTGATGGTAATCAGAGCCACGACGGTTTGGAGCGGGTTGAGCTCCAGGGCGGTTAATCCGGCGGCGCCGAAATCCCGCCGCACGATGCCCATGATGAAGGCCGTGGCCGCTTCCCGGGGCAGGTTCAACCAGCCCACGGTAACGGGCGCCAGCGTGTTTTGCAAGAATGTCAGGATTCCAGTTACCTGGAAAATGCTGATGAGCAACGCTCCCAGGGCAAAAAGCGGCGCGGCTTCCCGGAGGAAGTGGAATGATTTCGTGGCGGTCTTTTTCAGAACGTTGTCCAGGCGCGGCAGCCGCAGGGGCGGCAGGTCAATAAGCAGATGCGCCGGCTCCCCCGGCAAAAGGGTGGTCAGCAGCGTTCCGGCCATCACCAGGACGCCGAAAATCACCAGGACGTACAGGGTTATGTATTGCGGTCCCAGCCCGGCCAGCATGCCGGCGATTACGCCCAACTGCGCCGAACAGGGAATGGTCAGCCCCAAGAGAAAAATGGCGATTAATCTTTCCCTCTCCGAAGACAGCAGCCGGGTGGTAATGGTGGCCATGGTTACGCAGCCGAATCCCAAAATAAGGGGGATTACGCCCCGGCCGTTTAAACCAATGGCAGTAAGCAGGCGGTCGACCAGGGTGGCGATTCGGGGGAGGTAGCCGGAGTCTTCGAATAAAGATAAGAAGAAATAAAACCCCGCCACCAGCGGCATCAGCAGGCCGAAAAGATAAGTCACCGTCATGGTGAGCAGGCCGAACTCGCCCACTAAGATGGCACCCGGCACGGAGGACTGCGGAATAAGTAGTCCTACGAACTGCCGGACGGCTGGTTCGTAAATGCCCTGCATGACGGTTTCTTCGGTGATTCCCACGACAGTCCCGGCAATAAAGACACCAATTGCTTCGTACATCGTCCAGAGGGCCAGAAACAGGATGGGTATCCCGGTGAGCGGCCGCAACATCCAACGCCCCAGGATGGTGCCGAAGCCGGCTCCCCGGGAAGTTTCCCGCACCACCTGCCGGTAGATCTCGTTGACTCTTTCCCGCCGACGGCGGTAAATTTCCTCTTGCCGGGTTCCCGGCTCGCAACCGTGGCGGGCGGCAATTACCGGGTCTCCTTCTAAAATTAGCAGGGCCTCGCCGAGGGTGTCCACCCGGTTAACCAATTGGGCGAGATCTTCTGCCAGGCCCGGGGTGGCGTGCCCCGGGCGGGCGGTAAACAGCTCCGCTTTCACCCGGTCGAGGCCTTCCTTTTTTACGGCCACCGTGGGTATCACCGGGACGCCGAGAAGTTCGCTCAACCTGGCCACGTCAACTGCAATGCCCGACTTCCGGGCGTCATCCATCATGTTCAGGGCGACAATTACCGGTACGCCGGTATCGATGATTTGCTGCGTAAGGAACAAATCGCGTTCCAAATGGGCAGCGGAAACAATATTTAAAACCAGGTCGGCGGACAAAATGATGTCCCGGGCAATGCGTTCTTCGTCGTTAAAGGAGGAAATGCCGTAAACCCCGGGCGTGTCGATGACTACGTCGGAATCCAGTCGCCCGCTGTAGATCTCCAGGGTTGTTCCGGGATAGTTGGATACGTCCACATACATGCCCGTTAAGTAATTAAAAAAAACGGACTTGCCCGTGTTCGGATTACCGGCCAGAACGATTTTGCGCGCCCCGGAAGGAATATTTACCTGCTGATGGCATTTGTGACAGGCCGGCATAAACTTTCTCTCCTTTTCACGAAGGGATTTCCGTTACCTGAATTTGCTGGGCCAGCTTGCGGCCCACGGCAATTTCCTGCCTGTTTTTGGCAATCACAACCGGACCGGCGGGTACTTTTTCCCGGCAGGTAACAATTTCTCCTTCGGCGATGCCGAAACGTAACGCCTGTGCCCGGACGATTTCCGAAGGAATAGAAATTATCCGGCAACACTGCCCCTTTTTTAAACAATCCAGGGTCATCCCGGGGGATGGCTGCTCTTGAGAACACCGGCATCCGTGGCAGCGCTTCCTTCCCTTGTGCCCGTCCAGGATCATAATCGCTTACCCCTCTTTTAAAGTAGGATGAGAATCATTATCATCACAGGCTTAATAATAACCATTGAGACCGATTCTCAAAATCATTTTATTTGCTGCCCCCGCTCTTTGTCAAGAGGGTTTTTAAAAATGGAACAAAAATTTAACGGGACCCTTCCCGGATCCCGTTTTGACCTGGGACTATATAAAGCACGTGGGACAGCCACTATCTTCTTCTTCCTCTTCATCTTCGAGGCAGCTATCGTCTTCAGAGGTTAACTGCGCATCTTCATCCGGGCAGCAGCGATCATCGTCCTTCCTGGATTGCCTGGTCTTCGGGTCGTAAACCATTTAGTCACCTCCTTATTCAAGGCAAATAAGCTAAATTACTATCTTATTATGCCCGAAAACACGCCGCATAATTTATCCAGGGCCATATTTGTATTTTCTTTCAGGAGGTCAATCTCGGCACCTGTGGCCTGGTCGACGTGAATACCGGCGATAACGACCACCGGCTGGCCGCAAAGGCGTGCGACCCGTTCGGCAACGGGCCTGGCCACTTCGTCGTCCTTGTGCCCCAGCAAAGGGACGACAATGGAATTGCAGCTGATTTGCGCCGGATCGGCGAGGCTCGGGCGGGGCAGACTGATCACCACCGCTCCCACGTGGGGCTTTTCGCCGCCTAAAAGTTGCAAAATGATCCCGTTCCCGGACGCCGTGGCCGCTATCGAAACAGTGTACTTGCCTTCCCCGGCCTGTACCGAAAAACTTTTCACCATCTGATTTCACCTTCTTTACCTGTAAATATTCAGTTTACTTCAAACCTCTCAACCTGGGTATTTCTGAAAAACCTTTGCTCTGGATCAGCACCTTGAATGCTTCTCCCATTCCTTCCGGCATGATTAACTTTTTGATGGCCAGGGTAGCCTTTAATTTATCTGCATCGAAGGAGTAGTCGGCCGGGGCGCTCCGGATTAACTCCAGGATGCCGAGGTTCATTAAAAATTTTCCCTGGGGGAGCAGCCCCAGGTTGACCAGGCCATATTCTTTACCCCAGCGCATCAGGGCGGAAAAGTTGACGCTGGCGGTAATATCCTGGCGGCCAATGTCCCGGTAGGGGCTGGCGCACAATTGATGCCTGGAAAAACAGCGCAAGGTACCCTGGTGCCGGAAAGGCGCGTAAATTTCTCGGGCTGTGCCGCCGTAATCAATAGTTAAGAGAAAACCTTTCTTCAGGCAGCCGCTCGCTTCCCGCAGCCAATCTTTGGCGGCCAGGTTTACCTCGGCAGCCTGGCCCGGTTCAAGGAGAACACCTTCCTCTTCAAAGTAGGCCGCCAGAAGAGGAGTTGAAAGGGAGCCTTCCTCTTCGGCGAAAGAATTTTGCTGATAATTTACGTATATTTCTTTCAAACCTTTTTCTGTCCGGCGAACTCTGTGCACGGGAAAGGAATCGACCAGTTCGTTCGAAAAAAGGCAGCCGGTGAGCCTGCCGGTCAGCTCGCCGGCGTTTTTCGTCCACCTTATCTTTACAGGCGGTAAATTGAAATTTTTCAACTCTTCCCTTTGCATTTCCAGGAAATAGGGACTGATTTCGATGATGTGATAGGTGAGTCCGTCCGCAGCCTGGGGATAGTGTTCGCGCAGAAACTTTAAGATCTGGGAGGCCAGCCTGCCCTTTCCTGCCCCGTACTCCGCCAGCTCCCACCTGGCCGGTCGGCCGAGCTGTTCCCACATTTCGAAGAACTGCCGGGCGAGCGCCTGTCCGAAGGCCGGGTGAACGTCGGGGCTGGTGTAAAAGTCCCCGGCGGCCCCGATCTTGACGCCCGGGCGGGTGTAATAGCCCAGTTCCGGGTAATAGAGGGCCATTTCCATAAACCGGGCAAAAGTAATCGGTCCTTTGGTTTTGATTTCTTCAATAATTACCTCTTCTAAGCTGTTCATCCAAAATTTGCACCAGCACTGTTTTAAAAAATGTTTCCCCGGTTCCAGATTTCCACCCTGAAAATAGTCCTTTGCCCGCCGTTCGTTTGCCGTCGCTTAAGAGCTCCTGGCAAGTCGAGCGGAGGGCCGGAAGTTTTCATCCCTTGTTGGTGTCGCAAAAAGGCGGCATGGGGGTCTAATCCTTACCTGACTACCCGTTTGTCACCGACTCTTTTCGTCACTTTGTTCTGGTCGAAGTATTCCAGCAGGGGAAGCGCGTATTTGCGGGAAGTTTGCCAGACGTCCCGGGCTTCGCCGACGGTGATCTCGCCCTTTTGAGCCAGGTAGTCGAGCAGAAGCTTCCTGGCTCTTGCGATGGCGCCGGCGTGGAAATAAAGATCGTCGGCCACCTTCACCAGGACACCGCGACGCAGGCAATATTGCAGCAACTCCTGGGCTTCCTCCGCATCCTTAAGGACGGCGGCTGCCCCGCCCCACCGGGGGGGTTGCAGGCCGGCTTCGATATATTCTTTCTCAATCCGGTCGAAAGCTTTTTGCTGCCGTTCGTTTAAGTGCGGTGAAAAATCAGACAGGGCCACTGTTTGCGCCGCCATTTTTATTATCCCCTGCGCCGCCATTGCTTCCAGGAGGGCCTGGAACTGCCTTGAATTTAAGGCGGGAAGCAGGCGCGAGCGCAGTTCTTCCCGGGGCAGGCCGTTTCTTAAGGGGTATTCCCGGTGATATTTGCCGAGCAAATTTTTAAGTTCTTTTACCCAGCCCTGGTAAACTTCTGTAGATACAAAATAGTCTTCCTGATCAAGCTGAATTTTTTGGACTTTTTCCGCGTTGATTAAATCTTCTAAAGCGCCCGCCAGGATTTCCTGGTCAATTCCGGCCTGTTTTATCTCCTCTGTCGTAAGCAACTTGTTTTTTCCTGCTTTTAATATGTCCAGGACCAGTTCCCGGGGATCACCCTTTTCCCGCGCCGCCAGAGCCGCAATTACTTCCGGGCGCCGGCGTTTGTGTTTTCCGGCCGCCGGGTCAATGATCGTCCCGCCGCCAATGGTGCGCATGGGTGAATAGGAACGCAAAATAAAACGGTCTCCCCTGGCAGCCACGGTGGGTTCTTCCAGCAGGAGCTGAGCGTATGCCGCTTGCCCCGGGGCCAGTTCTTCCCGGTCCAAAAGAAGCACCCGTCCCAGGATTTCCGCCGTGCCCAGGTAAAAGCGCACCCGGCTGCGGTGCGTCAGCGCCTTCGGCGCGTCTTTGAGCAGGAAAAGTTTTACGTCCATCCTGACTGCCGGCCGAAAAGCGCCTTTTTGGACCAGAACGCTGCCGCGCCCCACTTCCGTTACTTCGATGCCGGGAATATTAACGGCCACGCGCTGCCCGGCGCGCGCCTCGGCGACCTTTTCGCCGTGCACCTGCAGGGAGCGTACCCGTGCAGGCAAACCCTGCGGCATTATTTCCAGGCCGTCGTTGGTGCGGATGGCCCCGCTCCACAGGGTGCCCGTTACGACGGTTCCGAAGCCCGGAATGGAAAAAGCCCTGTCTATCGGCAGGCGGACGGGGCCGGCCGCCGGTTTCTCGTTCACCCGGGCAGCCACCTGGTCAATGACCTCCAGAAGTTCTGGCAATCCTTTTCCCGTAACAGAGGAGACTTCCACAATGGGGGCGTTTTTTAAAGAGGTGGTTTGCAGAAAATCGCGCACCTCTTCGCGAACCAGTTCCAGTAACTCCTGGTCGACGAGATCAACTTTGGTGAGCGCCACTACCCCCTGTTTAATCCGCAAAAGTTCGATTATGTCCATATGCTCCCTGGTTTGGGGCATAATACCTTCGTCGGCGGCAATAACCAGCAGAACGAGATCGATCCCCCCTACCCCCGCCAGCATGTTTTTGATAAAGCGCTCGTGGCCGGGCACGTCCACAATCCCCGCCCTGCGCCCGCTGGGCAGCCGGCAAAAGGCGTAGCCCAGTTCGATGGAAATCCCGCGCTCTTTTTCAATTTTCAAACGGTCGGTGTCTATTCCGGTAAGGGCTTTGATCAGCATGGTTTTCCCGTGGTCAACGTGACCGGCCGTGCCGATGATCAGGTTACTCATCGGATACCCCCAAACCTGCCTCGAAAGCGTCTTTCAGGGCCTGGCTGAGAAGCTCGCCTTCCCCTTCCCGGAGCGTCCTTACGTCGAGCAGCAAGAGATCTTCCTGGATGCGCCCGATGACCGCCGGATCGCCCATCCGCAGGCGGTGCCCCAATTCTTCCACGGGGATGCCCGCGGGCTGCAGGGCTACCGCGAAAGAGGGGAGTTCGGCCGTAGGGAGAGCCCCGCCGCCGACCCGGGAGGAAACCTCCACAATCGTGATTTTTGCCCGGTTTCCCAGCTGGGTGCTTAAAATCCGGGCCAGTTGCCGGGCGCGCTCCTCCAGGGCAACTTTCCCGGCGGCTAACATCTCTAAAACCGGGATTTCCCGGGCGGCCCGCTCAAGGTCCAGATAAGCGTAGAGCGTTGCCTCCAGAGCGGCGACGGTGAATTTATCGATGCGCAAGGCGCGGGTCAGGGGGTTCTTTTTCATTTTTTCCAGGAAATCTTTTTTGCCTGCGATGATCCCCGCCTGGGGGCCGCCGAGCAATTTATCCCCGGAAAAAGTCACTACCTCCACCCCCGCCGCCAACGTCTGCTGAACTGTGGGCTCGCCGGGCAGGCCGTAACTTTCTAAATCCACCAGCACGCCGCTGCCCAGGTCGCTCATCACCGGGAGCCCGAACTCCCGGCCTACCGCGGCCAGTTCTGCGATGGTCGTTTCCCGGGTAAAGCCCACGATCCGGTAATTGCTCGTATGCACGTGCAGCAAAAGGGCCGTCCGTTCGGTGATCGCCCGCCGGTAATCGTCGGGGTAGGTTTTGTTGGTGGTTCCTACTTCCACCAGGACGGCCCCGCTTTGCCGCATGACGTCGGGGATTCTGAAGGAACCCCCGATTTCGATGAGCTGGCCGCGGGAAACAATGACTTCCCTGCCGCCGGCCAGCGTGCTCAGGGCCAGCAAGACGGCGGCGGCGTTGTTGTTAACCACCAGGGCGGCTTCCGCCCCGGTAAGCCTGGTGATAATCCCTTCCACCGCCGCGTAGCGCGAGCCCCGGCGCCCCGTTTCCAGGTTCAGCTCCAGGTTGGTGTAACCCGAAGCGGCCATCTGGATGGCCTGCTGCGCCCGGGAACTTAAAACCGCCCGGCCCAGGTTGGTGTGCAGCACCACTCCCGTGGCGTTGATTACCCGGCGTAAGTGCGGCCGCGCCTGCCGTTTAACTTCCTTCCCAACTTCCTGGACAATAAACAAAAGGAGTTCATCCTCTGAAGAAGCAGGTACATCCTCGCCGTTTACAATTTGCCGGCGCACCCTGTTCAAGACTGAGCGGACGGCGTCCGTTACCAGTTCCCGCGGATGGACAGTCAACAGAGCGGCCACCAAAGGCGCCTGCAGAACCTCGTGCACCGCCGGCAGCTTCCGGAAAAGTTCGGATCTATTGGAATTGCTCACTTTCCAAAACCTCACCCGCTGACTTTCAAAATACATTATAAGGCAACTACCGGAAGATGGCAAACGAAACAAGGCTGCTCGCTAACGAAGAAACATTCACGGGAAAAAGCACGTCGAGCAGGGTAAAGATGAATACGGTAATGCTTAAGACGGCGTTTAAGTTGAAAAAAGCCACCCCTGCCCTGGACAGGTCGTTGGGGCTGACCAGCGTGTGTTGCTTGAACAGCAAAAACATGACTATCAGGATGCCGACGAAGTAAAAAAGGCCCAGCTTCAGAAAAAAGGCTACCGAAACGAACAAAACAGCGGCGGTAAGGTGGAAGGCCGCCGCAATGGCCAGCGCTGTTTTGATCCCAAAACAGGCGGGGATGGAATAAATCCCGTGGCGGCGGTCAAAGTCGTAGTCGGCGCAGGCGTAGATGATATCAAACCCGGCCACCCAGAAGACAACCCCCGCTCCCAGTAACAGGGGCGCCGGGTCAATCCGGTTGGCGATGGCAATCCAGGCTCCTACCGGGGCAAGGCTTAAGGCAAGACCCAGGAAAAGGTGGCAGGTCCAGGAAAATCTTTTGGTATACGAATAAAAACTCAGCACCGCCACCGCCCCGGGGGAAAGCGCCAGCGCCAGCGGGCTTAACCGGGCGGCCGAAATCAACAGCAGGGCAAAGGAAAGAATAACGTAGATCAAGACTTCTTTTACCGAAAGCAGGCCGCGGGGAAGCGCCCGGCCGGCTGTGCGCGGGTTTAACGAGTCAATTGGCAAGTCAATGATTCGATTCAAAGACATGGCCGCCGTGCGGGCGCCGACCATCGCCAGGGTAATCCAGAACAAATCATGTCCGGAGGGGATTTCCTTTTGAACCAGAATGGCCCCCACGTAGGCAAAGGGCAGGGCGAAGATCGTGTGTTCAAATTTGATCATTTCCAGGAAAATTTTAAGCTTTCGGAAAAACTTCCTGAAGACCATAACTCTCCCACTTTCTGTCGACCATCTCTTTGATCTCCGGGGTCATTTTGATTTCTTCCGGCCACTCCCGCGGATGCCCTTCTTCCGGTAGCTTGCGGGTGGCGTCAACCCCCATTTTACTCCCGTACCGGGGTAAAGGAGACGAATGGTCCAGCGCGTCCAGCGGCCCGTCAACAATCATGAGATCCCGGCGGGGATCGACGTTGTTGAAAACTCGCCACATTACTTCGGAAAGGTTTTGCACATCCACATGTTCGTCGACTACGACAAGCAATTTCGCCAGCATCATTAAACCCATCCCCCAAAGGGCGCACATTACTTTTTTCGCCTGGCCGGGGTATTGTTTTTTAATCGCCGCAATTACGCAATTATGAAAGACTCCTGCCGCGGGCATGTTTATGTCGACAATTTCCGGAACCAGCAGTTTGAGCAAAGGCAGAAATATTCGTTCCGTGGCCTTGCCCAGGAAGAAGTCTTCCATAGGCGGCTTCCCCACAATCGTCGCCGCGTAAATAGGGTTTTGGCGGTGGGTAAGGCAGGTCAGGTGAAACACCGGGTAATTTTCCGGCAGGGAATAGAAACCGGTGTGGTCCCCGAAGGGCCCCTCCAGCCGGGATTCGCCGGGATCCACGTACCCTTCCAGGATTATTTCCGCGTGGGCGGGTACTTCCAGGTCCACAGTTTCGCAGCGGACCATTTCCACCGGCGCCTTGCGCAGAAAACCGGCAAAAAGCATTTCGTCAAGCCCCGGCGGCAGGGGCGCGGTGGCCGCGTAAATCACCGCCGGGTCGGCGCCGATGGCCACGGCTACCGGCATAACCTCCCCCTTTTTGCGCAGGTGCTCCGCCCCGCCCTTGTGAATGTGCCAGTGCATGCCCGTGGTTTTTCCGTCGTAAACCTGCATCCGGTACATTCCGACGTTGCGCCGTCCCGTTTCCGGATCCCTGGTAAAAACCAGCGGTAAAGTAATAAAATGCCCGCCGTCGCCCGGCCAGCATCTCAAAACGGGAATTTTTTGCAGGGAAGGGTCTTTAACGATAACCTGCTTGCAGGGGCCCGTTTTAACCACCCGGGGAACATAGGAGGAAAGTTCCGCCAACCTGGGAAGGGCTTTGATTTTCTCCAGAAAAGTTGCCGGTAATTCCCGGGGGTTGAAGATGCTTTCCAGCTCCCTGCCGATATTGTCCAGGTTCTCTGTCTCCAGGGCCAGCTGCATCCGCTCCAGGCTCCCGAATAAATTGGTGACCACCGGCATGGCAAAGCCCCGGACTTTTTCAAAGAATAGCGCCGGGCCGCCCGCTTTACACACCCGGTCGGTAATCTCCGTTATTTCCAGTTCGGCGTCCACCTCGACGGAAATCCTTTTGAGCAGGCCCCTTTTTTCTAAAGTCGCGATAAACTGGCGGAGATCCTGATAAGCCATGACCGTTACACCACCGTTCCCACGTGTACGCTGACCACCCCGCCGGTCAGCTTATAATAACGAACGTCCTTTAAGCCGACGCCCTCAAAAATATTTTTTATTTCCTCTTGATCCGGAAAATTTTTTAAGGAAGCAGGTAAATAACCGTAGGGTCCGCTGATCCCGACGCCAAGGCGCCCGATGATGGGAACCAGGTAATTAAAATATAGATAATAAAGCTGCTTAAACACCGGCGCGGTCGGTCTGGACAGCTCCAAAGAAACGACCTTTCCACCGGGGTGCACCACCCGCGCCATTTCCGCGATGGTTTTGGGAATGTCCGGGACGTTCCTTAAGGCAAACCCGATGGTGGCGCAATCAAAGGCGTTGTCCGCCAAAGGCAGATTGACGGCGTTGCCGTGAACCAGTTCAATAACGCTGCCGTAGGGTGTCTTCCCTATATTTATTTTTGCCCTGGCCAGCATCTTTGCGCAGAAATCGACACCCACCACTTTCCCCCCGGGGCCCACCACTTTCGCCTGTTCGATGGCGAACATACCCGTACCGCAGCATACGTCCAGACCGCGGCCGCCCGGCTTTAGCCCCGTGCGGAGGACGGCAAAGCGCCGCCACGCTTTATCCCGGTTGAAACTGAGCAGGGAGTTGAGCAGGTCGTACCGGTGGGCAATGGCGGAAAAAATTTCGTGGACGTATTCCTCTTTATTTTTGGATTGCGCCTGAATTTTAACCACTCAATCTGCACATCCCCGGAAGTACTCAACAAGTTTTGCTAAAGTATCCCGGGCCGTTCCCGCCGGTAAAGTTTGCAGCAGCTTTTTGGCTTCGTGCAAACGGGCGGCGGCTTTTTCCGGATAAATGTTTTCTTTGCGCAGCCCGGCGGCCATCCCTAAATTAAACCCATACCGGGTTAATGTTTTGATTTCTTGTTCCGCGGCGCCGGTTACTTCCGCGCTTATTTTGCAGCCCAGGGCAAAAAATCCGGCAGTGTCTTTTTGCACGTAATTTTCCAGGACCTGCAAATTGTCCGGACTTTTTAATTTTAAAATGCTTGCTTCGTTAAGCTGACTGATCGTTTCGGACAAGGCGCGTAAATATTTAAGCAGGCCGGCTTCGTACAAAAGAAAAAAAGACTTGCTGTAAAAGTAATCACCGGCCAGGATTGGAAACGGACTTCCGTGAGATGGGTTTTTAGATCCCTTGCCGGATACCCCATCTTCGGAAATATCTTTATGCAACACAGATGCTATATAGACAAACTGAAACATCGCGGCCAGATAGATGATTTGTTGGGTTACCGGCCCGAACATGCCCGCGGAAAGAATCACCAGCGCCGGCCTGAGCGTGAACTCGGCCGTTGGAAATTCCAGCCGGGCCAGGCGGTTTAAATCACCTGCTTTTGTGGCGCAGGTTTTGATCAGGATGTTCCGGGTTTTCTCCAGGTATGTTTGGATTGGCGATAAGATTTGGACTAACAAAAAAATTAAACCTCCACAATTATGATTCCCGATTGAAAATATTCGTTAAAAATGTCGCCAAATCCTTCTTGAAAAGACTCCAAAAAAAGCATAAGCCTTGCAATCATCAGGGATGGCAAGGCTTATGCTAACCTTTTTTTAAATGGGTACTAATAAAAATCCCCCTCCTAGAAATTTACGACCGCCTGGTTAGTCTGTAGCCGGTAAAATACCTCGTTTTGTTTCCTTGGCCATGATTTTTTTTGCGGAGAAGTGGTTTGTCAAATAATTACAGGCATCCCAGGGGTCAACCTTTTCACCACAGGTGAAGACATCAACCGCCGCATAACCCAACTCCGGCCACGTGTGAATTGCCAAATGAGACTCCGAGATTACCACCACGCCGCTGATTCCTTGGGGGCTAAACTTGTGAAACACACATTCGCGAACCTCTGCTCCTGCTTCTAATGCTGCCTTGACCATAATTTCTTCGACCTTTTCCATATCGTTTAAGATGTCGAAATCGCAGCCCCAAATCTCAGCCAGGACATGGCGGCCCAAGTGTTTCATTTGGATTATCTCCCCCTCTCTAATTTCAATCAAATTCAATTGTAGCATAAGATCGGGAGTTGTCAAATAAAATTTTTAGTTGCGCTTTGCTCTTTTAAAACAAGGTAAATTAAGGGGGGGGCACCGAAGATCATGGTTGTAGCCGCGGCCACTATTCCGGAATCATTGAAGAACAGGGCCACGATGCTGCCGAAGACGACCCCGAGCAAGCCTTTGTAGAGGTGCGGGTAATCGCTTTTAACTTTCACCATCACCCCTACCGGACGGTAAAAAAGGAGGGCGAGGCTACCCAAACTGGCTACAAAAACCCGGCTCCAGATAGTATATCGGAAAAGCTTGATGTTGATTTCCGTTTTGCGTTTAATTATGTCTGCTATTTCCGGCCAGCCGCCGGACAAGACAATTGCTGCGTTGCGCCCGAAGTGGGATTGGACTTCCAGAGAACGCTGCAGGTCCACCAGGAATATACCGGCAACGAGAACGATTACTGCAACACCCAGAAAAACAACCTTTTGAAAATTAAACTGCACTCCGCAAAGTAATAAAAATGTCGTCAGGAAAGCGGTGGATGCGGCGATGACGCCACCCATATTTGCTCCCAGGCCCGGGTTCCCCAGTAAAAAAACGGCTAACAGGAAGAGCAATCCGGTGGCGAGCAAACCTGCCCGGCGGTAGCGATGGAGGACGCTTAAAGCAGCCGGGCAGCCAAAAAGCAGGGAACCGATGAAAACCCCCATATACTCATTGCCAATTCCGTAAAAACGGGCCCCCACAATGGGGTCGTAGCCCATGATGGCTGTTTTCTGCAAGGGGGAATCCAATAACGTGTCGGTAATGATCAGTCCGGCGGTAACCAGGCTTAAAGAGATAAAGGATCCTAAAGGCAGCCGGCGCTCAGTTGCCAGAGCCAGGAGGGTTATCCCGAGAGTTAGGAAAACCAGTTCGCAAGTTAATACCGGGAAGGATCGCTGGGGAAGCAGCGGAAGCAGCAGGCAGGCCAGAGGTACGGCCATGACGGTTGCTAAAAAAGGGTGCAGAATGCGGATCGCCTGGCCGCGCTGCCAAAAAATACAATACAACCCGGCGATCAGCAGTCCCAACTGGTAAACAATATACCCTTTTTGCAGGTAAGGCCGCGCATTGTAGGTTAAGGACAGTTGTTTTTGCATCGCGGAAAGGACTGTCAGCTGACTATCTCCTGCCAGCACCTGCAGCGGCCTGCCGAGCATGTGCTCCGGAATGGGCAGGTTGAAAAAATTTAAGATGGTCGGGGCGAGATCCGTGTTTAAAATTATACCCGGCCTTTTTGTACTTGGCGAAGTTAGAAAGCCTTTAGCTACGCCTGCACCCGCCATCACTACCGGGGAAAGGTACTTCCCTTCGTTCGGGGGCAGTGTGCTCCGGGTAGGGGCAACTATGATTAACAAATCTTTTTTAAAATTTAAGTGTTTGCTTACCTGTCCTAAAAAAAGATCGATTTCTTGGACGATATTTTTGCGCCTTGCCGAAAGGACATCTCCGACAACATCTTCCGCACATTCTTCCAGCCGGGATAAATCGCCTGCTTCGATAACTGCAAACGCTACGTCGCCAGGGAGATTGGCCAGTTCCGCAAGCAGCCCGGCATAGTCAGTCCGGAAACCCCCGGGAAACCCGGCGCTGTGAATCAGCAATTCCGTTCCGACGTTACCGTAATCCACTAACCCGTTTTCGTCCATGGCGATGGTTACCACCTGGCGTCGCAAGCCCGCGGAGGTATCGGCGTTTCCCAAAACCGCCGTTTTTAAACCCGCTCCGCGCAGGGCCGTGCCGAGAGCGCCCGGCACGGCCGGGTGGGGTAATCCAGCGTTTTGATTTTTGATCCGGGCTATTCCCAAGTGCACTACCGATCCGGGGGAGGGGTCCAGACCGGTCCGGCCTTCGTATTCTTGCGCCGCCGTTGCGACAGGCAGCTGTTCTCTGGCGTTAAAAGCAAGCCCGGCGGTGCCTGTGGCCGTCACGTGCGCTCCTGCCCCGATGGTTGCGTAAGTATTCTCGGGGTTTCCGCTGTTGCCGGCAGTGTTACAATTCATCAGGCCCACAGCGCCTTCGGCCATTAAACGGGCAAAATTGGGCAGGCTGCCCCTGCTTAAGTCATCAAGGGTCAGCCGGTCAACCACGACCATGACAACTTTTCCCCTTTGGGGAGAGTGGGGTGAGATGGCCTTTGCGGATTTGCTGCTTACCAGGGGCAGCAGTTCCGACAGCGCGGAGGCGGCAGTGATTTTCTGGAGGAAAACGATACCCATCGCGATAAGCAAGGAAAACAAAAGGAGTCTTTTTTTAAGCGTCATTTGTAACCCGGACCTCGTCGGTTTCCGGCAAAGGCGAGCCGTGTGGGGCGGCAAGAAGACCTTTTGCGCGCAGTATTTTTAGATACTCTTCTTCCACCCGTCGGACCATTTGCTCAGCGCTGAACTTTTCTTTGACGTACAGTTGGCCTGCCCGGGCCAGGGAAAGGGTCCTTTCGCGGTCGGTCAGCAAACCGGCGACCGCAAGAGCAAGTTCGGCCGGGTCGCCGGGTTTAATCAGCAGGCCGGTGTGGTTGTCCGCAATGATTTCCGGTATGCCGCCCACCCGGGTGGCGATGACCGGCCGCCCGGCAGCCAGGGCTTCTAAGATCGCCAGGGGAAATCCCTCCGTCAGCGAGGGGAGGACAAAGATATCAAGTGCAGATAAAATCACCGGCACGTCGTCGCGCTCCCCGGTAAAAACAACTCTATTTTCCAAGCCCAAAGCAACTGCTTCGTGTTCCAATTGCCGGCGCAACGGGCCGTCGCCCACGATCAGAAAATTCACCCGGTAGTCTTTAACCAGCATGGCCGCTGCCTTTAAAAAGCAACTGATCCCTTTTTGCGGGACCAGGCGGGCCACCGTTCCCACCACCTGACCTAAAGGGGGTAAGCCCAGCTGGCGCAGGATATGCCGGTGCTCCCGCGCGGAGCGCGTGGGCACGCTCTCTATACCGTTATGGATGGTGACAATCTTGCCGGGATTTACCCCTTCCCTGCTGATCAGCTCCTGGCGGAGAGCTTCCGAGACCGTGATAATCAGGTCGGTGGTCTTGCTTAAGGTGTGTTCAGCGGCGGTCAGCAAGAATTTTTTCCAGTAAGGCCAATCCTCGTAAAAAATCGAGTTATGCACCGTCATAAAAATTACTGGTGTGCGGGCAAGACAGGCCGCCGCCCGCCCCACAAAACCCGCCTTTGCGCTGTGGGCGTGCAGGATCGTGATTCCTTCGCTTTGCAGGATTTTCCTCAGCCGGCAAATAATCTTCCAGTCGTTGAGCAAGGATAGCTCGCCTGTAATTGGTAAAGCAACCACCCTAAAGCCGGCGTTCCTGATTTGTTCGGCCAGCGGACCGTTTGGACAGGCAACAATTATTTCAAATAAATCCTGATTTAAGCGGTTTAAAAGGGAAAGAAAGTGGTTTTTCATTCCTCCCGCCGCCGGGCGGATCAAGTACATAATGCGGACTTTCCTCATTCGTTTCTCCTCTGCATAAATATTACCAGTTTAAAACGGGGTCTATACCTTATAAAATATAAAGAAAGAAAAAGGCACGACCGGAAAAATGATCGTGCAGTTCAGGTTATTGTTCTGATATTGCGCTTGTCGGACAACTTTCGACGGCTTCGTGAGCGTCGCTCTCCAGTTCTTCCGGTACTTCTTCCAGGATTGCCTGTGCTTTTTCATCTTCGTTCCAGTTGAACACGTCCGGACAGAGATCTATACACGTTCCGCAGCTGATGCACAAATCCTGATCAACCTGTACGCGCAAGGAAAGTACCACCTCCCCGCTTATTTTGATCTAAAATTCCTGAAAAATACATTTTTTATCCCGAAAATTAAAAGGGATGCGCTGTTTTATAAGCACATCCCTTTTTGAACCGTCAGCGCCCCTGGGCTAAACTGCGTTCGGCGCGCTCGATGGCCAGGCGGACCAGGTTGCCGCAGTTCCGGGAAGAAACCCCGCCCCAGCCCTCCCGCCGGACGATATCCGCCACTCCGAGCTCTTCGGCTAACTCGTATTTCAGCCTGTCGGACATAACTCCTCCACGCCTTCTACCCATTAGCCTGCCTCCTTTAATTTTTAGGGGTGCCAACGGCAAGAGCGGCTGGCGATATTTAATTTTGATGATGTGTATAATTCTATTATCCCCATTAATTTATTAATCATGTGAGTAAAGTATTTCCACTCCAGGATAAAAAATTGAAAGGCTTTTTCTAAACACTTGACTTTATTTGTTATAATGTTTAAAATAATACCTAGATAAACGGGGCGTAGCTCAGTTTGGCTAGAGCGCTACCTTGGGGTGGTAGAGGCCGCTGGTTCGAGTCCAGTCGCTCCGACCAGGAATATCAAGGCTCCGGTGGATCGGGGCCTGACACAAAAACACTTTGAGCACATTTTTGACCACAATTGGTAAAGGCATAGCCACGGCTATGCCTTTACCAATTTAGGCAGCTTTTCCATCGCCTTTTGGCCGGGAAAACCGGGGACCTCCCTGGAGAAATCTATCCAACCCAGGGAACCGGGTGGGGCCACCCAGCCCCTGCTTATATACAAATGACACCTCAATTGCCGGACTGGTCGGCACGGCCGTTACACCCTTTCAGCAGCCTGCCGGGCCGCAGCCTTTATCTCCTTACGACCCTGCCGCCGCGAGGATAGTCCTGGCCAGATACCTGCAGCGTTTGTCAGCTTCGAATTCCTCCAGGGTGGTGAAGATCAGCGCCCTCGTGGGGCAGGCCCGGACGCAGGCCGGGATCCCCTTCTCATCAAAACACTCCCGGTCGCACTTCATGGCTATCCCTTTCTCTTGATCCCGGCGGATGACGCCGTAAGGACAGACCATGACGCACATCCAGCAACCGGTACACTTTTGCTCTGCTTCCAGGTTAGTTACCAGGCCATCAGGGGTCCGGTGCATGGCCCCACTGATGCAGGCGTTTACACAGTAAGCCTCCCGGCAATGCCGGCAGGTCACAGGAGCTTTCAGCGAATCCACCTGCTCTACGAAGATCCTTTTTTTGGGTAAAGGGGATTGTTTTATGGCCCCTATAAGGGACCGATCCTCCGAATGGGCGACGGCACAGGCGATTTCACAAGACCGGCAGCCAAGGCACCGGTCAAACCGAATGAATATTTCCTTGTGCATTTTGATTCCTCCCTACCAGGACCTGGTAGCCAGGTTCAGTCCGGCCCGGCGTTCCTGAATAGCTGCATAAACCTTCTCGGCCGCCCTGAGCGGATCCGGCTCAACGATGAAATACCCTCCCAAAAGGGTTTTCACGTCCTCCGTCAGTACTCTGGTAACCAGCTTACTGCCGAATAACGGGGGGATCAGGCCGAGATGGGTCGGTAGCCCCGCAGCCACAGCCCAGGTACCAATGGCCACCGCCTTCTCCGTCTTGTACTCCGGTGCGCTGGCAGCTACCGGTAACTTATCCGTATCCACTCCCAACCGGTTGGCCACCGCCACCGCCACATCTACGGCCCGGGAATTATCGACACAGGAACCCATATGAAGGATAAGAGGTAGCGGCCCGCCCAGACCGTTGGCCTCCCCGATGGCCGTCAAGACGGTTTTGAGGCCGGGTCCCGCATGTTTGTTAGTCGCCTCTCCCGTCAGCAGGCCATGGCGGGCAAAAGCCCCTGCTCCGCATCCCGTGGCCAGCAACAGAACATCGCGGCGGGCCAGTTCTTTAGCCATGACCAGGTAATTCTTATCCTGTGGTACCTTCACGTTATTGCATCCGGCAAAGAGCACTATCCCCTGGATATTACCGTTAACGATATTATCGATAAGCGGTTTTAAAGGGTCGGCAGCATCGAGTTTGGCCAGGGCGGTTACGATGGCCTCGGCCGAAAATCCGGCCACCGTCGGACTTTTGGCCCGCGGAATATTCACTGGTTTTTCCCGCCTGGCCTTATAAGCGGCGATAGCCAGCCGGATGATCTCCCGGGCTTTTTCCAGGGCCTCATCTTCCCGCAGTTCAACGTGGGTGGCCCCGGGGATTTTGCCGATCTCCATAGTCGTCACCAGCTTAGTACCATAGCATCCAGCTACCGTACTAAGGGACGGATAGACGCACTGGTAATCCACCACCATAGCATCCAGGGCACCAGTCAGGATCGGCATTTCCTGCGAGACCGAATGGGTTAAAGGAGGAACTCCGTGCCGCATAAGGACCTCATTGCCGGTACAGCAGATCCCTACCAGGTTGATGCCTTCCTCCGCCCCAGCTTCCCTGGCCTCTTCCGTCATTTCCACTTCCCGGGCCGCCTGGACAATGATCTCCGACAGGACGGGATTGTGGCCGTGGAGGGCGATATTAACCGCCTTTTCCTTAAGGACCCCCATGTTGGCCTCGGTAACCACCGGTTGCGGGGTACCAAAAAGGATATCGGCCAGATCGGTACCCATGTGGCAGCCGGCATAATCAGCTATGGCCCCTTCTACTCCTCCAATAAGCAGGTTTACTGGGTCGGCATCAACACCCAGGGTTGTACGGTGGAGGATCTTGGAGATCGCGCTATCGATACCCATCGGCATGCTCCCCAGTCGCGCCAGGGCTTCTGCCCTTCGCCTGGTAATGGTGGTAGCTGCCCAAGCAATCGGTTTTTCCCGTTCGCTGAAATCAGCCAGTGCCGCATCAGCCACCTTTTTCGCAAGTTCCTGCACGGAGCGGCCTTCCGTTTCGATTCCCAACCGGGCTGCCACCGACCTCAGCTTGGCCTCATCTTTGACCGCATAGTCCGCTGCTTTTCCGTCGGCTACCTTTTTCAGAACATGGGCCAGGTGCTTGGCGTGTCCCGAGTGGGACGCCGTCCCGGCGGCAATGGCCCGGATAAGGTTACGGGCCACGATCGTGTCGGCCCCTGCCCCGCAAACCCCCGCCGTTGGGCCGTCCTCAAAGGGATCGAGCCGGCAGGGTCCCTGCAAGCAATTGCGGCAGCATAAACCGCTTTCACCAAAACCACATTGAGGTAGCTGCTTCCGATAGCGGTCCCAGATAGTTTCAATGCCCTGCTCCTGAGCCACATCCAGCATGGCCATGACGTTTTCATCCATGGAAACCCGTTCTTTCATTTTCCATTCAAGCCTCCTTGGCTAATCTAAGAATTGTCCGTAATCCGCCTGCAAAACTGGAGTTCCTGGCCGGCAGCTTAAGACACCGCGGGTTCCAGCCCGATCATCCTCGCGAAAAGTCGCCAATAGCCTGATTGGGCGCTCCAGTTCCGGTCTGGGAATGTACCACCCCCAGGAATCGGTAGGCCGAAATCTCGCCCCGGAGCAAATCCTCCTCGTAGCCCGTGACCTGCTGACCACGCCTGATCAGAGCGGTGTAAATACCTGCCCTGGAGATGTCCCCTACCAGGATCGCTCCTACCAGCCGTCCCTCCCGGAAAACCAGCCGCCGGTATGACCCTTTCTCTCGATCGAAACAGACACCTTGTTTCCAGCCAAGTCCCTCACCTTCCACCAGGCCGACGGAAACAAAAGCAACTCCGCCTAATTCGGCGGCGTTAAGCCGGGTCAAACTACCCTCGTACCGGCACCTTTCGCCGGCCATGTTGAGTCCGGCCACCCTTCCCTGCTCCACGGCCAGGGTCCAAAGGGCTGATTGTACCGTCTCTCCGGTAAGGACATCGGTTGCTTCCGTCACATCTCCAGCGGCATAAATCGCAGGCAGGTCCGTTCGCTGGTGCCCGTCCACCACCACACCTCGCCTGACCTTTCCACCGGCCTCCCTGATCAGTTCAGCGTTGGGAATTACTCCCTTACCCACCACTACCAGGTCGGCTTGTATCTCCCGACCGTCCTCCAGAATCACCGCTCTGACTTTACTTTTTTTCCTGGAAGTACCAGCTCTTTCCGTAAATTCTCTGGGATTTAACCTAAAGAGAAACTGAATCCCAAGGGCTTCCAGGGCTTCCTGGACCAGGACCGCTCCCTGGCGGTCCAGTTGTCTCGAGAGAATGTGCCTGGATTTGACCACCACGGTTACCCGGCGGACGCCGCGTTTTTTCAAGGATACGGCGGCCTTTAAACTCACCAGTCCGCCGCCGATAACCACAGCCTCCTCCGCGTCGGCTGCCATCTCTGCTATTGCCCGGGCATCGTCCCAGGTTCGAAGAGTGAAAACCCCTTTCAGATTTTCACCAGGTACATCGGCCCGGGCCGGCCGTGCCCCGGTAGCCACCAAAAGGGCATCGTAAGGAATCTCGGTTCCTCCCTCCAGGCAAAGCCTCCGCCCGGCAGCTTCAATCCGGTCAACCCTCTTTCCCAATAGGGGCTCCAGATTCATCCGGTGGTAAAAATCGGCCGGACGAAAGTAAATGTCTTGCTGCCCAACCATCCCGGCCACCACCTCAGGAATAAGACAGCGGGAGTATACATGATGGGGTTCCTGGTCAACGATGGTCACCGCCGCCCCGGGGGAGACCCGGCGTATGGCCTCGGCAGCGGTAATTCCGGCAGCGCTGTTTCCAATGATCACGTATCTCGGCAATTTTTCACCCCCTTTCACCAACCGGTTTTTGCAAGAAGCGTACCACCAGAGGAAGGCCCATAAAAAGACCCGGGGGAACCCATTTCGCCCCCCGGGATAGGCCACCCGTCGGTCATACCTCGTGTCTATATCTATTGACATGTCAAGTTTTGTTGACGCAGCCCGGCTATTCCTGGCGAGCCGCCTGACGCAAGCCCAAGTTCCTTCGGCCAGGCGATGACCGGCATACTCCCCTCGGTCGCGTTGCCTGACTCGGTCTATCTTCTCCCGGTGACCTTTTCAAACTACTCCCGCCGCCTGTCGAGGCCGTACCTGGCCATCTTGGCGTAAAGAGCTTGGCGGGAGAGACCTAGAGCCCTGGCTGCCCCCGCTTTCTCACCGCGGCTGGCTTCCAGGGCCAGGAGAATCGCCTCTTTTTCTGCCTCCAGCCGCACCTCCTGGAGCAGGCGAGTCGGCCCGGTTGGTTGACTACCCCGCTGCAGGTTCAGCGGCAGGTGTTCAGGGAGAATACGTCCTTCCTCCGCCAGGAGAAGGGCCCTTTCCAAAACATTTTCCAGTTCGCGGATATTGCCCGGCCAAGAATATCTCAACAACCAGCCCATGGCCGCCGCGGTAACCACCGGCTTTCGCCCGTATTCTTTCCCTAATCTCTCCAGGATACTGTCGACCAGAAGGGGGATATCCTGCACCCGCTCCGCCAGCGGCGGCAAAACCAGCTTCACCACGTTAAGCCGGTAAAATAGATCCTCGCGGAAACGACCTTCCCGCACCAGCCTCTCCAGGTCCCTATTGGTCGCCGCAATTATCCTCACATCTACTTTGATGGGCCGGGTACCGCCTAACCTTTCAAATTCCTTATCCTGTAATACCCGCAGGAGTTTAGCCTGCATGTTCGGCGTCATATCCCCGATTTCGTCGAGAAAAATGGTGCCGCCGCGGGCCAGTTCGAATTTACCCGGTTTCCCACCTTTTTTGGCCCCAGTGAAAGCACCCTCTTCGTAGCCAAAGAGTTCCGACTCCAGCAGTTCTTGCGGAATCGACGCGCAGTCGACCTTGAGAAAAGGGGAGTTTCTCCGGGCACTCTCCTGGTGGATGGCTCGAGCCAGAACCTCTTTCCCCGTCCCGCTCTGGCCGAGGATCAAAACGGTGGCATTACTCGGGGCCGTTTTCTCCGCTAGCGTGAGAACCTCCTGCATTTTACGGTTCAAACTCTGGATAGTGTGAAAGCGGAAGCGCGTCCGCTGCACCTGACGCAGTTCTTCCTGGTAACGCTTTACCTCGGCCTCCAACTGGCTCAATTTCTGCAAAAGCAGACGAACCAGGTCGGAATCGATAGGAAACACCTGGCTTAGAGCCCCGACCACCTCCGTCCCGCTGAAGAGAGGAATTTCCAGGACGATGCTGCCTGCCCCCTGACTTTTTCTGGCTTCCCAGATCTCCGGCCGTCCAGACTCCAGGACCGTCTGAACACGGCTATGGGGGATCACCTCGACCGCCGGCCGCCCCACCGATTGCCGTGCCTCAACTTCCAAAAGTTCCTCGCAGGTTTTGTTCATCTTCACTACAATCCCAAGCCGGTCAGCTACAATCAAGCCCGCTGGCATCCTTTCAAAAAGGGCATCTCCGATCGCCAGAACGCTTCTCTCCCCTGGTTCGAGGGCCACTTCCTCCACCTCAGCCTGGCGTTGGTACCTGGCCCGCCGGGATTTTTTAACTGCCTGAACTGCCTGAAAAGTCAAGTTGATCAGGAGGCGGCTGTTCTCTTCGGAGAAGGGGATCGGCCATTGATTCACCTCTTTATCCCCATCATCCGAAGCCGCGCCTGCCACTGTGGCCTCCATCTGGCAGTACTTTTCCCCTGTCCCCCAGCACCTGGTTTCTTCCACCTCAACAGTCCGCCCCAGGACCTTTTTTAGGGCCCCAGCCAACAAACCTGCTTCCAGGTAACACAGGGTTTTACCCACCGGCGGCAGGTTGGAGCAAGTCAAACAGTCGTACCAACGGACCACTATCTTATTTCCTTCGACACTCTCTAGTTTCGGTTTGCCAACGCCCAGGTCTTCCAACCTGGCCGGTATATCCCCAAGGACATTAACGCCCAGTTGCTCGCCGATGCGCCAGCCAGCCTGGTAATAGACAATATCCGTCGGTCGGTCGCCTTCCGGCCCCTCCATCAAAGTCAAGGCATGGCGAATATTGGCCTCGACGTCATTATCGGAATGTTTTTTCAACACCGCACGATTACCTCCCTCACGGGTTAAGACTTATCTTCTATAATTCGCTAATTTTGCGAAAAAACCTTTTTTTGACTCTCCCGGCTGCGTCCGGCCATGCCGTTCACACCTTAGATGTAAACGATGTTATTTTTCAGGTTAAAAGAAAAAAGCTTCATCCGGTGAAAATCGAGCAGGAGGGATTTGGAAAATGCCAGATAATGATATGCTTCACGTGAAGGTGGTTCCACGCAACTTCTGACGCTAAAATTATTAAACCAAAAACCCGCGTTGCTGAAAAAATTCTGCCCGCGGGTTTTTATTTAAGTTGACGCTTAAAACTCAGGCTTGATTTTGAATTTGCTGTTTATTTTTTAAGCTATTCCGTTCGCCACCTTGGCGGCTTTGACGGTATTTAACATTAACATGGTGATGGTCATCGGGCCTACTCCGCCGGGTACGGGGGTGATCATGCTGGCCTTTTCTTTGATGGCTTCAAAATCGACGTCGCCGCAGAGGATGGCCTTGCCTTCGGGGGTCATACCGATCCTGTTGACGCCAACGTCGATTACCACGGCACCTTCTTTGACCATATCCGCGGTAACCGCCTTCGGCCGGCCGGCCGCCACGATCAGGATGTCCGCCCTTCTGGTGTGTTCAGCCAGGTTCTTCGTACCGGTGTGGCAGATGGTCACGGTGGCGTTGGCGCCCTTCGCCTTTTGGGCCATCATGATGGCAATGGGTTTGCCCACGATATTGCTTCTTCCGACCACCACCACTTCCGCGCCGTCGGTCTGCACCCCGGACCTGATCAACATTTGCTGGATGCCGAAGGGGGTGCAGGGATAATAGTTCGCCTCGCCAATCATCAGTTTTCCGACGTTGACCGGGTGAAAGGCGTCCACGTCTTTATCGGGGTTGATAGCGTAGAGCACTTTGTTTTCGTTGATATGCTTGGGCAGCGGCAACTGCACCAGAATGCCGTGAATCAACGGGTCTTTGTTGTATTGAGCGATTAAAGCCAGCAGCTGGTCTTCCGTTATATCGGCCGGCTGATTGTCCTGAACCGAGTAAAAGCCCAGTTCTTTGGCTGTTTTTTGCTTTCCCGTCACGTAACTGACCGATGCCGGGTTCTCCCCCACCAGGATGGTCACGAGCCCGGGGGTAACGTTGTATTTCTCTTTGAGATTTTTCACCTCCTCTTTTATTTCCTCGCGAATCTGTTTGGCAATCTCTGTGCCGCTGATAATTTTGGCCGCCATTTCTCACTCTCTCCTTTCAAAATTTTTTGCTTTTGTTGGGCCTTGCTTCTTTGAATCTTAGTGGTCCAGACAATTAATTTTCTTCTATGCTCTCTTCCACCACGCAGAGCAGCCTGCCCTCGGATAGCTTAACCTGAACCTGCTCTCCGCTTTCTACTTCCGTAGCGCTCCGGATTACTCCCGGCACTCCGGGCCGGGTGCAGATGCTGTAGCCGCGGGCCAGGGTCGCCAGCGGACTCAAGGCTTCCAGGCGCCCGGCGAGCGCACCCAACCTGTTCCGGTTTTGTTCCTTGACGTTGTTGACCGCCTGGATCAGTAGCTGGTGCAGAAAATCCACCTGCTGCTGCCTGCCGGCGCAGATCTCTTGCACCGGCCGCCAGAACAGGGGGCGGTCCAGAATGGTGGTTAAACGCCGCCGGTGCTGTTTCAGGTATTCTGTTGCCCCCCGGCAAAGGCGCTCCTGCATCGTTCCCAGGTACCTTTTTACTTCGTCTTTGACCGGCACCACCAGTTCGGCGGCCGCTGAGGGAGTGGGCGCGCGGACGTCGGCCACAAAATCGGCAATGGTGAAATCGGTTTCGTGTCCCACCGCCGAAATGACGGGGATTCGGGAATGAAAAATACTGCGCGCGACTATTTCCGTGTTAAAAGCCCAGAGCTCTTCCAGCGAACCTCCGCCGCGCCCCGCGATAATAACCTCAACGTCACCAGCCCGGTTCAGCCAGTCGATGGCCCGGGCAATTTCCCCCGCCGCCGTTTCCCCCTGTACGGCCACGGGGACGAAAACAATTTCCACCCCCGGCCAGCGCCGGTTGATAATTTTAATCATGTCACGGATTACCGCTCCCGTGGGCGAGGTGACGATGCCGATGCGCCGGGGCAAAAAAGGGAGCTTTTGCTTGCGCCGGGGATCAAACAACCCTTCTTGCTGAAGCTTGTTTTTTAACTGTTCAAAAGCCAGATGAAGCGCGCCGGCGCCGTCGGGCTCCATCTCTTCGACGTAGAGCTGGTAGGTGCCGTCGCGCTCAAACACCGTCACGTAGCCGCGCACCCGGACGGCCAGGCCGTTTTTCGGCTGGAAAGGCAGCTTTACGCACCGGGAGCGAAACATGATCGCCCTGAGGCAGCACTGCTCGTCCTTCAGAGTGAAGTACAGGTGGCCGCTGGCCGCCAGCTTGCAGTTGGATATTTCACCCTTGACCCACAAACTGATCAACAGCGGGTCCCTGTCCATCAGATCTTTAATGTAAGCTGTCAGCTCTGTTACCGTCAGCAGTTTCTTTGGCGCTGGATTTAACTGGATCATCTTTCTCCATTTGAATTTATTGAATAGGCGCCCCTTTTTGCCATCAGGTAGGCATGCATTGATTTTGCCGCCACGCGCCCGGCGCCCATCGCCAGGATCACCGTCGCCGCGCCGGTGACCACGTCGCCGCCGGCGAAAACACCCGGTTTCGAAGTGGCTCCCGTGGCCGGGTCGGCAACAATATTCCCTTTCCTGGTGACTTCCAGACCTTGGGTGGTCCTGGGCACCAGGGGGTTGGGTCCCTGCCCGATGGCCACCACCACCGTGTCTGCTTCCATGATAAATTCGGAGCCGGGGATCGGCACAGGGCTGCGCCGGCCGGAGGCATCAGGTTCGCCTAATTCATATCGCAGGCATTCCATTGCCTTTACTTTCCCGTTTTCGTCCGCCAGAATCCTGGTGGGGCTGGTCAAAAAGGCAAATTTGACACCCTCTTCGATGGCGTGCTCCACTTCTTCGTGGCGGGCGGGCAGTTCGTTTTGCGAGCGGCGATAGACGATCCAGGACTCTTCGGCGCCCAGGCGCAAAGCGGTGCGGGCCGCGTCCATGGCCACGTTGCCGCCGCCCAGAACGGCTACCTTCTTGCCGATTTTAATGGGGGTGTCCCACTCAGGGAACAGGTACGCTTTCATTAAATTGGTCCGGGTTAAAAATTCGTTGGCGGAATAGACGCCGCAGGAATTTTCCCCGGGAATGTTCATAAAGTAAGGCAGGCCAGCGCCGGTTCCGATGTATACGGCGTCAAAACCTTCCTCGTTCATCAGTTCGTCAATGGTGGCAAACTTCCCTACCACCGCGTTGACTTCAATGGTTACGCCCAGTTTTTTGAGGTTTTCGATTTCCGCCTGCACCACCCGCTTGGGCAAGCGGAACTCGGGAATGCCGTACATGAGCACCCCGCCGGGGACGTGGAGGGCCTCGAAAATGGTTACCCGGTGCCCCAGTTTGGCCAGGTCGGCGGCGCAGGTGAGGCCGCCGGGACCGGACCCGACCACGGCCACCCGAAAGCCCGTAGGCGGCGCAACCTCTTGCGGGAGCACCCCTTTAGCCAGCTCCCAATCGGCACAATAACGCTCCAGGCGGCCAATGGCCACCGGCTCGTGCTTTTTGCCCATGGTGCAGTATTTCTCGCACTGGTTTTCCTGCGGGCAAACCCGCCCGCAGACCGCCGGCAGGGCGTTTTTCTCCTTGATCTTTTGAATTGCGCCGACAAAGTCTTTTTCGGTAATCAGCTTAATAAAGGCCGGGATGTCCACTTCCACCGGGCAGCCCTGGCGGCAGGGCGCTTTTTTGCACTGCAAACAACGGTTGGCTTCCGCCACGGTGGTTTCTTCGTCGTACCCCAAAGCCACCTCGTTGAAATTTTTAATCCGCACCGCCGGATCCTGGGCGGGCATGGGGTATTTTTTCGGGATAATTTCCTTCTTTTTGCCTGGTTCTTTCGTTTCTGCCATTAATGCCCACCTCCGCATCCGCAAGTACATCCCCTGCTGTTCCTGTTATGCTGCCAGCGCTCCAGCGAGAGCTTTTCTTCCTCCAGGAAAAATGCGTTGCGCCGCGCCAGTTCGGCGAAATCTACCTGGTGGCCGTCAAATTCCGGGCCGTCCACGCAGACAAATTTCGTTTGCCCGCCTACGGTTACCCGGCAGCAACCGCACATTCCGGTCCCGTCCACCATCAGCGAATTTAAGCTGACGATCGTTTTGATGCCGTACTCCCTGGTTAAATTGCAGCAAGCCCGCATCATCGGCTGCGGACCAATGGCCAGCACCAGGGCAATTTGCTCTTTCCCCCGCTCTTCAATAACTTCCTGGAGAACGTCGGTAACGAATCCCTTTCTTACGTAAGAGCCGTCGTCGGTGGTCACAAACAACTCGCTGGAGGCTTCCCGCATTCTATCTTCCCAGAAAAGGAGTTCTTTTGTCCGGGCGCCCATGATCCCGATGACGTGATTGCCGGCTTCCTTGAAAGCCCGGGCAATCGGGAACACCGGGGCCACGCCTACTCCGCCGCCCACGCAGACGACCGTGCCGAAATTTTCGATGTGCGAAGGGGTGCCCAGCGGGCCGACAAAATCCTGGACACAGTCCCCTGCTGCCAGCGCACCCAATTGCCTGGTGGTTTTCCCTACCTCCTGGAAGACGATGGTGATGGTACCTTCCTGCCGGTCAAAGTCGGCGATGGTCAGCGGAATACGCTCGCCTTCCTCGTGGGTGCGCAGGATGACAAACTGCCCGGGTTGACATTTTTTTGCGACTTTTGGCGCGGCAATGACCATTAGTTTAATGATGGGTGAAAATACTTGCTTTTCGATGATTTTGTACATTAAAAACCCTCTTCCCTCCCTTTTCCGCTGTGTTTTTATCATCTCTTTCAGGCATATAACTTCGCCCAACCACCCCCCAATTCCTGCCGCAAGGATGACTTGAAGAAATTTTTTGCATAAAAAAACTGCTTCCACCGAGCAGTTTTCAGGCGGTTAAAATTCCCAATCAGGATTTCAAGTAACTTGCCGGGTCTTTGACCACCTTGCCTAAAATGCCGTTTATGAAGCGGCTGGAATCGTCTGTGCCGTATGCCTTCGCCAGCTCTACCGCTTCATCAACGGAAACCGCCAGGGGAATGTCTGCGCAATAAAAAATCTCGAAAAGGGCCAGGCGGATAATATTGCGATCCACGGCGGCCATCCGGTTGAGCTCCCAGTCGTGACTGACGCGGGAGATTACCCGGTCAATGGGCTCTAAATATTCGAGGGTGCCTTGAATTATTTTTCTGGCAAAGGCCAGATCCTCCTGGTTTAAAGATTTTTCCCGGGCGGCGTATTCCATGGCCGCTTCCGGCCGGGCTTTCCCTATGTCCACCTGAAACAAAACCTGTAAGGCAAATTCCCGGGCCTGCCTTCTGCTCATCGAAATCCTCGCCTTTAACTCCTTGCCTGGCTTTTAATGCCTTCGGAAAATCCTGGCCAGCATGTCTTTAAAATCAAACTGCTCGTCTACCCGTTTTCCTATATAATATCCGATTGCTGCGCATAAAGCAATAAAAAAGGTCTTCCCAAGGCCGTATTTAATAACCAGCCAGCCAAAAACCAACCCCAAAACGATCCCCGCTATTTTGCCCCGGTGTCTGGCGAGAAGATCCACCAAGTCCATTTTTTCTGACACCTCTGACAGAAGGTCTATTCCACCCTTGGTTTGCGCGCCGCAAAACTATTGACCAGAACGTGCACCTGCTGAACGGTAAGGCCCGTTACCGCCAAAATTTTTTCCTTTACCTGTTCCTGAATCATTTTTGAAAGTTCGGGTATTTGGGTGTCCGGGCTTACCGCAGCCTGCACCCTGATTCCCACGCCCTCCGGCAGCGCCAGCACCCTGGCTTTAACCTCGCGGACGCCGCTGTTTTGCGCGGCCACTTTCTCCACCAGGTCTTCAATGGCCGCCAGCGCAATGCGCACTTGCCCCAAAGCGCCCTCCTGGACAATTACGTGCTTGTGGGCAGGCCTGATTCCCGCCCAAAAAAGTCTTGCCCCCATCAATACAACCAACCCCAAAAAGACAAAAATAATTTCCGGCTGTCTTGTCAGTTGCTCAGCATACGGGGCCAGGAGGCTCCAATCAAGCCAGCCGGCTAAAAAAGGGATCGCGGCTAAAAAGAAAATTGTCAGCAGGAAAGTATAGATTAAAAGCAAGCCCCGGTCGAAAGGCTGCACAGTTATTTAAGCCTCCCCGATTCTGATACCGGTCGTCAGACGTCAGGCATCCGGAATTGTCTTATGCTGATCGCCCCGGGGGTCAGGAAATTCCTTCGGGTGCCCGCGTCTGACGACTGACGGCCTATTCAAGATCTACTCCTTATTCTCATCGCCCCTGAAGGTAACTCCCTGGATGTTTACGTTAACCTCCACAACATTCAGGCCGGTCATTTCCTGGACGGCGTTCTTGACCTTTTGCTGGATCTGCGAAGCCACCTCGGGGATTCTGCTGCCGTAATCGACGACCACGAAAATATCTATGGCTGCTTCTTTTTCGCCCACATCTACTTTCACGCCTTTAGAAAGGTTCTTGCGCCCTAACATTTCTGTAATGCCGCCCACTATTCCCCCGCTCATTCCGGCTACTCCGGGTACTTCCGTAGCGGCCAGGCCGGCGATAATCCGCACTACCTCGTCGGCGATTCTGATGGAACCCAGGCCCGTTTGTTCCTGCTGGACTACAATCTCCTTTTTTTCTTCCATAAGGCTCGGCACCTCCCCTTAAAAATTTATCCTTAATAGTTCAGTAAGGACATGTTTATTATACTTTAATTGCCACCTTTAGGCAACCGGAGCCGTTTATTTTTTACAGCCAATGACTTCTCGACCCTTTAAAGGACTGGTTTCATGTAGAAAAGGGGCTGACCGTATTCAACGGATTCGCCGTTTTCGACCAGGATTTCGACGATTTCGCCGGTTATCTCGGCCTTAATCTCGTTCATCATTTTCATGGCTTCAATGATACAGAGGGTCTGTCCTGTTTGGACAATATCTCCCGGCTGGACAAAGGGCGGCGCGTCGGGAGCAGGCGCCCGGTAAAAGGTACCGACCATTGGTGAAACCACCTCGGTAAATTTAATTGACCCCTTTTCTTTAGCCTCTCTGAAGAGATCAGTTTTATCTTCAGCGCTTTCCGGTCCGCCGAAACCTTTTTTGATGGCTACCTTGATTCCGTTGCTTTCCAGGGAAAGTTCGGCAATACTCGTCTGGTCAATTAATCTGATCAGTTCCCGGATTTCCTGGAAATCCATCTTGTTCGCTACCTCCGCCTAGTAGTTTAACCAGTTGTTGGCGCTCTTAAAATAAAAAGGGGTCACGTTTTCGGGATAACAACTATATTTTGTTCCCCCACCCCGGTTCCCCAGGAGACTACTTCGCAAATTTTTGTTATGTCTTCGGGCGTGATTTTTTGCGGGGTTTGCCCTTTCGCCGGCTGGACGACTACGGTTACCCCTTTTTCCTCAATGCATACGGTAGCATCCTGGTATCCTTTCGCCCGGATTAAGTGCTCCAGTTCCATTTCTTTGGCAAGTTTGCCGCTGATGGCCAGGAGCTCCTCCTGCGCCTTCTGGCGCGCCTGCTCACTTGCCGTGGGGCTGTTGATGATTTCCCGGAGGAGCTCTATTTGCCGGCCCCGTGTTCGCTCGCGGTCCAACCGGTATTCGATGAAAAAATCAAGGTCATTTCTTTCGCTGATTGTCAGCTGCGTTTTCGCCTGCGTCGGCGAAACGGTTATTTCCCCGCTGTTCCCGGGGGCAACCGGGGAAGCCGGACGGGGGGCCGGTTGCAGGCCGGTGTTCTGGACAGCCACGGTCCTTTCTTTTTTTAGAATTTTGGCCGGGATTTCCAGCAGTCCGCTGAAAAGCAGCCCCGCACCGATTAAAATTGCCAGTAAAAGGTAAAGGAAACGCTTGCGAATAATGATCGAGAACATTTTATTTCCCTCCCTCGGCCGGCAGGACGAGAATTTTTTGCGGTTCTACGCCCAGGGCTACCTGCACTGCTTTAAATAAATGGGCCTTGATTAAAGGGTCTTTTGCTCCTTCCGCCACGATCAGCACCCCCGCTATGCGTGCCGCCTGTTCTTCTTCGACCACGGGAGTTTCCCTTTGGCCATCGCGAATCAAAACAAGCTGTTCGTTGCCGGTGTTTTCGGTAATCAGCCTGGTGCCGCCCGCCTGATCTTTTTCCTGCGTAGTTTTGCGGCCGGTAGTGGTGTTAATGGCGTATTTATCGCGCTTCGAACTGGCCAGGCGGACGGTTACGTCAACCTTTCCGGCTCCCTCCACCTGGCTCAACATTTTTTTCAGGCGGCCGGCCAGCATCTCTTCCTCCTGGGCCATTGCCGAGCGAAAAATACTTTTCTGTTCCGCAGTTTCACCCGTTGTTTTATTCTGGGTGCTTTGCCCGGACCGGCTGCCGTTGCCGATTAAAATTAAGGCAATGCCCAGAATTACTGCGCACATCAGCCAGATAATTTTTTGCCTTTGTTGTTTGGGAGGATAATCGCCTTCCCCGCTGCCCCCCGCAATTTTCTGCAACAAGTTTCTCATTTTCCCGCTCCTCTCTTAACTCTACTCTTCAATGACCTGCACCTGTTCGGGAGAAAGGTTGTAAAAATTTGCGATTGTTGTTTTTAGCTTATTTATAACCTCCGCAGGCAAAGGTTGCGTCCGTTCCAGTTGCCCGCTGCCGGTTTTTTCCGATTCAGCTCGTTCTCGTTCACCAACCGAAATTTCTACCGGTTGCGTTACTGAATTGTGCTTCCCGCCGGAAAACTGCGCATTTTTTACTACTATCCGGATTTGTTTCACCTGGCCAAATTTAGGGTTGTTTTCTTCGGTGTAGACGTCTACTTCCGCCGAAAGAACGGATACTTCCCCGCTCAAACCGGCCAGGGCGCTGACCTGGCGGGCCAGGGAGCGCCGGTATTCTTCCAGCGCCCTGGTGCGGTGAGCCGCGCTTAATTTTTTGGCGCTGGCCATAATTTCGGTTAAGGCGGCTGCGCCGGTCTGTTCGCCGCCGATCACCTGCTCAGGCAGGGCCAGCGTCCAACCCCCCCGGAACAGACTGCCCAGCGCTCCAAGCACCGTAATAATCACCAGCAGCCCCATTACCAGCTTTACGTAGCGCTTCATCTCGCCCGCCGGGAGAAGGATTTCCAAAAGGACGGCCAGCACGACGATCACGATCAGGTTTTGGATGAGCAGGCGAATTATTTCCAAGGACTTCTCCCCCAGGTCGTGTTCAGCGCAGCATTACGGTAAGATTGCTAACGCCAACTAAAATGGCGATGACAAAAAAGAACAGCAACCCCACCACGGAGACCACGGCAAAAACCATCATCAGGCTGGAGCCCAAATCATTTAAACAATCAACCACCTGCCCCTCACCCACGGGTTGAACCAGGGCGCCGGCAAGTTTATAGATCAGGGCAAGGGTAATTATCTTGAGCAGGGGGAGCCCCATAATTAATAAAACAGCAATCATTCCGGCTATCCCCGCGGCGTTTTTGATCAGGAGCGACGAACTGATGATTGCTTCCAGAGCGTCCGAAAACATTCCGCCGACAATCGGAATAAAGGCGTCTACGGCAAACTTGGCCGTCCGCAAGGCGATCCCGTCGCCCACACCCCCGGCCACTCCCCGGATGGCCAGGACACCCAAAAAAATCGTCCCGAAAACCCCCAGGATCCCCAGGGCGACCGTTTTCAGGAGACCGGCCAGGTGAGACACCCTGAACTGGGGGGAAAGGTTGCCGACGATACTGAGCACGGCGGCAAAGAAAATCAGCGGCAGGACAATGTTCTTCGTGAGCGTGCCGAGAACGGTCAACGTGCCCAGAATGACCGGGTGAAAGATGGCTGCCGAAGCCACTCCCCCGAGCGCTACCAGCAGGGTCAGCAGAAGAGGCAGCAGGGCCTGCATGAAAGAAACCATTTTGTCCACTACTTCCCGACCGGCATTTACGGCCAGGGCAAAAGAGCCGAGGGCCAGCCCGATAATTACCAGGTAAACCACGATATAGCCGAGCTGGCCGGTCGTCCCGCGGTCAAAGGCAACGGTCAGGTTATGCAGGACGGCGCAGATGACGGCCAGGATGATCAGCTTCCCCAAAAGGGCGGAACTGGCTACAACTTCCCGAAAGAAGCAGGTTAAAACGTTCTGCAAAATGCCGACAGGGGTTAATTCAATTTCTCCCCTGGCCAGTTTAATTAAAAGATCCCGAAAGTTGAGTTCCGGCACGGATTTCTTTATTTCGCTGTCCAGCCGGTTGATGTAACCCTCGATTTCTTTCATATCTAACTCGGGTTGGTTTACCCTGGATTGGTTTTGGGGATCATTTATTTGCCCATGAAAAGGTATTTGCTGCTCATCTGTCGCCGCGGGGCCGGCTCCCGTGGCGCAAGCCGGAAAAATAAACAAAGCAAAAAAGAAGAGCCAAACCGACTTTTTCATTTAGCCAACCACCTCAAGGCACCAGTTTTAATAAAGCCTGCAGTACCGCGGCCAGGATGGGAACGGCCAAAATTAACACCAGCACCTTGGCGGCGAATTCGATCTTCACGGCCAGCGCGCCTTCTCCGGCATCCCGGCAGATTTGCGCCCCGAATTCGGCTATGTAGGCAATGGCCGTGATTTTTAAGATGGTGGCCAGGTAAATGGCATTTAAATCGGCACGATTCGCCAGTTCTTTTAAAACGTCAACGACCGCTCCGATTTTACCGAGCACCAGCAAAAAAATGATAAGGCCCGCCGCGATACTCACGGTGGCGGCTATTTCCGGCTTGTTTTGCCGGATGGTGACGGCCAGAACCGCCGCCACGATGCCGATCCCGACGATTTGCATGATTTCCATGGCTTTTGGCCCCTTTTTAACGGTTAGAAAAGTTTAAAGACGGACCGGACCTGGTCGAAAAAGTTTCCCAGGAGCTGAATGACCCAGATTAAAACGATCCCCAGGCCGCCCAGGGTGGCCAGAAAAGCGTAATCTTCCTTCCCGGAATTTTTCAGGATGTAATGGGCGGCGCCTACCAGAATGCCGACCCCGACGATTTTAAAGATGAGATTGATATCATATCCCATTCCTTTCACCTCTTTAATATAAAAGAAGGACGATTACCAGTCCGCCGAGAAAGCCCAGGTAGTTCCATAGCTTGACGTGTCTGGCGGCATCGTTTTGCGCCCGGTCTATTTCGGCGCCGATTTGGTCGATGGCCAGGCGCAGGTGCCTGGTTTGGTCCTGGCGGTCCGAGATTCCCAAAGCTCTACCCAGATTGCTTAAGATCGCCAGGTCGCTTTTCAGCAGCGCCGTTTGCGGATAAAAGGTCTTCAGCGCCTTTTCCCACGCTTCCCGGGCCGTGCAGCCGGGCGTGGTCCTCAGTTCGGCCAGCGCGGATGCAAATAAGGGGGCTACGCGTTTATCCGCCCGGGCGGCGATGGAACGCAAAGCCTCCGCCAGGGGCGTGGCGGCGTAATTGATTTCTGTTTCCAGCATTTGCAGAGCGGCCTGCAGGTTGCGCAAGTCTGCCGGCCGCAGTGAATAAGTGCGGGCAATCATTACGCCAATCAACCCGCAGCCCAGGATGATGACCAGCGCACCCACCAGCTTGAGCAACGATCTTTCATTCCTTTCCGGAAGTTCGGCTGGAATTATTTTTCGTAAGCGGCTTTAGCGATTTGCCATCACCATCAAAGATTTCTTCCACCGTTCCGATGCCCTGCGAGCGTCCCAGTAACACGTAACGCTCGATTACTTTTAAATTGAGCAAATAATTTAAAGAAGGCCGGGCGGCCAGTTCCCTCAGCGACGACCCATGCACCGTAACAATTACTTTCACCCCGGCGTTGAACACTTCTTCCAGGGCGGCCACGTCGTCGCGGCTGCCGATTTCGTCGGTGGCGATGACCTGCGGGGCCATCGCGCGGAGCAGCATGATCATTCCCTCGGCCTTGGGGCACCCGTCCAGTACATCCGTCCGGATGCCTACGTCCCGCTGGGGCACTCCGCGGTAACAACCCGCCAGCTCCGAGCGCTCGTCGACCAGGCCGACGGTTAAGCCGGGAAAATTCAGCCCGGGGATACCATTGCTGATCTGCCGGACGAGGTCGCGCAGCAGAGTCGTTTTGCCGCAGCGAGGCGGGGAAAAAATTAGCGTGTGGTAAATGTTGGCCGATTTCGGGTCCAGCAGGCAGGGCAAGACGGGATCGGCAAGGCAATTTATTTCCCGGGAGATCCGAATATTTAAACTGGATATATATTTGAGCGTTTTTATCCGCCCTTTTTCAACCACCGCTTTTCCCGCCAGGCCCACCCGGTGGCCGCCCGGCAAGGTGATGTAGCCGTTTTTCAACTCTTCTTCAAAAGCGTATAGCGAGCACCCGCTGACGAGTTGGGTGACGCGCTGAACGTCATCCGCCGTGACCAGGTAAGCCCGGGCGCAATCTTTGACCAGGGCGCCATTTTGAGCGACCATGCGATCCTCGCCGGGCAGGCCGATAATCAACGGCCTGTCCTGTCTTAAGCGGATTTCTTCTAATTTCCCGAGTACTTCGGCAGGCAAGTTCGTAATTATCGCGTTTAAAGCCGGTGGTAAAAACGGCAAGATTTCCTGCCAGGGGGCGGGGTTTGACTTTGCCGGCCTGGTTGTTGGAATCCCGGTTTCGCTTGCTGAAACGCCGCCCGGCGGCCGGGAAGGTGCGCGCTCCGTCAGCGGATATACCTTTGGCACCTGTTTGTCCCTCCTTATATAGCATAACTATGGCGGTTTGCGTTGTTTTATGCCAGCACCTTTCTGTCGACTAAAAAGCAAAAAAGGCACTTGCCAGTGCCTTTTTTGCTGTTGAGCTGGACTTAATAGCGCCGGAAAAATACCCGGTCTTTTAATCCAGTTCGTAGGGCCAGCCCAGCAGGCCGCCTTCTAAGAAACGGACGTTCTTAAAACCGGCCCCTTCCAGAATGCGCTGCGCCTCGTAGCTCCGGCTGCCGATTGCGCAGAGCACAACAATTTCCTTGTCTTTCGGAATCTCGCCGATCCTCTCCCGCAATTCCCCGATAGGGATTAAGAGCGTCCTTGCGTCCTCAATGTGCCGGGCCCGGTATTGGGGCTGGGTCCGCACATCCAGCAGGACAAAATCGTCTTCGCCGGTCAGTTGATCGTATAATTCCCCGGCGCTGATTCCCCTGGCGACCCCCTGCATTTTATTCCGTACCGTGTTTGCACCGTGCTGAAGGGGATCAATGGGCGTATTGAAAGGCGGCGCGTATCCTAAATCCAGGCAGGCCAGATCGTCAACGCGCGCTCCGTAATTGATCGCGCAGGCCAGCACGTCGATCCTCTTGACCACGTCTCCTTCGCCAACGGCCTGAGCGCCCAAAACCCGCCCGGTTCCGGTTTCCGTGATCAGTTTCAAGAGCATCCGCCCGTGCTCCGGATGGTAATGCGTCCGGTCGTGTGCCCCGGTGGTGGTGACCGACACGGCAAAGCCTGCTTCCCGGGCCTGCTCTTCGCCCAGACCGGTTCTGCCGGCGTTCTGGTTCAATAGCTTGATCACGGCGGTGCCGAGTATACCGGGGAACCTGCTTTTCCCGCCCACCACGTTGTCGCCGGCCACCCTGCCCTGCCGGGCGGCGGTGGAAGCCAGCGGAATGTATACCTTCCGGCGGGAAACCAGGTGGATGTTTTCCACGCAGTCGCCCAGGGCATAAATATCGGGGTCGCTGGTTTGCAAGTATTCGTTTACCGCAATGGCGCCGGTTTCGCCGATGGCCAGCCCGGCGGCTTTGGCCAGCGCAACGTTGGGGCGCACCCCTACCGCGATGATCACCAGATCGGCGTCCAGCGCGCCTTTGTCCGTTGCCACCCGCGCGACCCGGCCTTCTTCATTCCCTTCCAGCCGCAGCACCTTTTCCCCCAGGTGAAACTCCACGCCCCGTTCTTCCAGCCTGCTTTTTAAAACGGCGGCCAGGTCGGCGTCCAGCATCCCGGGCAAGATCTGCTCTTTTAATTCCACCACCGTTACAAAGATTTTGCGCCTGGCCAGGGCATCGACTGCTTCCATCCCGATCATGCCGGCCCCGATGATTACCACATCGTTGACATTTTCAATTTCCGCCATAATTTTTTGGGCGTCCTCAGGGTGGTTTAAGCGGTGCACCCCTTTTAAGTCGATCCCCGCAAAGGGCGGCACCACGGGAAGCGAACCGGTGGCCAGGACGAGCTTGTCATAAGGAATCACGGACTCCGCCCGGGTATTCAGATCAACGACAGTCACCTCTTTTTTTTGCCGATTAATGGCCAGCGCTTCCGTGCGCGTGAGCACCCGGATATTCCGCTCGGTTAAGAAAAATTCCTCGTTCCTTTTGACCCCGTAGGGGGTGGTGAACAGTTCGTTGTAATCTTTTATTTGCCCGGACAGGTAAAAGGGCATGCCGCACCCTGCGTAAGAAATCAACCGGCCGCGCTCGATCATCGTGATTTCGGCCTGCGGGGAAAGCCGCCGGGCGCGGGCGGCGACTTTCGGACCGGCCGCTACGCCTCCAATAATAACGATTTTTTCGCCCATTTCGTTTCTTCCTCCCCCCCTTTTCCTATTCTAAACCTTTTTCTTTTCGCCGGTCAAGGGACCGTTGGCCTCCTGAAAATGACCTTTTAAACGTAAAAAATAACCTTTGGCTCAAACATTCTTAATTATGGTCAGGTTCTGATTTAGAATTAAAGAAACATAGTTTTATATTACGAAACCAAAGGGGGGCTGATTTAAGTAATGAGCGGTCCAAAGACGGGGACGGGAATGATCCCGCCTCAGGTAAAAAGGTTTCTTGACTGGGCAAAGGACGATCCGGAGAGCTTCTGGGAGGATGCGGCAAACAAAGCGGTTCACGACATCCATTGGTTTCGGAAGTGGGACAAGGTGTTCAGCTGGGAATATCCCACCTTTAAGTGGTTCGTGGGCGGGCTGACCAACATCAGCTACAACTGCGTCGATTACAACGTCAAGCGAGGGCGCGCCGGAAGGGCCGCCCTGGTCGCCGAGTCCGGGGAGACCGGAGAGGTGCGCGTAGTCACCTACGGACAGCTGCTGGCCATGGTGAAGAAATACGCCTCTGCCCTAAAAGGCCTGGGGGTGGCAAAGGGCGACCGGGTGGCCATCTACATGCCCATGGGCATCGAGGCGGTGGTGGCCATGCTGGCCTGCGCGCGCATCGCCGCCGTACACGTGGTGATCTTCGCCGGTTTTTCGGCCAACGCCGTGGCCGACCGGCTGGACATTTCCGGCGCCAAATTTATCCTTACCCAGGACGAGGGATCCCGCCGCGGTAAACCCTTAGCATTAAAGAAAATTATCGACGACGCCCTGGCGATCTGCCCCGGGCGGGTCCACAAGGTGGTTGTTTTGCGCAGAAACAGGCAGGATATGCCCCCCATGAAAGAAGGGAGAGATATCTTCTGGGAGGAATTCCTGGCCCTGGGGGAAGGGATTGAAGCGGAAATCGTTCCGGTGGAAGCCAATGAGCCCCTTTTCATGCTCCCCACCTCCGGAACCACGGCCAAGCCCAAAGTAACCGTCCAAAACCACGGGGGTTACCAGGTTTACGTCTACTCCATGGGCAAATGGATTTACGCCTTAAAAGAGGAAGATGTCTGGTTCTGCACCTCGGACATCGGCTGGATTGTGGGTCACAGTTACAACGTTTACGGCCCGTTGCTCTTCGGCTGCACTTCGGTCCTTTACGAAGGCACCCCTGATTACCCGCGACCGGATATGTGGTGGGAAATTGTGGAGCGGAACAAGGCCACGGGGTTGTGGCTTTCGCCAACGGGCGTGCGCGGCTTGATGAAGCTGGGCCTGGAACAGGCCCGCAAGCACGATTTAAGCTCCGTGGAAAGAATCGTCTGCGCCGGGGAAGTGCTCAACCCGCCGGCCTGGCAGTGGCTGCAGGAGGAAGTTTTTCAGAATAAAATCCCCGTCATCGACCATATGTGGCAGACGGAAACATCGGGACCGATTTTTGCCAATCCGTACGGCTTAGGACTTCTTCCCATCAAGCCGGGTTCCGCCTGCATCCCCGTTCCCGGGATCGTCGCCGACATCGTGGACGAAAGGGACGGCCATTCCCTGGGGCCGGGAGAAAAAGGCGTGGTGGTCATCCGGAGACCCTTCCCCGGCCTCACGCCGACGCTTTGGGGAGAACCGGAAAGGTACCAGGCCGAATACTGGGAGCGGTACCCCGCCACGAAAGGCGCTTACTATTCGGGCGACGCCGCTTACTGGGACGAAGACGGCTATATCTGGTTCGCCGGCCGGTCGGACGAGGTCATTAAAATAGCCGCCCACCGCATCGGCACCATTGAGATTGAAAGTGCTTTAATTTCCCACCCGGCGGTGGTGGAAGCCGGTGTTTCCGGTGTTCCCGACGAACTCCGGGGCGAGGTGGCCTGCGCCTTTGTCGTCCTGAAGCCGGGTTTTGAGCCGTCGGAAGAATTGAAGCAGGAATTAATCGAGCATGTCCGTAAAACCATGGGCGCGATCGTCGTGGTACGAGATATCGAATTTATTAAAGGCCTGCCCAAAACTAGAAGCGGCAAGATTATGCGCCGGGTCATGAGAGCGCTCTGGACGGAAAAAGAGATCGGCGATATTTCCACGATCGAAGAAGAAGCTTCGGTGGAGGAAATCAGGGAAGCGGTAAGAAAGATGAAGCAGGCATAAAGCAAAGAGCTCTGTAATTAGACACTCATGCTGCTAACGCAGCACCAGCAGAGGATGGAAATTAACGATTTTGCATAGCAGGCGCACCCCAAGGCACTAAGGCACTAAGGCACATAGGCAAAAGGAGCCAGAGTTAAAAGTATTTTTACTTTGTGCCTTTGTGCCTGGCAAACTTTGTGCCTGATATTTTCTGAGCAGATATCGTGAACACCTGGACTGATGTGCGGATGGCGAAAGGTGGGAGACTTTTTCTTCACTCCCACCTTGATCTTTTTCT
>JBFMBG010000010.1:0-56562 GCA_040755215.1 Bacillota bacterium | reverse complement strand
CCGCATCTACTGAAGGACAATCTCCCCCGTAAGGCACCTGGCAGGTTTCGTAAACATACCCGGCCGTGGAAAGGGCATTCAGGTACAGAGCACTGACGTCAGGCAAAGGGATAAGTCCGAATGGCGACATTATTTGTTCACCCGACTGGTCATCGTCCACAACCAGAAGAGGCCGCCCCTGGGAACCCAGGGTTTCGGCAGGGGTTATGCCCAAAAAGTCGTAAACCGCCCGCACTACGCTGTCGTACACCGCACCGGTGGTGCTTGTCCCGCCCGAGGAGTCCGCTAATGCTTCCGCGCCGAAGCCCCACAACATCACTTTGTCGTTGTAAACAACATCAGAAACAGTCAGGGCTATCCCGGCAGCGCCAAAGGCTGGTACGGTGCTTAAAATGCCTTCTCCCGGGGCAGCCAGGTTTACTGATTCAGGGCCAAAATTTGAAAAAGACGCCATACTGCCGTCAGGAGCCAAAGCCGCTACGGAAATGACGTTCGACAGCGCCGACAGGGTCACCCATTCCTGACTGGTTGGATCATAAACTGCGTTCGGACGGTTAAAACAGGCGGGATAAATGGGAAGCTCGTCATTATTATTGCCCTCATTTCCAGACGCGGCCACAAAAAGGATACTTGGGTACCTGCTAATGGCATCGTATAGGTCTCGATCAAAATTTTTCGTAGGATCTTGGGGGTCGTCCGAAGGCAAGGTACCAAAGCTCATGTTCACCACCTTCGCCCCCTTTGTTGCCGCGTAATCAACGGCCTCGACAATGGCTACAGTGGTTAAAGTGCCATAAGTATCGGCGGCTTTAAGGGCCATGATTTTCACGCCCGGCGCCACGCCGGCAATGCCCTCGCCGTTATTCGCCGCCGCTGCGATGATCCCCGCCACGTGAGTGCCGTGGCCGTAATCGTCCATGGGGTCGTTATCTTTCGCCGGTTCTGGCGCCAAAGCATTTTCACCTATAAAATCATATCCTACCGTGTCATCAATGTAACCGTTGCCGTCGTCGTCTTTATTGTTGTCGGGAATTTCTCCGGGATTGTGCCAGATATTATCCTTTAAGTCGGGATGATTGTAATCCACGCCGGTATCGATGACCGCCACAATAACGTCCTGGCTTCCCGATGTAAACTGATCCCACGCCCCAGGGGCCTTTGTTCCGTATTGCTCATTAACCAGGCCCCATTGCTGGCCAAACAACGGGTCCCCTTCCTGGCAGACCTTGTAGATGTAGTTCGGCTGGGCGTAAGCCACCCGCGGGTCCTTTTGCAAAACCTCTATGGCTTCCCGCACATCGCCGGCGACCTTCAGCAGAGAAGAGTTGTGCGGCAGGACCCTCTTCTCCGCAAGGCCCAGCGCCCGGTGGGCGGTTAAAAGTCGGCCCTTGCCTTCGGCGGCCTTAATTTCCGGCTTGAACTTGACAATCACCTCTCCCGGCACATAGGGGAGCCCGGAAACGGTGCCTGCCTGATGCCGCCCTCCGGGCAAAAAGGTTAACGAGCCCGCGGCTGCAGGGCCGCCGGCGGCCGCGAGCAGCAGCACAACCATTAAAATGAGGGCGGTTGCCTTCCGTAGGTTCATTAATTCTTCCATCTCCTTCCCGAAAAATAACTCAATAAACAACCGATGACCACGTTGCCGATCTTCCCCTAGATAGACAACTAATCGACAACATCTCTGATCTTTCTTCGCCAAGTAAATTTTTCCTGCCGCGATTTAAAAAATTTTGGGAAGAATGTCATAAAAAGTACAAATAATGTTTAAAGAAAAAACCCTGCCTTTTCAGCAGGGCTTGATTAAACTCTATATTCAGTGAAACCGCCCACTATCTCCTGGGACTTTGCTCATGCCGCAGTAGCCTAAGCCAAAGGAGCAAGTGAAGCGGCGTAAACCGCCCCCAAACGAATACTACAAAACTTTTTGCTTATACACCCCTTTTAAGCCCGCTTTAACCACGCGGGCGTAGATCACTTCCATATCCGTACTGTATAGCCCCCTTTCCTGCATTCTCTGGAAATAAACGGAGCCCGAAAAGGTATACTTTCTCTTGAGTCCTTCCTCCGTTTTCATTTCCCGGTGCATGTAGGAAATAATATCCCCGCTGGCAATATCTTCGGGAAGGAGCAAGGGCTCTTTCCCGGCCAGCCGGCGGGCGGCGTTGTGCCCGGCCAGAAAACCGGTGACCATGGCCTCGGTGTGGCCGACCAAAAGGCCCGTCTTCTCCCCCGCGCAAAATAAATTAGCCACTCCCGCCACCTGCAGAGCGTCGTCGCAGGGCGCCATCGCCATAAAGCGGATCGAATTGCCCTTGCCGCCGGAATAGGGGTCGGCAAAGCGCGCCTCTTCAAATCCCCGGACGGTGCGCAAAATTTCTAAAGGAAAATACGGGGTCATTAACTTGGCCTGGCCGGTGTCCAGCAAAACTAAATTGGCGGCAAATTCCGCCAGGTTATATTGCTGGCAGGCCTTTTTGTTGAGCAGTTCCTTCTTTTGGACGTCCGCAGGCAAAGGAATCACCAGCACCCCTTTTTTCTCCAGTTCGGCAACCAGCCAGGGGGCGAGCGATCGTTTATCCAATTTGCAGGAACCGCTCAGCGCCTCGAAATGCGGGAAACCTTCCCCCGCCACGATTTCGCGCACACCCGCTTTGGCGGTAATGCTCACCCGGGGGCCGAAGGTCGGGCAGCGCAAGATGCACATCGCGCAGCCAAAACCGTAGCGCGTGCAGTTTTTTACCGGACCGGCGGTGCCGGTGGCGTCGATGAAGACGTCCCCCGGAATATTCTGCCCCTGGGCGGTGTAAACCTCTGTGATCCTGTCGCCTCTCTTAACCACCCCCACCGCGTGCGCCTGCAGGCGGACTTCGACGCCCGCCTCGAGCAGCGCTTTCCTGATGACGGGCTCGATCCTGGTGACGTCGTAAAGGGTGGCGTGACGGTGGCCGGGAAAATTTAAATTGCGGTGCCGGGCAACGCTTTCCGCCAGTTGCAGAAAATCGTCCCCGCCCATGGCCCGCAACTCTTCCGCGGCCGTATAGCGCCCGTTGTTGCGCATGATGCCGCCGACCAGCCCGGTGCCCAGGAGCAAATCCGTTTTTTCCAGGAGGATCACCCGCGCGCCTACCAGGGCGGCGGAATAAGCGGCGGCGCACCCCGCCCACCCTCCTCCGGCCACTACCACCTCTGCCATCGTTCACTACCTCCCAAAGCAGTCGTCGGTCATCAGTCGTCGGTCATCAGGAAGCATGATTTATTTATTGATTAGACCCCTTGCTTTTAGCGGCACCAACAGGGATGAAAAGTTATTTTTTGCGCAGCCTTCTGTATTATCATATTCGAAAGACAAAATCTGGTTGCCGTTTTTCAATCTGACAAAAAGGCCGCGAGCCTGGCGTCTTGTTTTTTGCCGCTCGCGGCCTGTAATGCCCTGTTCGTGCGCTGCACCTCCGGCCGGACTTGTTTTTAACTTTTCCCTTTTCCGGTCGTTTCGGTCTTCCTGGTTTCCCCCTAAAAAATCTTCAGGCCGGCGGTGCTTGCGGCGGCGCACCCGCCGCAGGTGAAGCTTGCGTAAATTGCTGTTGCTGCTGCTGCCGGTTGTCTTTTTTCCAGAGGGACTCGATCTTTTCCAGCACGTGGGGAGCCAGATCAATCAGCCGGTCGATAATGATGTTGTTGTCCACCGGCAAAAACCTGATCTGGCCGTGGCCGACCACCAAAAAACCAACCGGCTGGACGGAAACGCCCGCCCCGCTCCCGCCGCCGAAGTAAGGGGTCTGGCCTTCCTCGTTTTTTATTTTTTCCGCCGGCCCAAACTCCCCGCCTCCCGCGCCAAAACCGCAGGCCACCCGGGAGACCGGCATAATTACCGTGCCGTCGGGAGTTTCCACGGGGTCCCCCACCACCGTATTCACATCAACCATTTGTTTGATGGTCTCCATGGCCGTTTTCATCAAACTTTCAATCGGATGCTGCTGCTGCTCTTCGGGCATGCCGCCGCTCACTCCTTCTGTGGATTACTTCTGCGGATTACCGTTTTAAGGATAATATGACCCGGGGGCAGAATAATTATACAAAACAGGCACCAAACACCGGAAAACAAAAAGTATCCGCGACCGTCCCCGCCCTTTGCAAAGCCTCGAAGGAAAGATCGGTACTTTTTAAAGATGATTCTCCCAGGCGGTGAATACGTCTTTTTCTTTTGCACCGCTGCTTACAAATAATGCGAAGGGCCAGCGTAAAATGCTGGCCCTTACCCTTCACTTTGCAATTATATCTTTTTAGGTTTGTGCCGTCCAAAAGCAAAATTTTTGCTTTAAAAACTAAATACCTGCCCTGGGTTCTGAGGAAATTTGCTTTACGCGAACAATAATTCGGTCGAAAGTCTTCAATAACTTCCAGCGTATCAAGGATTGGTCCGGTAGACATTTTTACTTCTCCAGGCAAGACCTTAATTTTTCAATTAACGTAAGGTTTTCTTTCAACACGTCTTCCCATAATTTCCAGTCAGTATAATCTTCGTGCTCTTCCCATCCTTCAGGCTCCTTTTGAGCAAAGCTAACCCAGGGCATTTTATACTTTTCCTCGAATTTCCTTATCTTTCTTTGGGCAATTTCCACTTCCTCGCTAAGCTGTTTTATCCTTTCTTCTATTGATTTTTTTATGCCCACATTTAATATTGCCTGCTTTTCCTTTTCGGGCAGGACATCAAAAACATCAGGCAATCTGACTGCTACCTGGCCCATCTAATTCACCTCCCGGATACTATTCTGGCCCTCTCAAAAAAATAATGGCTGACTTACAAATGTATTACATTTATAGCACAGAAAATAAAAATAGTATCCTCGTTTTAACTAACCCCGCCCAAAATCATCCTTAAACCACACGATGTCGCCACCCGTTAGCCGGTACCCAAAGACTCATCCTCTCCAGCTAAATTCCCTTCGTATTAAGGGATAGCCAAAACTATGCTTCACTGCCCGATTCCTCCCTGCAAAAAGAAAAACCGCCCACCCGACAGTGCTCATTGCCGCCCCAAAGAAATCGCCCGGAACGTTTGGAAACAAGTATATGCCCCTGCCCCCGGGTGGCAAAATATGACGGAGGTGGGAGGTTGTGGCCTGGTTTTGGTGGCCGCCGGCCGTTTTGCTGCTTATTTTTTTGCTTTTCCTGATCATTCCGGTATCCCTGGAGGTCCGCTTTTTGTATCGCCGGGAAGAAAACTACCTCGCGCTCCAGATCAAAATCTGGCCGGGCATCAAATATCGAAAAATCATTCCCAGGATCATCGGCAAAACCCAGGCGGCTCCCCCAAAAGAACTCCCCCTGCCGGCGAAAAAAGCGCCGCTCAAGGAAAAGTTGAGCAGGTGGCGCAGGTTATTTAAAGCCGCCTTCCCCTCGCTGCTCTTCTTGCTGCGCCGGACAAAATTGCACCGGGTGCGCTGGCACACCAAAGTTGGGCTTTCCGACGCCTATTCCACGGCCCTGGCCGCCGGCTTTCTCTGGGGCGCCAAGGGTTTTTTGCTGAGCGTCCTTTACCGTTTGTCCTCCCCGCTTTGCCTTCCGGATCTGGTTATTGTCCCTGACTTTCGCCAGCCTTCCTTTGCCGTCGTCTTTGCGGCCACTATCTCCGTGCGCCCCGTCTATATTCTGCTCACTGGAATAAAGGCCGGGTACCTTTATTTAACGAGCTGGTCAGCAGCCTGAAAATGTTCGCAAACAAAACGCCGGCCTGACCACCCAAAGGGGGCATGAAAACAATCACGTCCCCCAGCGGCCGGAGCGGGCGTTGACGATGGCACAAAATTCCACTCTTTTACCGCTGTACTTTTCCCGAACCTTGTTCGCTACCGCAAACAAAAAGTAGAGGTCGCTCCCTTCCAGCGCGCCAAGTTCCAGGGCCTCTTCAAAAGTCAAATCGCCCCCGTCGAAAACTTTCCGGCCCAGGGAAAAAATTAACTCCGGAAGCAAAGACAAATCCCCTCTTTCGAAAAAGTGATTAATTGTTAACTTTACTACAGTTAATGGTTAACAATCAGTCCAAAAATCTTCCTGCTGGAACAGGCCGTAAACCCGGGAAACAATTAACCCAGGTAACAATTCTCCGCCGCCGGAGCAAAATCCTTCTAAAAAATGCGGCGCCGTAGGGAAGCCTTGACGGACGGGGTCCCCCGTATGATAAAATGGTAAGAGCAAAGGGTATTTGCCTATTATATACAGTTTCCCGGAGCCACTCCCGTCGGCACTTTTTACGTCGGCACTTTTATTGACCATGCGGGGGTGGCAGCCAAGGCTGCCGCCAACGGTGGTTCCGGTAAACAGGATTATATTAAAATAAGAGCGGGCAGTGGTTGCGAAAAAGCTGCAGAAATTTTTTTGGAGGAGGCATAAAGGTGGCTTATCTTGTAAAAATGGAACGGGCGGGTCTGTCTATCGAGCAAGGCACGGCGAACGTTCCTGATGACGGCAAATATTACGTGATCCACAAAGGGCAGATAATGGGAAAATTCAGGTCGCTTAAACAGGCGGAAAAGTTGTACAAAGAAATTCTCTCCGGGCTCGACCTGCCTCCCTTGTCTGGTGCCAGCCCCGAAGAAAAAAAGGCGCTTCAATTAAAACAAGCTGCTTATAATGAAGTTGATAAAATGGCTTTCGAAACATTTGCGAGGGCTAAACAAAAAGCCTTGAAACGCGGGAAAACAAGGACTTTCGGTTAAAAGTTTTTTGAGAAGCTGGTGGATTCTGTTGTGGGATAAAGCCGAAGAGAAAAAGTTTTTTGGCAGGTCTCTTGCGCTTGCCACGCCCGAGCAGCTTTTTTATGTGACGGCCGACGGCAAGTACCTGGCTTATTGGCCTAACAATTATAGAGGAAAGAAGGGCACTTTACAGAGCAGAAATTCTTTTGTGGGCAGTTATACCGAAAAATGGGTAAAAGAGGTTATAACCCCGGTTGCGGTAAAAATCAGCGCTTTTCCGGTTTTAAAAGTAGAGTGCCCGGCTTTAGGGCTTGATTCAAACTCGCCGGCGGACCTGGCCGTCTGCAAAACGGCAGAGAAAAACCAGGCTCCTGAAAATATATTGCTTATCGTAGAGGTAAAAATGTCTATTGTCTGGAACTGGGAGTACAATCCTGTAACCGGTAGTATCGATTGTCTCGGAGATTTCAGAACCCACCAGGGGAGGCCGGGCTTGCTAAGGTCGGATACGATGCTGAAAGCAATAGGAAAAGGCATTAATATAAGGGTTTCAGGGCATGGCGCCTCTCGCATACCGATAATCGTCATAGGCAATACCCCAATAACGGAAAGTTATTACAGCAAAGTAGATCACTTAAAGGAAATGGGTATAATTCAAGGTTTTTATTCTTTAAACCCCAACCCTCTGGATAACCTTTTTGAAGATAGCTTGAAAAGCACGCCCCAAAAGGGGTTCTTGAGAATAGATACATATTCGGAGCTCGAAGAAGTTTTACGAAGACTGCTAACGGAAGAAAGAGAATTTTTCTCCGGAATGAAGACAAAGGAGGAACTGGGCAAGTTAATTGAAATAGCAAACAAAGAGGTTTCCTATACAGCGAAAGCTGAAAAATTCTTAAGCCTCCTGAAAGGGGAAGGAAATTGAGGAAATACGGGACGCGAACCAGTTCTTTCGGCACACCGGGAAGAATAAACCATGATTCGACGCAGTTTTACAGAAGCAGGCTGTATGAAGGTCTGCCCGAGGAAAAAAGGGCTGCTTATATAGAAAACCCTATTCCTGAGCAATACTTGGATAATATCTTCTGTAAATCGTGTGAAATAATGGATGAACTCCCTGATAACAGTGTTCACCTTATGGTTACTTCCCCTCCGTACAATGTAGGGAAGGATTACGATCAGGATTTGACTCTTGAGCAATACAGGATTTTTTTAAAAAAGGCCTGGAAGGAGGTTTACAGAGTTCTTGTTCCGGGCGGCCGGGCCTGTATAAACGTTGCGAACCTGGGCAGGAAGCCTTACATCCCAATCCACGCCTTTATTGCCGAAGATATGCAGGATTTAGGTTTTTTAATGCGGGGGGAAATAATCTGGAACAAAGCATCCAGCGCAAGTCCTTCAACTGCCTGGGGAAGCTGGTTGTCGGCGGCCAACCCTACCTTGAGGGATATTCATGAATACATTTTGATTTTCTCCAAAGATACATTCACCAGGAAGAACCCTGCCAGAAGAAAGAGCACGATGACGAAGGAGCAATTTCTGGAATACACCAAGAGCATCTGGACTTTTCCGGCAGAGCAGGCAAAAAAGATCGGACACCCGGCGCCTTTTCCGGTTGAGCTTCCTTACCGGCTGATTCAACTTTATACCTTTGAAGGCGAAGTTGTCCTTGACCCCTTCATGGGCAGCGGCCAGGCGGCGATAGCTGCTCTGAAGGCAAAAAGGAGGTACGTGGGTTACGAGATAGAAAAAAACTATGCAGAACTGGCAAAAAAACGAATCCGGGGCTACAAGATTTTTTTGTCCCAACCGCAGCTTTTTGAGGATTTTGAAGAATATGGCGCGTTGGCGGACTTCCCACTTGAAATGAGCAATTTCACGCCTTGATCGTAAACGTGGTCAGACAACGGCCGGAATACATTTGGAATTATTTTTTGGGAGAACTGTTGGCAGGTGGATAGTTATTGACACGCGCGCGGAAAGCTGCTAAAATCAACATGTGCTTCCCAGATTGCCAAAACGACCATGACGGGGACCAGTAAGCGTTGATCCGGAGCAGCAGAGAGCCGCCGGCCCGGTGCGAGGCGGTGCCCGGAAGGCACTGAACTCTCCCCCGAGTAGCCGACCGAAATCCGGCTTAAGGAAAGTAGGCTCGGACGGAGCTTCCGCCGTTAAAAGGAAGGGGGTATCGGAAACAAAACCCGGGCCAAGTGGTGTAAGCGGCCGCCGGGGCTTTTCCCGTACTCCGCGTAAGGGAACGGCCGGCGCAAGAGGCCGTTAATTTGAGTGGTACCGCGAAGCTAAACCCTTCGTCTCAAAAAAGAGATGAAGGGTTTTTTAATCGCGAGGCAAGAGTTGGGGGTGGTAAGCATGGGGCTTGACCCGGATGAGCTTGCTTGGCTTTGGGCCATCTTTATGCTAAACCAAACAGTTGCGAAAGGAGAAACGAAAAATGCGTAAACTATACGTCTTTGATACAACCTTAAGGGACGGCGAACAGTCGCTGGGCATCACTTTAAACATTCAGGAAAAGCTGGAAATCAGTCAGCAACTGGTCAAGCTGGGGGTGGACGTCATCGAGGCCGGCTTTCCCGCCTCCTCCCCCGGCGACTTTGAGGCGGTCCGGCAGATTGCCAGGGAAATCAAAGGGGTCACCATCTGCGGGCTCACCCGGGCCGTACCGAAAGACATCGATACCTGCTACGAAGCAATCAAGGAGGCCGAACAGCCCAGAATCCACACGGGCCTGGCCCTTTCCCCCATCCACCGGCAGCACAAGCTGGGAGTCACCGTGGAACAGGGTATCCAGATGGCTGTCGAGGCCGTAAAATACGCCAAAAAATATGTTTCGGACGTGGAATTTTACTCCGAGGACGCCTTTCGCACCGAACCGGAAGTGCTGGCCCGGGTCCTGGAGGGGGTAATTGAAGCCGGCGCCACCGTCGTCAATATTCCCGATACGGTAGGTTACGCCACGCCGTGGGAATACGGAGAGCTGATCGAATGGATCGTGAAAAACGTCCGGAATATCGACCGGGTCATCGTCAGTGTGCACTGCCACAACGACCTGGGCATGGCCACAGCTAACTCGCTGGCCGGGATCAAGGCGGGCGCCGCGCAGGTGGAGGGCACCATCAACGGCATCGGCGAGCGGGCGGGAAACACTGCCTTAGAAGAAGTGATCATGGCCATTTACACCCGCCCTGCGCGCTTCGGCGTGAACACGACCATCAATTACCGGGAAATCGCCCGCACCAGCCGGCTGGTTTCCAAAATTACCGGGGTGCCGGTGCCCGCGCACAAGGCCATTGTCGGCGACAACGCCTTCTCCCACGCTTCCGGCATTCACCAGGACGGAGTGTTAAAAGAGCGCACCACTTACGAGATCATTCACCCGGAAACGGTCGGCGTCCCGCAAAACAGGATCATTTTAACGGCCCGCTCGGGGCGCCACGCCCTGCGCCACCGCCTGGAAGAGCTGGGCTTTGTACTGGACAACGAAGCGCTCAATAAGGTATACGAAAAATTTTTGCGCCTGGCCGACCAGAAGCAGGAAATTTTCGACGAAGATCTGTACGCCCTGATGGGCGACAAAAACGGCGCCAACCGAACCCAGGTGGCCCTGAAAAGCTTTTCGGTGAGCACCGCCGGGCCGACCAGGGCAATGGCCACCGTCGAGCTGGCCGAAGGCGACCGCGTGGTGAGCGACGCGGCCTGCGGCAACGGCCCGGTGGACGCCGTTTTCAAGGCCATCGACCGGCTGCTGGAGTGCGCCGTGACCCTGGAAGACTATGCTTTAAAATCGGTCAGCAGGGGCAAAGACGCCATGGGGGACGCCACCGTCAAAGTGCGCACCGAAGACGGCCGGCTTTTCGTGGGCCGGGGGTTAAGCACCGACGTCATCGAAGCCAGCGCCAAGGCATATTTAAACGCGCTGGCCAAGGTGAAAAGCCAGCTTCCCGCCGGCCGGTAAGATCGGTCGTCAGTCGGCGGAGGTCGGAATTCTGACTGCCTGCTCTTTATTTTCGCACCTTAAATCCATAGGAATTTTCTTTTTCCTGCCCTCCAGATATGGAATAATGATGGCTTAAGATCTGAAACCTGGCTACTGGTTGCCGATACCTATATTCTCTGTGTTTTCTGTGTCCTCTGGGGCTAAATTTAATTCTTGAAATCTTTGCGTTCTTTGCGTCTTTGCGGTTCATCTCTTTTTTCAGGAGGGTTGCTTTCCAGGTGCAAAACTTCTTGCCCGATCCGGCCGTCAAGGTGGGCCACGCTACAAATCTAGAGGCTCTCACGGGCTGCACCGTCATCCTCGCCGAAGAAGGCGCCGTTGCCGGGGTAGATATCCGCGGCTCGGCGCCGGGCAGCCGGGAAACCGAGCTGCTGCACCCCGGCCGGCGGGTTGAAAAGGTGCACGCCGTTCTGCTTACCGGCGGCAGCGCCTTCGGCCTGGAAGCGGCGGGCGGCGTGATGGCCTGGCTTGAAGAAAGGGGTATCGGTTTTGACACCGGGGTGGCCCGCGTGCCGATCGTGCCGGCGGCGGTCCTGTTTGACCTGGGCATCGGCGATCCCCGGGTCCGCCCCGGCAAAGAAATGGGCTACGCAGCCTGCCGGAACGCCGTCGGCGGAGCCGTAGCTGAAGGGAATGTGGGGGCGGGAACGGGAGCCACCGTGGGCAAAACCCTGGGGATGAAGCATTGCGTCAAATCCGGCCTGGGTGCGTGGTGGGAAGACCTGGGCAACGGCCTTTGGATAGGCGCCGTGGCGGCCGTAAACGCCCTGGGGGACGTGCTGGACGAAGAGGGGCGCGTCCTGGCCGGGCCGCGCGACCCGGCCACCGGCAAAACCCTTTCCACCCTGGAAATCTGGAAAAAGCAATGGCGGGAAGGCAACCGGCAGGACGGCATTGCCGGGCCCGGCCCCAATCCCGCCGGCACCCCAAGTGCCGCCAGGTGCGCCGGCCCGGTTGAAAACACGACCCTGGCCGTTGTGGTGACCACCGCCCGCCTGAACAAAGAGGAAGCAAACAAGGTGGCGCAACTGGCCAATACGGGCCTGGCCCGCTGTATTGAACCGGCGCACACCATGTACGACGGCGATACCGTATTTACCCTGGCCACCGGGAAAGTGCCCGCCGACGTAAACCTGGTGGGCGCAGCGGCCGCCCGCGTGCTGGCCACGGCCGTCCGCCGGGCCGTCCGGGCCGCCCTTCCGGCCGGGGGAGTTCCGAACTATCAAAAATAGTTTTGCAAGATTTCTGTAGTTTCCCCTTATAATATGTTAAAATGTTATTAGTAATGGCAAAAAAGCAAAGGAGGAGCATCCTAAATGTTTATTACAAAAAAACAAGTTTTTGACATCATTAAAGAGTTTCCCGAACAAATAGATATTGAAGAGCTTATGTACCGGCTTTATTTAAAACATAAGTTGGACATAGCAGAAGAAGAGATCAAGAAAGGAAACCTTCTTACCCACGAAGAAGTAATCAAGGAAACTTCGCAATGGTTCAAATAAAGTGGACAAAACAATCCCTTCTTGATCTCCGCCGGATTTACAATTTTATTGCCGCGGACTCAAAAAGGTATGCACAGTTCCAGATCGAAAAAATTCAGAGGGCCGTTGAAAACCTCGGCAGATTTCCGGCAATGGGTCGAAAAGTGCCCGAATTTCCGGAGTTGGATTATCGCGAACTGATTATTGGAAATTACAGAATCATATACAAGATAAATAAAAAAGATAACGTCATGATCATGAGCATAATCCACGTCCGGCAAGACTTGAAAAATATACCCGAAAGGAATTAATTTAAATTGGCGGACAATTCTTCGTACCTGGCCAGGCTGCGGGATTTGCTTCGGGAGAGGGCTTTCCGGTTTGGAAAGTTCGTTTTGACGTCCGGAAAGGAAAGCAATTATTACTTCGACGGCAAACAGGTGACCCTCCACCCGGAAGGAGCCTACCTGCTGGCCAAAATCATAATTGAGAAAATCCGCGGCGGCAACATCCAGGCTGTCGGCGGGCCCACTATCGGCGCAGACCCGATCGTCGGGGCGCTGGCCGCCGTTGCTCACCTGGAGGGGCTGAAGATAAAGCTGTTCATCGTCCGCAAGGCAACCAAGGAACACGGGATGAAGAAGCTGATCGAGGGGCCTGAGCTATCTCCCGGCGAGCGCGTTGCAATTGTAGAGGACGTAATGACGACCGGCTCCTCCATAATGAAGGCGGTTGACGCCGTCCGGGAAACCGGCTGCCGGGTGGTCAAGGTAATCCCCCTGGTGGACCGCCTGGAGGGCGGCACCGAAAAGCTCCGTTCGCTGGGGATTGCCGTTGACCCTGTGTTTACCATCCGGGACTTTGGCCTTTAGTTCAAAAATTTCCTACTGGCCTTTTTCGTTACCCGTTTTCTTTTCGCCGCCCGGTTTATTATTCGTTTGAACATGTTTTTCCTGCGCTTCCGCCTTTTCCACGGGCCCGCCCGCCTGGGCCGCCGCAAGCGCCTGCCGTGCCTTTTCCAGCTCCTTTTTCAAGCCCTCCGCTTCACCCTCCAGTCGCCTGACGTAAAGGTACCTGCGGAACTGCCACGAAAAGCCCAAAAGCACGACCACCAGCGCGCCGACGGCGGTGGAAACCAGGATGATCAGCACCTTGGATATGGCGTTAAAATGCCAGACGAGAAAGTCAATATCCACGGGTTCGGGGTTTTGCAGGGCAAATATCGCCACCAGCAAGGCAAAAAGCAGCCCCAGAATAAAGTATAATTGCGTTTTGCTCACTTCCGGCACCCTCCCCCAGGCTTAAAACATTTCAGTGAAATCGCCCCCCGAGGACAACGCAAACTTAATATTCGACGGCGCATCCTGAAAATTAAACGTTAAACCGGAAGTTAATGATATCCCCGTCGTCGACGAGATAGTCCTTTCCTTCCAGCCTGACCAGGCCTTTTTCCTTTACTTTGGCCATTGTGCCCAACGCGTCCAGCTCGGCAAACTTAACCACCTCGGCGCGGATGAAGCCGCGCTCCATGTCCGAATGAACCTTGCCGGCAGCGCTTTTTGCGCTGGTGCCGCGCCTGATCGTCCAGGCCTTCACCTCGTCGGACCCGATCGTGAAAAAGGAGATCAGGTCCAGCTGCGCGTAGGCGGCTCGGGCAAGGCGCGCCGTGCCCGGCTCTTTTATGCCCATATCTTCTAAAAACAGCTCCCGTTCTCCGGGAGAGAGCATGCTGATCTCCATCTCCAGCCGGCCGCAGATCTCAATCAGCTGCACCCCCCGGGAAGAAGCCAGAGCCGCCAGTTCCGCTTTATCGGGATAGCTCTTTTCCCGAAACTGATTTTCGTCCGTATTCACAACCAGCAGCAACGGTTTTTCAGTAAAAAAACTGTAGCCGGCCAGGACCGCCCGCTCCTCCCCGGTCAGGTCCGCCTGCTGCAAAGGCACTTCGTTTTCCAGGGCGGTCAGGCATTTTTCCAGGACGGGGAGTTCCCGGGCCGCTTCTTTGGAAATTTTTTTGCCGCTTTTAATGCGCTCGATCCGTTTTTCAATTAAATCTATGTCCGCCAGCAGCAGCTCGATCTGAACGGTCGCGAAGTCCCGCAAGGGGTGAAGGCTGCCGTCAACGTGGGGGACCTCAGGATTTTCAAAAGCCCGCAGGACGTGGACCAGCAAGTCCACGTTGCGGATCCCGTCCAGAAACCGGTTGCCTACACCCGCACCTTCCGCCGCGCCCCTCACCAGGCCGGGCACGTCGCTGCATTGAATTTGGGCGTAAACCGTCCGGCGGGGGTTGTAAAGGCGCGCCAGAAAATCGAGGCGCGGGTCCGGCACCGGCGCGATCCCTACGTTGGTATCGGCCCTGCCCGTTAAAAAGCCGGACGTGCGCGCGCCGGCGCCGGTCAAAAGATTAAAAACGGTGGTTTTGCCCACCATAGGTAGCCCTACCAGGCCAATTGTCAGCACCTTTCAGTCACTCCCCAATGCCTTTCCCCTGAAAATTCAACTGGTACAGATCCGTCCGTCTGTGCTGTAAGAGGGGGAGCTGGCGCCTGACTTTTTCTATTTTTTCCAGATCGACTTCGGCGTAAATAATTTCCTCCCCCTCGCCGGCGGCGGCCAGGATCTCCCCCCAGGGATCGACCACCAGGGAATGGCCGTAGGCTACGTAGCCGGCGGTATAATCGCGGGCGGGAGATGCTGCCGCCACGTAAACCTGGTTATCCACGGCCCGCACCCGAAAGGTGATTTCCCAGTGGGCGGGGCCGGTGGTCAGATTGAAGGCGGCGGGGACGACGATCGCTTGCGCGCCGGCCAGCGCCATCAACCGGAATAGCTCCGGAAAACGCACGTCGTAGCACACCGCCACCCCCACGGAACAAAACTCTGTCCGGACGACCGTGACGCCGTCGCCGGGGGCCAGGGTGCTGGACTCCCGCACCTTTACTCCGCCGGGCAGATCGACGTCAAAAAGATGGGCCTTCCGGTGCCTGCCCAGCAGTTCCCCGCCCGGCCCGAAAATAAAACTGGTGTTGTACACCCGCTCCCCCGCGCGCTCCGGGATAGAGCCGCCGACCACGTATATTTGCAGGGCGCGGGCAATCTCGCTGAGCATTTTTACACTGGGCCCTTCCGGAAAGCTTTCGGCGTATTCCGGAAAAAGGCCGGCCTGGTACGGGCAATTGAACATTTCCGGCAGAGCCACTATTTTGGCCCCCTGCCCGGCGGCCCGGACAATCATTTCCTTTGCCCGGCGAAGGTTTTCGTCCTTTTGCCGGCCCACCTTGAGCTGGCAGACGCCGATTTTAAAACCGGCCGACATTTTATCCCCCTCGAAAATAGATTCTGCCATCATTTCCCATCGAGCTGGAATTGTCCGGTTCGCTCCGCTGCTCCGGGTCGACCAGACATCGGCTTGGCTTACGGAGCGAACCAGGCATTTGAGAGGTGAGAGGTGGGAGGTTAGAAGTGAGAATTTGAAATCCCACCTCCAACTTCTCACATCCCACTTCCCAATTGCGCTGCCGGTTCGCTTGCCGCAGCTGCGCCGTGTCTGGTTCCCGACCCTACGCAGATGTCGCTCACCCGGACAAATTCCAGCCCTCATTTTAATAGTGTTATGGAGAGGACGGCAGTCTTCATGGGAAACTCCCTGCCTTTAAACTTCAACCCGGGGATATCCCCATAGGGCACAAGCCGGCCGCAGCACTCATAAGTTAAGTGCCTGGCACTTAACTTATTGCCCTACAAAACCTGGACCACTTCTTTTACTTCCGGAACCATTTGCTTGAGCGACCGCTCAATCCCCATTTTCAGGGTGTAAACGGCCCCCGCTCAACCCCCGCAGGCGCCCTTGAGCCTGACCTTAACCACCCCGTCCGCGGTAACGTCGACCAGCTCCACGTCGCCGCCGTCCCTTTGCAGCATGGGGCGGATTTTATCCAGGACTTCCTTAACTTTCGCGCGCACCGGTGAAAGACCTCCTTTCCCTAAATGCTGGTGGCTATGTGGTTATTTTAAACTGAAAACAGACAAACATGCAACCTGAAAATCACTCTTGCCAGTAAATTTCTACCGAAACCAGCTGCAATTCTTCGGCCATCTTTTGCAACTGCTCTTTTAAGGACTGGATTTCCGCCTGTAAACCGGCTAATTCTTGCTGGAAAGGAGAATCCGGATTTCTTATGCTGCGGTTGTTTTTATGCTCGGCAAGCATTATCTTTACCATTTCTTCTTCCTTAAGCTGTTTTTGTTTGAGCTCCTCGGCCAGCAGTAAGTAATCCGCCGTGACGTCCTGCTCTTTTTCTTCCTGTTTCAAGATAGTGCCCAACGTCTTGATTTGGGCTATGAACTCCGGCACCCTGGAAATTTCGATTTTTCCGCTGAGGGGATTTTTGGCGCCCGGTTTTTGCTCATCTCCATTGGAGCCGGCGCCCGCCGGCCCGGCTGCCGCCGCTTCCTCCCCGGCCGCGGCAAACCTTGCCAACAAAAGGGCTAACTTTTGAACGTCCCCGCCCTTCACCGCTATTTCCATCCGCCGGGCAACCTTTTTTGGCGGCGCGGCGCTTTGGCTGAACAAAAGGTCTTCGCCGGTGCTTTTAGCGGTCAGCGAAATTTCTCCCCCGGCGGCGGACGGCTGCTCCGGCGCTGCGGCGGCCGGTTCTGGAGGAACAAATGCATTTTTACTGCTTTGTTTTGCGGAGGGCCGGACTGAACCCGCCGTTTCCCGGGCCTGGACGGATTGTTCGGCTTTCCAGGAATCCTTTGCCTCCGCCGCCAACGGACGTGCCGGCGCCGGTGCGCGCAATGGCTCTTCTCCCTGCCCAGTTTTTACGGGGACGGATTGCTGCTGATCCGCCGGTTTGGCATACCCGCCGGCAATCAGTTCATGGCTTTTTCTTTTCTCGGCGTCATGAACGGCTTCCGCTCCCGCCTGGCGCCTGGGGGAACCTTTTTCTTTTTGCGCAGGCGAACCGGCAATTTGCCCTAACGGGGCCGGCGGCGCCCCGGAATACAACCTGGGCCCGGCCAGGCCGTACCACAGGGAGGCAATCCCGACGGCCAGCAGCAGGGTTGCCGCCACCGCCAGCCTGGGCCAGATCCCGGCGCCGGACAGAAAAGCGGAAAAGGCCGCCCGCGGCCCCGCCCGCCGGGAAGGAGCAAGGCCGCCCGCGGCGCGCCCGTTTTCGTACGCCGCCCCGGAAAGGCGGGGAGCGGGCCGCAATGCCGGGTCCCGGCCGGAGATTGCCGCCGCGCCGGGGCGCTCGCCCGCGGGACGGGACAGATCTTCCCGCACCAGGCGCTCCCGCAGCCTGGCCCGGAAAGTGGGCGCCGGGGCAAGCTGCGGCAGGCGGCGGAAGATCTGCACGGCCGCCTGCAGCTCCGCCAGTTCGCGGCGGCAGGCAGGACACATTTCCAAATGGCCGGAAAGAAATTTTTTTTCGGAGGGTTCCAGTTCACCGTCAAGGTAAGGGGACAACAACTCGCGGGCCTTTGCACACCCCATGCGCTATCCCTCCTTACCTGCTAGACGTGGGAGGGGCTGAAAAAGTTCCCGCCGGGCCAACATTTTTTGTTTAAAGGCCTGGCGGGCCCGGTTCAACCGCGATTTCACCGTGCCCGGGGAAATATCCAGGGCGGCGGCGATTTCGTCGTAAGCCATTCCTTCCACTTCCCGCATAACCAAAACCATTCTGTATTCGTCAGGAAGAGAATTTAAAATTCCCTGGACGGCTTCGCCCATTTCCCATTGTTCGAGGGTCTTTTCCGGGCAGCCGGCGCCTTCCGCCGGCAGCGGGATCCCGCCGGAAGAGGACATCATCTCCTCCAAAGAAGTTTTCGGGTGCTTGCGCTTTTTCCTTAATTCGTCGCGGCAAACATTGGCGGCAATCTGGTGGACCCAGGCGGTGAAACTACCTTCTTCGCGCAAGGTGGGGAGGGCCTGGTAAACCTTGATAAAAGTTTCCTGGGCCAGATCGTGCGCGTCGGCCCAGTTGCCCACAAAGCGGTAAACGAGGGCGAAGACTTTTTTCTCGTACAGGCGCACCAGTTCCTCGAAGGCGTCCAGGTCGCCGGCTTTGCTTTTCCTGACCAGCTCTTGCTCACAGAGATCCAAGGCGTTTCAACCCCTGGGTTTTTTCATGTTTGTTTAATTCGACACCTTTTTAAACCAGTCCTGCCGGAAGCCGGAAAAACAACTTTTAATTTTTTATTGCTTAACAACCAGTCAATATTTATATATAATGTTTTTACTTAAGATTTACCAAAAGGAGAGCGCTGCGCTTTGAGCCTGCGGTTTATTTTAGGCCGGGCCGGAACTGGCAAAACGCACCGCTGCCGGGAAGAAATTTCCGCCGCCCTGAAGGAATCGCCGGAGGGGCCGCCGCTGATTTTGCTGGTTCCCGAGCAGGCCACCTTGCAAACCGAGCGGGCGCTGAGCGCCTTTCTTCCCGGCAAAGGCCTGCTCAGGGCCCAGGTGCTCAGCTTTCGCCGCCTTGCCTGGCGCGTCCTCCAGGAAGCGGGCGGCATCACCCGCACCCACATCGGCGAGCCCGGCAAACAGATGCTCCTGCGTAAAATACTGGTCGAGCGGCAGGGGCAGTGGCGGCTTTTTTCCCGCGTGGCCGACCGGCCCGGCTTTGTTCAGGCGCTCTCCGAAATAATCCGGGAGCTCAAAAATTACCGCGTCGACGCCGGCCGCCTCCGGCAGGCCGCCTCCCTGCTGGCCGGCGGGAAAAACGCAGGCGGCCGTCCGGCCGGCGGACTCCCCGCGAAACTAGGCGACCTGATTCTCCTGTACGAGCAAATGGAAAAGGCGCTGGCCGACCGCTACCTGGATCCCGACGACTACCTGGCTCTGCTGGCCGGCAAAATACCCGCCTCCCGCGCCTTGCGCGGCAGCCAGGTCTGGATCGACGGCTTCGCCGGCTTTACCCCCCAGGAATATAAAGTAATCGAGCAACTGCTGCTGGCGGCCCGCCGGGTGAGCGTGGCGCTCTGCCTGGACAGCCGGTCTGCCGCCGGGCCGGCCGGGGACCCGGACGTTTTTTATCCTACGCGGGAAAGCCTGCAGAGGTTACAGGAAATGGCGGACCGCCTGGGCGTGCCTGCGGAGCCGCCGCTGCTCCTGGACGAACAGATCCCGCCGCGCTTTTTGAGCAACCCGGCCCTGGCCCACCTGGAGGAGAACTTTTTCCGGCCCGCCCCCGCTGCTTACCCCCGCGCGGCGGAAGGGATCAAGGTGGTGGCCGCGGCCAACCGGGTCGCCGAAGTGGAAGGAGCGGCCCGGGAAATCATTGCGCTCTGCCGCGAAAAGGGTTACCGCTGGCGGGAAATAGCGGTGGTTTTAAAGGATCTCGGCGCCTACCAGACGCTGCTCAGGACCATCTTCAGCGACTACAAAATACCTTTTTTCATCGACGCCCGCCGGGAAGTCGTTAATCACCCGCTGGTGGAACTGATCCGCTCCGCCCTGGAAGCAATTGCGGGAAACTGGGCGGCGGAGCCGGTTTTCCGCTACCTGAAAACCGACCTGGTGCCCGTCGCCAGGGAAGAGGTGGATTTGCTGGAAAATTACGTGCTGGCCCACGGAATCAAGGGGGCGCGCTGGTACGACGGGCAGGACTGGCGCTACGTCCGCCACTACACGCTGGCAGAGGAAAAGGAAAGCGAAGAAGAAACGGAGCTTGCCTTGATCAACCGGATCCGGGCCGCGGCCGCCGCCCACCTTTTCAGCTTCCAGAAAGCCCTGCAGAAGGCGTCCGGCGTGCGGGAGATGGTTGCCGCCCTGGACGAACTGCTGGCCGCCCTGGAAGTTCCCGGGCAACTGGCGGAGTGGAGCAAGGCCGCCCTTGCGCGGGGGGACGTGGAAGCGGCCAGGGAGCACGCCCAGGTCTGGGGAGCAGTGGTGGATTTGTTTGATCAACTGGTGGAGACCCTGGGCGACGAAAAACTCTCCCTGAACGATTTTGCCCGGATCATCGAAACGGGGCTGGCAGGGATCCGCCTGGGGCTGATTCCCCCCGGGCTCGACCAGGTCCTCGTGGGTTCTTTAATGCGCTCCCGCAACCCCGACGTGCGCGCCTGCTTCGTGCTGGGCGCCAGCGACGGCGTCCTGCCGGCGTGCCCGCCGGCGGAAGGAATTTTCACCGACGCGGACCGGGAACTGTTGGAGACGGCCGGAATAAAGCTGGCCCCGGCGGGGCGGCGATACCTGTTGAACGAGCAATACCTGGTGTACATTGCGCTCACGCGCAGCAGCGAGCGCTTGTGGCTCAGCTACCCCCTGGCCGACGAAGAAGGCCGGGCGTACGCGCCCTCGCCGGTCATTTCCAGGCTGCAAAAAATCTTCCCGGGCCTTCGGGAAACCCCCTGCCCGGCGCAGCCGCCCGGCGACCCCGCGCTGGACGCGGAGTTCATTGCCGACGCGGACCACACCCTGTCCTCCCTGGTTTTGAGTTTGCAGGAAGCCAAAAGCGGGCGCGCCATCCCGCCGGTGTGGTGGGCGGCTTACAACCGGCTCGTCGACTCCGGCAGGTGCCGGCGCGTCCTGGCCGGGTTGTTTTACACCAACCAGGAAAAGCCCCTCGCCGCAGGAACGACCGCCGCCCTCTACGGCAGGGTGCTGCAGACCAGCATCTCTCAGTGCGAGCGCTACCACGGCTGCCGGTTCGCCTACGGCCTTGCCCACGCGCTGAAACTCAAGGAGCGGGCGGTTTACAAGCTGCAGCCGGTGGAACTGGGGGAATTTTACCACGCCTGCCTGAAAGCTTTTGCCGAAAGAATTGCGCAAAAGGGATTGGACTGGGGAGAGCTGACGGAGGAGGAGTGCCGCGCCTTGATCGGCGAGGCCGTCGCAGAAATGGCCCCCCGCCTGAAAAGCGAGATCTTGCTAAGCTCCGCCCGCCACCGCTTCCTGGCCGAAAGAGCGAAAAAGGTGCTGGAACGGGCCGCCCGGGTGCTCTGCGCGCACGCCCGCCGGGGCAACTTCCGGCCCCGGCTGACGGAGGTTTCCTTCGCGCCGGCCGGTGAGCTTCCCCCGCTCGCCGTGCCCCTTTCCGGGGGTCTCCGGATGGAACTTTCCGGGCGGATCGACCGGGTCGACACAGCCGCTTTTGAACAGAACAAATACATCCGGGTCATTGACTACAAAACGGGCCGGGCTGGACTCAGCCTGAGTGAAATTTTTTACGGGCTCAAGCTCCAGCTCGTTGCCTACCTGGCCGTCGGGCAAGCCGCGGCCAAAGACGCCTTGCCGGCAGGAATTTTTTATTTTCCCGTAGCCGATCCGGTGCTGCCCCGAAAAGGCCCGCTTCCGCCCGCGGCGGCCGAAGAGGAAATCCTTAAGGAGCTCAAACTAAGGGGCTTCGTCCTGGCCGACCCGCAGGTGGCGAGACTCATGGACGAACAAATCGCCGGCCACTCCAGCATCCTTCCCGCGGGCCTCAAAAACGACGGGAGTCTGCGGGCGAACTCCAGCGCCCTGGATTTGCAGCAGTTCGCCCTTTTGGCGGCGTACCTCCGGGAGCTTTTGCGCCGGACGGGAGAAGCAATTCTGGCCGGGCAAATGGAGATCAATCCTTACCGGTTCAGGCAAATCCCGGCCTGCCGGTACTGCCCGTACAAACCGGTTTGCCTGTTCGACCTCCGCCTTCCCGAAAACCGCTACCGGGAACTGGCGGAGCTCCCCGGCGAGGAAATATGGGCCCGGATCGCGGAAGTGCTGAAAGAAGCCGGCGCCTTTAGGCTGAGCGAAAATAACAATTAGACCCTCATGCCGCTTTTTTCGCGGCATCAACAGAGGATGAAAATTCCTGGCCCGCCGTTCGATTTGCCCGCAGCATCGGAGCGACGGCAAACGAACGGCGGGCAAAGGGGTATTTCCAGGTAGTGATCGGGAACAAAACCAAAAAGGTGGGAGATGCTCCGGTGCACCGCTGGACACCCGAACAGGAACTGGCCATTAACACGCGCGGCGGCGATCTGCTGGTCTCCGCCGCCGCCGGGACGGGAAAAACGGCCGTCCTGGTGGAGCGCGCCATCCGCCTGATTACCGCCGACGGCGTTGACTGCGACCGCCTGCTGGTCGTCACCTTTACCAACGCGGCGGCAGCGGAAATGAAAAACCGCCTCCGGCAGGCGCTGAGCGAGCAAATCAGCTCAAACCCCTCCGCAAGCCGCCTGCGCAGCCAGCTGGCCATCCTGGACAGGGCGTTTATCGGCACCATCCACTCTTTCTGCCTGAACCTGATCAAACAGCACTTCTATCTGGTGGAACTCGACCCGCGCTTCCGGGTGGCCTCCGAAGAGGAAACAGCCCTGCTGCGCGCGGAGGCCGTCGAAGAGCTCTTCGAGCGCTGCTACGACGAAGGAGCGGCGGGCTTTGCCGCGCTGCTGGATTGCTACGGAGGGGAACGCGGCTGGCGCGCCCTCCAGGAACTGGTCTTAACCCTTTATACCTACGCCCAAAACTCCCCCGACCCGCAGGGGTGGCTGCGCGCGGCCGCCGGGCGCTTTTTTTTGCCCGGCGACGCCGCCCTCGAAGCGCAGCCCTGGTTTGCTGACCTGAAAAAACACATCGCCCTTACGCTGCAGGCGGCCCGGGAACTGCTCCGGGAAGGCATTGCGCTGGCCGCCCGGCCGGACGGACCGGCCGCCTACCTGGACGTCTTCCGGGCCGACCTGGCCCTCCTGGAGCACCTCGCCTCCTCCTGTGCGGGAACCTGGGAAGAGATGACAGGCGCCTTTGCCCGGGCGGAGTTCCCCAGGTTAAAGGCGCTGCGCCGGGACACCGGCGAAGATTTAAAGGAGCAGGCCAAAAATTGCCGGGAGGCGGCCAAAAGAAAAATTTCCGGCCTGCGCGAGGAGCTTTTTTCCAGAAGCGCGTCCCAATATTTAGACGAGCTCAGGAAATGCGCCCCTTTGCTGCAGGAACTGGTTGCGCTGGCGCTCGATTTCAGCGAAATTTACCGGCAGGTCAAAAATTCCCACGGCGCGGTGGACTTTTCCGATCTGGAGCACCTCGCGCTTAAAATTCTCACCGCCCCGGGCGCCGGACCAAGCCATTTAACTCCTTCGGAAGTTGCCCGGCAGCTGCAAAATTATTTTGCGGAAATCCTGGTGGACGAGTACCAGGACATCAACCCCGTCCAGGAAGCAATCTTATCCCTGGTCGCCAGAAACAACCTGTTCATGGTCGGCGACGCGAAGCAAAGCATTTACCGCTTCCGGCTGACCGAACCGGGGATCTTCCTGGCCAAATACCAGAGCTACGCGCCGGTCGGCAAGCCCTCCCGGCAGCGAAAAGTAAGCCTGGTCCGTAACTTCCGCTGCCGCGAAAACCTTGTGGGCGCCGTCAACCTCCTCTTTCGCCGGATCATGACGCCCGGAGTCGGTGAGCTTGCTTACGAAGAGCTGGTTTACGGGGCAAGCTACCCCCCGCTGCCGGGAGCGGGTCACGCCGCCGATCATTTAGCGGAGCTGCACCTGCTGGAAAAAAGTGCGCTTGAAAACGAAAACGGGGCCAAAAGAAGCCCCCCGGACGGGGAACCGGCCGGGGAAGAAAGCGAAGCCGACGGGCTTTTTGATCCGGAAGGGCCGGAGGAACTGGCAGCGGCCCAGCGCGAAGCGCGGTTGATCGCCCGGCAAATTATCGAGCTGGTGCACGGCGACCCGCCTCTTTTAGTGTGGGACGCGGAGGCTCGCGCCTGCCGGCCGGCGACTTACCGGGATGTAGTCGTTCTCATGCGCAGCGCAATTAACGACGCCCCCGTTTTCCTGGAAGAATTCACCAGAATGGGGGTCCCCGCCTGGACAGACGCCGGCGCGGGATACTTTGCGGCCACCGAAATAGAAACGATGCTTTCCCTGCTGAAAATCATCACCAACCCCCGCCAGGATATTCCGCTGGCCGGGGTGCTGCGTTCCCCGCTGGTCGGCCTGACCCTGGACGAACTGGCCAGAATCCGCCTTTGCCGGCCCGCGGGAGATTTTTACGATGCCGTCCTGGCCGCCGCCTCAGGAACGGAAGGGGAGGAGCAAGAACAAGGGGACGGCGGGGGGAGCAGGCCGGGCGGGACCGGCGTAACCGGCGGGAAGGCGGGCCCCGATAGGCCGGCCGCAAAGCTTCAAGCCTTCCTAGGGCAGCTCGAACGGTGGCGCACCATCTCCCGGCAAAAGCCCCTTGCTTTGCTCATCTGGGATATTTACCGCCAGACGGGCTACTACGATTTTGTCGGCGGCCTGCCGGGAGGGCGGGAGCGCCAGGCCAATTTGCGCGCCCTCTTCAACCGCGTCTGCCAGTACGAAAACACTTCCTTCCGGGGGCTGTCCGGCTTTCTTCAGTTCATCGACCGCCTCCGGGAAAGCGGGCGCGACCTGGGTCCGGCCGGGGCGCTGGGGGAAAGCGAAAACGTGGTCAGGATCATGAGCATCCACAAAAGCAAGGGGCTGGAATTCCCGGTGGTGTTTATCGCCGGCCTGGGAAAACAGTTTAACTTCCGGGACTTGCAGAAAAATATCCTGCTGCACAAAGACCTGGGGCTGGGCCCCCAATTCGTCGATCAAAAAACGCGCGTGAGCTACCCGACGCTGCCCAAGATTGCCGTGCGCACGCGCTTAAAACTGGAAATGCTGGCGGAAGAAATGCGCATCCTGTACGTCGCTTTGACGCGGGCCAGGGAGAAGCTGGTGCTGGTGGGCTCGGTGCGCGACCTGCCGCAAGCCCTGCCGAAATGGCGCCGGGCCGCGCCGGCCGCCGGCCGGGCGCTTTCCGACGCTTGCCTGGCTGAAGCCAGAACGTACCTGGACTGGCTTTGCCCGGCCCTGCTGGGATTTAATCGCAATGCAGAACCCCAAAACGGATTTCGGAATTCTTACTGGCGGATCCGCCTTTGGAACAGTGAAGAATTACTAAAATTGGCCGGCCTGCCCCAAACCGCCGGCAACCAGGAATTTCTGGAAAAAGTAAAAAGGTTTGAACCGGTGGAAGCGGGCCGGGAATTTGCCGGCCTGGTTGCCCGCCGCCTGGACTGGCGCTACCCTTACCCCGGGGTGGACAGGCCGGCCAAGCTCACCGCCACCGAGGCGAAAAGATTTTTCGACCTCCTCCCCCACGAGGAGGACCCGTCCCTGCCCATGCCCGGCGCGCCCGAGCCGGCAGCCCTTACCCTGCTCCGGCCAAAATTTCTGCAGGCCCACCGGGAGCTTTCCCCGGCTGAAAGAGGTCAGGCCCTGCACCGGGTCATGCAGCACCTGGATTTTGAAAAAACCGGTACCGAAACGGAAATTAAAGAGCAGATCGCCGCCCTGCTGGCCAATGAATTATTGACCGGCGAACAGGCGGCGGCAGTAGACGTCCGGGAAATCAGCCGCTTTTGCCGGACCCCCCTCGGCAAAAGGTGCCGGCGCGCCCGCGCGGTAAATCGCGAGGTGCCCTTCACCATGGCCCTTTCGGCGGGGGAAATTTACCCGGAGCTCGCCGGCACGGCAGAGACGGTGCTGGTCCAGGGGATGATTGACCTGCTCCTTGAAGAAGAAGACGGGCTGGTGATCGTCGATTTTAAAACCGATTACTTAAGGCCCGGCGATGGGGAGGCCCTGGACCGGCTGGCCCAAAGGTACCGGCGGCAGGTAGCCCTTTACGCACGGGCGGTCAAAACCATTCTGGAGCGCCCGGTCAAGGCAGGTTATTTATACTTCTTCGCCACCGGCGACATCGTCCGGGTCTTTCCTTAAACCTTAGAAGGAGATTGCCCTATTATGCAGAATTTAAAAGTTAATTCGTGGTATTTTTTGTGTTAATGCCGGTTCGTCCTTTGCCAAGTCTTTATCGGAAGTAGTAAACCAACCAGTTCTGACAGTTTGCTTCAAAAGATCGCGGGGTCATTCAGGTCCTTCGCGCTTTATGCCAGGGGAGTGATTAGATTTGCCGCTTGAACCTGCCAGGCGCCGACAGATCGAGAAAATATTTAGGGAATTCCTGGCAAACCGCGCCCGAACAATTCGCAAATTAAGAATTCACGATCTGGATATTAATCCTTTTCTTCTTCGCCTGCTTTCCAGCGAGCTAAATCTTAACAACGCGGAGGCTATTGTTAGATGGCTGGTTAACCAGCGGCTCGAACGGGGAACAGTAACGTCGTTTGGCCTGGCTTTACAAAATGCGGCGAAGGTTTTTTCCGAAGGAACCGGCGTTGAAGGGGCAGACATCCTGAAAACCAAAAATGGCAGGCATTATCACATCCAGGTGAAAAGCGGACCGAATACGGTTCCCAAGGATTTAGGGGTAAGAATAGCGCAACTTCTTCGCTCCGCCCAAAGGCGCAACAAAGGCTCCGTAGCGCTATACGGGATGTGCTATGGCAGCAAAGAAAGGGTAAGCAGCATTGTCAAAAAGTACGTCCAGGAGGAAGGTGGTATAGATTGGGTTTCGGGGAGGGAGTTCTGGGAATTTATCTCTGGTGATCCAGAATGCTTAGACGAGATTTATAAAATTGCCGCTGACGTAGGAAAAACCTTTAAAGATAAAAAAGGGCAATCTTTGACTGAAGTTCTTGCGGCGAAAGTAAATGAATTAATCGCCGAGTTTGTAAAAATTTACGGAAAAAGCGGTAATCTCATGTGGGAAAAATTGCTCGCGCATAATTCGTGAGGTGGCTTAATGAGATATATTGAAAAAAACTTCCCGGTGCAATACCTTAATCCTGTTGCCATGGCCGAAGGCAATTCCAAAAAACCGGTTTACCAGATGCATAAATGGTGGGCCAGGCGATTAGGCAGCGTTTTCCGGATGATCACCTTATGTACTTTCAGTTCCGAATATGAATCAGAGAATGATATCTGGTCTAAATTTTTAGGGGGCACTAATTTAAACGGCGCAATCATTCTTGATCCTTTTATGGGCGGGGGGACTACTATTGTTGAGGCGCTCCGCCTGGGCTGTAAAGTTGTGGGTGTGGACGTTAATCCAGTTGCCTGGTTTATTACCAAAAAAGAAGTTGAACCGGTTGATTTGGAAAATTTAGAGAAAACTTTTCTGGATCTCGAAAAAAGTGTTGGGAGTTACATTAAAGAATTTTACCGGACAAAATGCCCCCAGGGGCACGAAGCCGAGGTAATGTACTTCTTCTGGGTAAAGGTAGCCAGGTGTTCGTCTTGCGGTGCACAAGTCAGATTGTTTCCCAATTACGAACTATCCAGGCGGGACCATAGTTACGTCTCCCTTTGTCCGCGCTGTTTGCAGGTTATTGAAAATGATGAATATAGCCCAAGAACTAAATGTCCTGAATGCAACGAAACATTTGACCCTCGCCGGGGCATATCGGGAAAGGGTGCCTTTACCTGCCCGGAATGCGGTTCTCAACAAAGAATTCTGGATGCGGTAAAACAAAATGGAAGGCGATTAGATGTAGAACTGCACGCATTAGAGGGATATTGCCCTGTTTGCGACCGGTTCTTTAAACGGGTAGATAAAAATGACCTCGCCCTCTGGGAAAAAGCGAAAGTTGAATTTGAAAAACATAAAGACAATCTACTCTTTCCCCGGCAAAAAATTCCTGCAGAAGGACGCAGCGACCCTCGCCCGGTTAACCATGGCTACCTTTACTTCTGGGAAATGTTTAACGAGCGCCAGTTATTATGTTTAGGGCGGCTTCTCGAAGCAATCATCAAAATTCCCGAGCAGAATGTCCGGGAGCTATTGCTTATTGCTTTTTCGGACTGTTTGGACGCCAATAATATGTTTTGCAAATACGAAGTGCAATGGCATAAAATTTCTTTATTTTTTGGCTTGCATGCCTATCACCCCATCGAGCGCCCCACCGAAAACAACGTTTGGGGGACAAAATACGGGCGCTGTAGCTTTATTAAATGTTTTGAGAAAGTGAAGCGGGCGAAGATATATTGTCAGCATCCTTACGAGCGGCTAGCTGGCAATAATCACCGGCGCTTGAGTAAATATACAGGAGACGAGTGCATTTCAGGAAAGATCGTAAATACATTTTCAGAACTTACCCGGATTGGCCAGGCGGCGTTGTTAAGGTGCGGTACATCGGAAAACCTGTCTTTTCTTCCCGATAAATCCGTAGATGCCGTAATCACGGACCCTCCTTACTTTGATAATGTCCAGTATGCCGAACTCGCTGATTTTTTTTACGTCTGGCTTAGAATAGCGCTAAAGGATCTCTATCCTTGGTTTGAGCCGGAAACATCCCAGCGCGAAAACGAGATTATCCAAAATGAGAAGTTAGGAAAGACAACGGAATTTTTTAGCAAAGGATTATCTGCTGTTTTCCGCGAATGTAACCGGGTGCTCAAAGATGAGGGGCTTCTGATCTTTACCTTCCACCATAACAAGATATGGGCCTGGGAAAGTATCGGAAAGATTTTACTGGATACAGGTTTTTATATTTCGGCCACCCCGGTAGTAAGATCGGAAGGCAAGAGCGGGTTCCACTCCAGTTCCGGCAACATTCGCTATGATTGTATTCTGGTCTGCCGGAAAAGGCCGGCCCCCTGGTTTGAAACCAACTGGACGCATTTAAAAGAGCATATCCTGAAAGACGTGATTTCCTGGGCCCGCAAAACGCTGCAGTCAGGAATGCTGGTTAACGAAGTTGACGTCCTTACAATCATCATGGGAAAAACAATCGAATACTACACCAAAGCTTTTCCTAATCTAAAACGGCAAGGTGAGCCAATCACCCTTGCCGAAGCACTCCAGGAGATGAAAGATTTTTTAAACCAGGTTACTGAAAGCGCCCAAGAAAAACAGCAGCCTTTACCTAAATCCTACATCAAGAAGGTTGAGCAGTTGGCTCTTTTTATCCAGGAATCAAAAGAAAGATATGAAATGCCCAAAAGAAATAGATAATTTTTCAGGGTTGGTGCTCAGTCAGGGCATTATACCTTTTTCCGAAATTGACGCACAGCCATCTTTGCCATAAGCATAAATTTTTAAATTCGGGGAGGGCCTTTGGGAAAAGCCCTTTTCACCCGGCCAGCCCTTCGACAAAAGCCTTTACGTTTTTGCCCAGAACCTCGTGGTTGTAGCCGCCCTCCAGCACGGCAAAGACTCTTCCGCCGCAGGTCCGGCCGGCGTAATCCCGGAGCATTGCGCCGATCGTCCGGTAATCTTCGGTGGTCAGCAGGCCGCCCCAATCTCTGACGTGCCGGTCAAAACCCGCCGAAACGGCAACCAGGTCGCAATCCTTCCGTGCGGCCAAAAAATCCTGCAGATCGGCCAAAAAATCCTGGCGGCTGGGCCCTTCCACGTGGTGGTAAACGACCTCCGGCACGCGGGCAAAAATATTGGCCGTGCCGTCGCCGTAATGGAGGTCAAAATCCACGATCAGCGCCTTTCCGATCCTGCCGGCAGCGCGCAGCTTTTCCACCGCCACGGCCACGTTGTTAAACCAGCAAAAGCCCCAGCTGGAACCGGGGCTGGCGTGATGGCCGGGAGGCCGGATCAGCCCGAAGGCGCTCTCTCCCCGCATGGCCAGCTCGGCGGCCAGAACGGCCCCGCCGGCGGCCAGCAAAGCAATCTCAAAAGTAAGGGCCCGCTGCCTCACCCGCTCGATGTGCGCCGCCTGGTGAACGAGCTTTAAATCATCCTCGGCGGCCGGCGCCGGTTCCACAAAAACAAATTCGCCCTGCAGTTCCTGCACAATGCCGTCCAACCGCCCGTGCGCGGCTGCCGGGTCGGAAGCGTAAACCTCCCTGTAGCGCTCGTGAAAAACTATTTTCACGATCCGAAACCCCCTTCAGGCTTTTTCTTGACAAAATTTACTTACTTCTCATCGCAAAGCCGTTAAAAGCCCGGCAGTCACGCCCGGGCGGATTACCTAATAGTTAAAGTACACCTAAAAGCATAATTTGCCAAGAGGTTGGCAAGTAAAAACAGCCTTTGGGTAAAAAAATGGTTGCAAATCCTCCTCGAAAGTCGAAAAAAAGGGAACTTTTTTCTTTTCCGGAAAGTCTATAAAAGTGAACCAGGTATTAGTTTTGTTCGGGGTGAGAAGATGTCTTTCAGAAGCCGGCTCTTTTTGACAATATTAATATTTTTCTTCACCGCCCTGTTTTTTACGCAAAGCACCCGGGCGGCCCCGCCCCCTCCCCCGGCCGTAAAAGTTCAGGTGGCCGGCCGGGAAGTAACTTTCGATGTTTCTCCGGTGATTGAAAACGGCCGCACGCTGGTACCGCTCAGGGGAATTGCGGAAGCGCTGGGCGCCCGGGTAGCCTGGGAGGAAAAAAGCAAGACGGTAACGATCACCAAAGATGGGGCGGCCGGCGGCATAACCGTGAAGCTGACCGTCGGGAAGACCATTGCCCTGAAAAACACAGAAAAAATCGTTCTCGATATCCCGGCGAAAATCATTCAAAACAGAACCATGGTGCCCTTAAGATTCGTCGGCGAAGCGCTGGGAGCGGCCGTACAGTGGGACCCCGCCTCCCGGCTGGTGAGCATAAATAAGGCGGTCCAGGAAAAGGACAAGGAAAATTCGGAGCGGCAACTGGTTGTGCAGGGGGACGGGGTGAATATTCGCAGCGGCCCCGGAACAACCCACGACATATTAAGCCAGGTAAGCAGAGGAGCCAGGCTGCCGGTGCTGGACAGGCAGGATGAATGGTACAAGGTGCAGCTGCCGGGGGGCCAAACGGGGTGGATTATCGCCTGGTACGCCAAAGAGGAGCCCGGATCCGCGCCATCCCCGGCCGCGCCGGCTACTCCGGAAAAATCTGCGCCGGCCATTCCCGTTCCCGGGCCGAAAGATAACAATGAGGTTGGTACCGGCAAGCAAGAACAGCCCGGCACAGGCCAGTCCGGACAGACGGACGCGCCGCCCGGCAATGGACAGGCCCAAGCGCCGCCCGGGAACAAAGACAGCGAGAAGGCCGGGCAGCCCCCGCAAACCGGGCAAAAACAGGAAACAACTCTCAAGGTGACCGTGCGCCAGGAAAACGAAATCACCAGGGTGGAAATAGCCGGCAACCAAAAAGTAACTTACAATATCTTTCGCCTGCGCGCTCCGGACCGCCTGGTTATGGATATTCAAGGCATCCCCCCGGGAGACCTGCCCCCTGTGCAGGATGTAAATACAAAGGCCGTAAGCAGCCTCCGCACCGGCTGGTTCAGCCGCGACCCGGACACCACGCGGCTGGTCTTTGATTTAAAGGAACAGGTTATTTACAAGGCAAAGGCTTCGGCAGACCAAAAGGTGATCGCGCTGGATATTTTCATTCCAAATTTGAAAAACGCCTTCCAAGACCGGACAATTGTCTTAGACCCCGGCCACGGCGGTTCCGATCCCGGAGCAACCGGAAGAACAACCGGCCTGCAAGAAAAAGACGTTAACCTGGACGTAGCCAGGCGCGCCGCCGGCTTGTTGAGCGGCTATGGCGCCCGGGTGGTGCTGACCCGCCGCGGCGACGATTATGTGGACCTGGACGAACGCGTCCAGAAAGCAAATTCCGCCGGGGCCGACCTGTTCGTGAGCATCCACATGAACGCCAACAACAGCACGGATTTAAAAGGAACGAGCACTTATTACGTGCGCAGCAGCAAAGACGATGCGCGCCTGGCGCAAAGCCGCCGGCTGGCCGAGTTCGTCCAAAACTCTTTGCTGGCCGCCCTTAGACTGAAGGACAAGGGCGTCCGCCAGGCCGACTTCGTTGTCTTACGGGACACGACCATGCCGGCGGTTTTGGTGGAAGCAGCCTTTATCTCCAATCCGCAGGAAGAAAAGCTGCTGGCCTCCGGCCAATTCCGGGAGAACCTCGCGCAGGCCATCGTCCAGGGGCTGGGCAACTATTTAATAAGCTCCTATTAAGTGCCGGCGACATTTCGGCTCCTCCGCCCGCAAAAAGGTTTACAGCCAAAGATTTGGATAATATAATATTGTCCGTATTTAATCTAAATAAAAGGAGCTCAGCCATGGCCAAGGTGCGTGTTCGTTTCGCCCCCAGCCCGACGGGCAGCCTGCATATCGGCGGCGCCCGAACGGCGCTTTTCAACTGGCTTTTCGCCCGCAAAAACAACGGGATATTTATCTTGCGCCTGGAGGACACCGACCTGGAAAGAAATCTTCAGGAAGCGGAGGAAGGGATCATGGCCAGCCTGCGGTGGCTCGGCCTGGACTGGGATGAGGGACCGGATAAGGGAGGGCCTTACGGACCCTACCGCCAGTCCGAAAGGCTGGCCGTTTACCGGCGGGAGGCCGACCGCTTGCTGGCGGCGGGCCTTGCCTACCACTGCTACTGCACCCCCGAAGAACTGGCCGCGCAGCGGGAAGAGGCGCGAAAAAAAGGGTGTGTCCCCCGTTACGACGGCCGCTGCCGGGAACTGGCCGCGGAGAAGCGCGCCGGGCTGGAAAAAGCGGGCGTGCGCCCGGCAATCCGCATCAAGGCCCCCCGGGAAGGCGCCACGGTGGTTAAAGATTTGATCCGGGGCGAGGTGACCTTTGAAAACCACACCCTGGACGACTTCGTCATCATGAAATCAAACGGGATCCCGACCTATAACTTCGCCTGCGTGATTGACGACAGCCTGATGCGGATCAGCCACGTGATCAGGGCGGAGGAGCACCTATCCAACACACCCAAGCAAATTATCATTTACAAGCTGCTGGGTTACCGGCTCCCTGCTTTCGCCCACGTGCCGATGATCCTGGCGCCGGACCGGTCGAAGCTTTCCAAGCGCCACGGGGCAACGGCCGTGGAGGAATTCCGCACGGACGGATATTTTCCGGAAGCCCTGGTCAATTACCTGGCCCTTTTGGGCTGGTCGCCCGGCGACGAAAGAGAAATGATGCCAAAAAACGAAATAGTCGCTTCTTTTTCTTTAGAAGGAGTGTCTAAACACGCGGCCATCTACGATCTTAAGAAGCTGACCTGGTTGAACGCCCAATATTTAAACGCCCTGCCCCTGGAACGGGTTGTGGAAGACGCAATCCCCTTTTTCCAGGCGCGCGGATACATCAAAGATGATCTGCGCCCGGAGGCCCACACGTACGTAAAACAGGTGGTCGCCGCAGTGCGTTCCCGGGTGCACACCCTGGTGGAACTGGTCGATGCGGCCGACTATTTCTTCATTGACGATTTTCCTTACGACGAGAAAGGGGTAAAAAAATTTTTCGCCGGACCCGAAACGGCCGGTCTTCTGGCGCGGGGAAAAGAGGTTCTGGCGAAAGCAGAACCTTTCGACCTGCCGACGGTGGAAGCGGCATACCGCCAGTTAATCGAGGAGCTGGGCATTTCCGGCGGCGCGCTGATCCACCCCACCCGCCTGGCCATCTCCGGCAAAACCATGGGTCCCGGTCTTTTTGATATTATTGTGGCGCTGGGCAAAGAGAAATGCCTGGCAAGACTGGACCGGGCAATTAATTTCATCAAAAGAAATTAAAAAAGAACCATTAAAGGAGGCCAGGAATATTATGGTAAAAAGTGCCTGCATGGGGGTTTCTTATGGAAGTCGAAAGGGTTCTTGCATTCCAGGTGCCGCCGGTGGATATTATGCGGGAACGCTCTGCACATCAAGGCGATTGAAATAAACGGCACGCTCAGAGAAAATCCGTGCCTGGCACCCGCCCTGGCCTACCTCACCCGGCAGAGCGCCGGCAAGGTGCAGCAGTTTCGCCGTTTTCTGGAAGAATTTTGCGACTTAAGAAGCTCCTGCCTGGCCCTGGCCACCGCACCACCACTGCTGCCGGACCACATGGCGCGGGAAGCCGCGTATTATTTAGAAAAATTAGGCGTGGCAGCCTCATGAAAAAAGCGGTTCGGCCTCTAACGGTATTGACAGAAAGGCGCCCCCTGTGCTATTTTATTGTTTAGTAATGCGGGATGGTGTAGCGGTAGCACACATGACTCTGGATCATGTTGCCCTGGTTCGAATCCAGGTCCCGCAGCCAGTATTGCGGCCCTATCGTCTAGTGGTCCAGGACACCACCCTCTCAAGGTGGAGACACGGGTTCGAGTCCCGTTAGGGCTACCAGAAAAATCAAGCCTTCCGGGGTTGGAAGGCTTTCCCAAACGCAAATTTTACCCTTATTTTGCCCTTACCAGGAAAAACTATGTTTTTATTATCCCTTTTAGCCGATTGACGGCTTTTCTTTTTCCCTCCATGGTGGAATGACAGTACAGGTCTAACGTGGTACTCGTTTTTGTGTGCCCCAATAAGTCCCTCAGGTTCTCCGGGTTCTCCCCTTCCTGAAGGAGTATTGTGGCAAAGGTGTGCCGCAGGTCATGCACTCTTACATGTTTTAATCCTGCCTTTTTTAGAATGGCAGTGTGCCAGCGGTGAAACGTCCTGGGGTCAATTGGGCCTGCCGTCCGGGTTGGCAAACACAAGGTTTTTATCCTGGTACACGGGACCGAAAAACAACTTCTCTTCGGCCTGCTTCTTTTTAAGCCGCTTTAGCTCCTGCATCACTTCCGGCAGAAGGGGAATGGTTCTTTTGCTCGCCTCCGTCTTGGTGTCGGTCGCTTCCAGCCGGGTAAAGCCTTCCTCTACGTAGCGGACGCGGGAGAGGGACTGCTTCACGGCCAGTGTTCCCCTGGCGAAGTCTATGCAGTCCCAGGTTAAGGCCAGCAGCTCGCCACGTCTTAGGCCGGTCGTAAGCTCCACCAGGAAGGCAGCATACAGCCGGTCGTCTTTGGCGGTCTCTAAATAGCGGTTCGCTTCCTCCGGACTTAAAATAGCCATTTCCTTGCGTTTTATCGTGGGCTATTTCGGGGAGCAGTCAAGCCTTTGTCGAAAAGTTCTACCGGTTGGTATGTTATCAACCCTTTAGCATAACTTATAACAACCATAAAAACCAGGTACGCTTTGAAAAGCATGGTTTTCCCTCCTTAATGTAAAATTTACGTTAGCATTTTTATTGCCTCACCGCTCCCTAATAAAACGGCGGCGCATTTTTTCCTGTACTCTCTTTCAATTTCACTCAGTCTTTCCAGATATTCCTCACCATTTCTTTCTCTTTGGGCCGTGTATTCCTCCAGGGATAAATATTCAATGCCGTGGTCCTCCAATATTTCCTCCAGGTAGGTAACGTAGCTTTCCAGGTCGTCAAGCCGCTGCCAATAATAGTCGGGGTCGCGCTTTATCCTTTCTTTCTCCTTTTGAATAATTTTAACCGCCCAGGCAAAGGCTTCCAGTTCTTTTGGCTGCTTCGGCAAAAACGGTTTTATGTACTCCTTAAAGAAATGTTCCAGCATGTAAATTTTTAACTCGTTCTCGTGGTGGTAATAATAGCCAATGTTTTCTCTTATATGCTTCACAGCTTCGGCAAACTCCAGGTCGTTAAACTGAATGCCGTTTTCTGCCTTGTATCGGTAAGCGTTAAATATCTGTCTGTATATTTTTTTCGTAAAGTTTTCGATATTGTAATACCAGCCAGTTAACAGCAGCCTGCCCATTTCCGTTATGGTGCATTTATTATTGGGGGTGTTAATTTGCCTCCTTTCCGTCGCCCGGGTCCGCTTAACGAATTTGCCCGCCGGAGGGCCTCCAGCCACAACCGGGGGTCTCGGGAAAGGAGGTTGATCAGCTCGGGTTCTGTCAGAAACAAAGTTGTTTTGGTCAGTTTGATTTCCACGTAGCGCATCTTACATTTTCCTCCGGGCCACCCGCCACCGCCGGGCTAGGGCTTCCATGAAGTCCTCGTTGCCCGGGAAAAACTGCTCCAGTAACAGGCAAAATTCCTCTTCGCCCTTTTTTATATCCGTCTCGCGGTAAATTTCGGAAAGGAATTGAATCATTTTCCTCGCTCCTTAATGCAATTTTTCTTTTGGGATTCTTCGCCACCAGCCGGGGTCGATCACCCATTGCTGCCGCTCCGTGTCAAAGCGGTAGTCCAGGGGGTCAGTCCCGTTGAAGATTCGCTTTCGCACATCCGCTAGAACAAAAGGATTACCGCCGCTATTCAGGTAGGCCAGCCACTCCCGCACCTGCTCTCTTTTGGCCTTCAGCTCCCGTAGCAACGCCTTTACTTCATCCGGCAGGTTCATCAGGTCGCTGGTCGGTAGCCGCACTTTCACGTTGCCGGTCTTGTCCAAATAGATCACAATGCTATGTTTATTTAACCGATTGAGTAACTCAGAAAGGGACATCATTTAGATCCACCTCAGAAAACTTTTGCGTTTTTTCTACCTTTGACGCATCTAAATTAATGTCTCCATCGTCTCCGTTGTCTCCATCGTGCCCGGCAGGCTTGATTTTCAAGGATTTTTCTGGAGACATATCGGGAGACATTTCTTTTTCCGATTCATCTAATGTCTCCGTTAATGTCTCCGCTGGAGGGCTTGATTTACCTGGATTTTTTACATTGGAGACATTGGATACATTATCCTGAGTGAGTCCTAAACTGTTTGCAATTAAATTTTTCTCCAATTCGGAGGGCCAGATGTATGCCTTTTGGCTGCGGTGCATCCTCGCCCGCTTCAAGCCTAACGCGGTCAATATGCGGCCTACCCGTTGGCTGGAAAGCTCTTTGCCGGGCTCCCTATTTTCGTTAACCTTTTTAGCCACAACAGACACCGGCAGGACGCCGTTTAAAACGTGTTCCTCGCAGGAGAGGAAGGCAGCGAACACCTGCGCTTCCAGGCTGTCCGCTTTATCGGCCAGCCGCTGCTGTCTGAATTCTTCAATCAGTACCAGCATATCGGGGGTAAGATCGTGGTTCACCATTTCTGTTAACTGCACCAATGGACGGGTAATGTCTCCCAGCCGTCCATCAACGGGCTTTTTTACGTCCGGAAGAGAATCGGTAATGTGCCGCGCCCGGAAAGCCACCAGCCTTTCCCGAAAGGGAAGGGAATTTTCGGGCCGTATATCGCCGTTGAATTTTCTCCCCGCTTCCGGTAGGTTTACCGAAAGTGCCCGCGTTTCCAGAATTGCATCTACGCTCCGGTTGGTCGCGATCAGGGTAGGACCGAAAATTTCATAATATTGGCTGTCGCGGTAAAGTCCCCGCTCCGGCCAAAGCACCCGGCGCACCACCTGGCCTTTTTCAAAGCGGCCTAAGATTACGTCCTCGCTGCCTTGCTTTTCCACTCTCCGCCATAAGTCCATCGTGTCTAAAAACAGGGTTGCTCGATATTCCGCGCAGTACCTTAAGCCAAAGTCCAAGCATATCTGCCGCGCCGCCTCGTAAGGCCGCAGGTTCAGCAACCTGGCCGCCAGGTCTATGCCGTCACCGCCTTGCTGGCAGCCAAAACACCGCCACCTATCCGGGTAAACCACAAAAGAAGGGTTTCGGTCGGGGTGGAAAGGGCAGTGGGCGAAACAATTTTTGCCTCGTTTTTGTAACTCTAAGCCGTATCTGGCAGCAATTTCCGGAACAGGAATTTGCCGGGCCTGTTCAAAAACGCTGCTTTTTGCTATAATGGAAATGGGGAATTACCCTCCCTCTTTTGGTCCTACGCTTTACCCGCCGGTCCGCCGCCGGGCAATTTCATTTTTGCTCAGTTTGTCGCTCCAGCCACCGCCTGAGGCCGTCGCGGTTTATCAGCCACCGCCGCCCAAGGCGCATAGCGGGAAAGTCTTTGCGATAACAAAGCTGGAGTACACATCGGTAACCGCGCCGCAGAAACAGGGCCGCATCTTCGATGGTCAGCACCGCAGGGAGGTCGTTCCAATCCTTAGCGGTCCCCATTTATTTCCACCTCAGTTATTCCGAAACACTCTTCCAGGCGCTTCCTCCACTTTGGGTAAATCGGTAACTGTCCCTTTTCAATGCGAATGATTTCCGTCAGGCCAATTCCTGTTCGCCGCGAAAGCTCAGACTTGCTCCAGCCACGCTTTTCACGTTCCCACTTGACGTTCATTCCGATTTCCTCCTTGAGTTGTCTTTGGTCGTCTGATATACTAAAGTCAAAAAAGCGAACGCCGGAGGAAAAATGCCGATTGATTTTTGTTGTCAAACGATAATTGCTTTACTTCAGGGCCAGGCACAGGAGTCTGCGCCCCATCGCCGTACTTCCTGCTGTATTGATTTGCTCCAGCCGCCCAAAAGAGGCACCTGCCAAGAGGGGTACGGGGGCTGGTGGTATTCTCTGGTCGAGGTAGGAGGAAGCACACCTCCGCCGGGGAAAAAGGCTGGTGCTCATCCGGCCTATTTGTGGTGGCTTCAGTGGTGGGACGGCCAGCCGCCGAGTAAGCCGGAGCTGACGGCTGAACAGATCCGGGAATTATTAAGCCTTCCGCCGTGGGTATACACACATTCCTTTTCAAAAACTAACCCTGACAGCCAGGCACCGGAACTACCAAGGGATGGCAGTTATTTATGCCTGTATGTTGCACCACACAGGGGGATATTGCACTGGTGGTATTCGCAAGTTACAGGTACCATCAGAGGTAAAACCCGCAGCCAGGGGGATTTGCCGCTGGTCTATGCCACCAAAGAGACGGATCGGGATTCCCTCATGGCCTCCGTGGGAATCATGCTCTGGCGGCAGGCAGAGGTTGATTTGCCGTGGAAGCAAGACTTCGAGAAATGGCTTTGGTGTTGGGTCGCCGGACTGATAGGCGAACAAAGGGCCGGTTATGTCACCGACAGGCTTTTGCGGCAGTATTATCCCGTTATGTGTTCGCCGGGGGTCTATGTCAAGCGCACTAAGGGTTACGGTTCCCGTCAATCGAAGCAAAAAAGGCCGCAGGAAGGTTTTAACGGGTTGGTGGAATCGCTTTCCCCGGCGGAAAAGGCTGTCGCCGATTTGGGGATAAGCAAACAAGCCTTGTATTATCACCTGCGGCGGTCAGGATATTATAGCGAAACGGTCTCCCGGCAGGCAGAAGGCGCCGTCACGGTCGAAAAAGCGGTTCGGCACTATGATATTGACGAAAAAACAGTTGCCGCCATTAGGGGGAAGATAAAACAACGCCAGATATGTAGGGATCTAGTTCGGGTCGTTGCCGATAGACGGAAAGTTGGCGTCAGGGCGGCGCAGAGGTGGGTCCAGCGCCGGGTTAAAGCGGGTAAAACATACCAGGAAATATTCTCAGAACTAGTCGGAAGCGGATTAGAGATCAGCGAAAGGTGAGTATTTTAAGAGTTCGCCGCGGGAAGGGCTTTTTGAATGAAGTTTAACGTCACCGATCCAGAGGGCGCAGCGTAATGTTGAAGAAGAATACCTGGGAACATAAGGTTTAGATGGAAGAGATAGTTGGGGAGTTTTTTAATGAAGGTTAGAGAAGTGATCAAGTTGCTTCGTGAAGATGGGTGGCGCCTGGTTAATCAGGAAGGAAGCCACAGGCAGTTCAAACATCCAACAAAACCAGGACGGGTGACGGTTGCAGGCAAGCCCGGGGAAACGCTGCACCCCAAGACTTTAGCCAGTATCTTACGGCAAGCCAAATTACAAAAGAAGGGTGATGATTAAGGTGAAATACCTTGCTGTAATTGAACAAGGGCCAGACAACTATTCGGCTTACTTGCCGGACGTGCCCGGTTGTGTGGCCACGGGTAAAACCATAGAAGAAACCCTGCGCAGGTTAACCAGAGCATTAGAAATGCATCTGGCAGGGCTTAAAGAAGATGGGTTGCCTTTGCCGATTCCAACTTCCGCAGCTGAATATGTTGAATTACCCTCCCGCCAGGTGGTAGGATAGCTTCGAACATTACGGCAATGAAACCCGCTACGCCTTATCCTGTCTGGTTTAGCGGGTTTAAATTTTTACCCTTATTTTACCCTTATGGGAGTGAAAACACCCTACTTTAACGGCATTTAACTTAAATTTCCAATTCCGCAAAGCCTTGATATTACTGCACTTTACCTTCACTTACCTTAACGGAAGAAAAAAACCCGTATCTCTCAAGGTGGAGACACGGGTTCGAGTCCCGTTAGGGCTACCAGAAAATCTAAAAAGTTATTATAAAAACCTTGCACTTTTTAAAGCAAGGTTTTTTCTTGCATAGATAAATAATGGGCTATCTACCGGAGTTAAAAAGGCAGCAAAAAGAAAGGAAAGTTACCCGCCGGCTACAAAAGCCGGTAGTCGGCCTTCATCTTTTTGTAGCGTTCGTAAACAACCGGGTCTATCTCGGCCAGGGGCAGCGAATCGAAAAGGGGCAGCATTTTTTTCAAACCTTCCCCGCGGATCATCCACTGGTAGTAGTTCCGCCCGCCGTGGTTATACGGACCGTAGAGGCGGGAGCCGGGGACGTTTTCGGTCAGCCAGGCAAAAAGGGAGCGGTGCCGGGCGTGCATACGCAAGGTAATCTGGGGCTGCTTTCCGTCGCCGCCGAAGTGGCCTTCACCCACCAGCAGGCCGAGCAAAAAGCCGCGGCTGAACTCATCCACGCTTTTCACCCCCTCGTCGGGTTGTTTCACCGTCATGTAACACGTGAAACATTTTACCGGAGCAGTAGCGCTAAGATCTGTTCGAGATTGTCCGGATCTGTAAAGCGGATAATAATTTTTCCGTCGCCGGAGCTCAGATATTTAATTTTTACGTCCGTATGGTATACTTCTTTCAATCTCTTTTCCGAGTCGCCGATTAGCCTTAAGTTAAAATGAAGCGCTTTTTTCTTGCTTTTCGCTTTTTCTTTTTCATTGTTGTTTTGCACAATTTGTTCCGTTTCCCTGACGCTTAAATTTTTGGCAACGATCTCTCTGGCGATCTTTTTCTGATCCTCTGGTGATTCAAGGGCAAGCAAGGCCCTGGCGTGTCCGGCGGTGATTAGTCCGCTTTTGATCATTTCCCTTATTTCCCCGGGAAGGGTCAGCAGTCTTAACATATTGGCAATAAATGGCCTGCTCTTGCCGACCTGGCGGGATATTTCCTCCTGGGTGAAACCATGCCTGCGGATTAATTGCTGGTACGCTTCCGCCTCTTCAATGGGGTTCAGGTCTTCTCTTTGAATATTCTCGATCAGCGAGGCGGCAGCCGCTTCCTGTTCTCCATAATTTCTCACGATTACGCTTATTTTCTCCAATCCGGCAACCTGGCAGGCTCTCCACCGGCGCTCGCCGGCAATTATTTCATACTTTTCGTCGCCCACCGCTCTGACGATGATTGGCTGGAGGAGGCCGTGTTCCCTTATTGATTGAGCAAGTTCGTTGATTTTTTCGGCATCGAAATTTTTTCTTGACTGTCCGGCGCCCGGCCTGATCCGGTCGACGGCAATTTCGCGGATTTCCTCTTTTCCCTCCTCCGCGTAAGATGAAACGGGGATTAACGCCTCCAGGCCCCTGCCCAGTCCCCTCTTGACCATACTTTATTTTCCTCCCGACGATAATATTTCGCTGGCCAGCTCTTGATATATTTCCGCCCCGCGGGAACGTTTATCGTAAAGCATTACCGGCTTGCCGTGGCTCGGCGCTTCGCTTAAGCGGACGTTTCTGGGCACGATCGCTTTATATACTTTGTCTTTAAAAAATTTCTTCACTTCGTCGGCCACCTGGATGCTCAGGTTCGTCCGGCCATCAAACATCGTTAAAATAACCCCTTCAATTTCCAGTGCCGGATTCAGACGTTTCTTAACCAGTTGGACAGTGTTCAGCAACTGGCCCAGGCCTTCCAGGGCGTAGTATTCGCACTGAATGGGGATCAGCAAGGAATCTGCGGCGGTTAAGCCATTGATCGTCAACAGCCCCAGCGAAGGGGGGCAATCGATGAGAATATAATCAAACCGGTCTTTCAGCGTTTTCAAAACATTTTTGAGGAGCATTTCCCGTTCCTGGATGCCGACCATTTCTATCTCCGCGCCGGCCAGCTGGACGCTTGCGGGCATAACCATTAGATTTTCTATGGCCGTCTGGTGCCAGACTTCTTCGGCTGGTTTATTTTCAATTAAAACATTATAAATTGACTCCTTTATCGCATTCTTGTTAAGCCCCAGCCCGCTGGTGGCATTTGCCTGGGGATCGTTGTCGACCAGCAGTACTTTCTTGCCCATTATCGCCAGCCAGGCGGCCAGATTGACCGCGGTGGTGGTTTTGCCCACCCCTCCTTTTTGATTGGCGATAGCGATGATTTTTCCCAATCCAAACACTCCCCAGGAAAATATTCCTTCAATTTATTCAACGGTTTTTCTCTATCTTCCTTCCGCCCCGCCGTTTTTTATAAAAATTTTTTCTAGATTTTTTCAGCCCCTCCCAAAAAAATAAACAGCAACGCTCCTTATCCGCGCTGCTGTTTGTTTTTTGGCGGAGAGAGCGGGATTCGAACCCGCGACACAGGTTTTAAGCCCGTGTAATCGCTTAGCAGGCGATCGCCTTCGACCTACTCGGCCATCTCTCCATTTTTCTTTTTGGCGGAGGGAGTGGGATTCGAACCCACGAGGCCCTTTTGCAGAGCCCAGCGATTTTCAAGACCGCCTCCTTTAGCCTCTCGGACACCCCTCCAATTTTTCTTCCGTTAATTCAGATTATACTCCGCCGCCTTTCCATTGTCAAGAACCCCGGATAACAACGAAAACGTGCTCAGTAATTTATAGCCGTTTCGTATCTGTTTATCACTGTCTTCCAGTCGATATTCAGGAAAAAGGCTTCGATATATCCTTTCCGGTCCGTTCCGTAATCCATGTAGTACGCGTGCTCGTAAACGTCCATGATGAGCAATGGTTCCATCCTGACGACAAGACCGAGATTGTGGGCGTCCAGAGAATAATTGTGCAGCGTCCGGTAATCTTTGTCCCACGTCAGGACCGCCCAGCCGCGCATGGCCAGGCCGGTTGCCTTAAAATCTTCCTCCCAAAATTGATAAGAACCAAAACTCCTGGCTATCGCCTCGGCAAGCGGCGACGGCGCCTGCCCACCCGGGCCGCCCAGGTTGTCGAAAAAGAGTTCGTGCAGCTTTACCCCGTTGGTCGCGTAACTCTCCTCTACCTTCAATTCCCGGATCCGGCTGTAGGTGGCGTTTGCTTCCGCCCTGCTGGCCGTTTTTAAAAGGTTTCTTATTTCGTTTGTCTTATTTACGTACCCCGTATAAAGTTTATAATGCTCCTGGATATTTTGGGCGGAAATGCCCCGCAGGCGTAAAAGAACCTGGCGCAACGGCCTGGCCTGAACGGGCGCGTACGTTTCTTCCAGAAAAACGTACCCGTAACGAACGTTGCCCGGCGAGTCTTGCATCTTATCTTCTCCTTATTTCCGTCATATCTGGGACGTATTACAGGATAATCTATACTATGATCCTCGCCGGTCTTATGTTCCTGGAGAAGGCGCATCTGAATCCACGTCAGCTGTCTGTTCTTTTGATTTCCTTAATTCCGTGCATGTAGGGCACCAGGGCATCCGGCACTCTTACGCTGCCGTCTTTTTGCTGGTAATTCTCCAGGATGGCGGCCACCGTCCGGCCGACAGCCAGTCCTGAACCGTTTAAGGTATGGACGAACCGGACGCTTCCTTTCCCGTCGCGATAGCGGATATTGGCCCGGCGCGCCTGGTAATCGGTAAAGTTGCTGCACGAAGATATTTCCTTGTACTCGCCCAAAGCGGGCATCCAGACTTCCAGGTCGTATGTTTTAGCCGCGCTAAAGCCTAGGTCGCCCGTGCACAAAACCACCACCCGGTAAGGCAGCCCGAGGGCCTGCAAGACGCGCTCGGCGTCGCGGGTCAGTTTCTCCAGCTCCGTAAAAGAATTTTCCGGCTTGCAAAATTTGACCAGTTCCACTTTATTAAACTGGTGCTGCCTGATCAACCCCCTGGTGTCCCGCCCGGCAGCTCCCGCCTCCGCCCGGAAACAGGCGCTGTAGGCGCAGTGATAAATGGGCAGCCGTTCGCCGGCCAGAATTTCCCCTTTGTATATATTGGTCACCGGCACTTCCGCCGTAGGGATCAGGTAGTAGTCTGTGCCTTCAACTTTAAACATTTCTTCCGCAAATTTCGGCAGCTGGCCGGTTCCCAGCATGCTGTCGCTGTTGACCAGAAAAGGAGGGAAAATTTCTATATAACCGTGCTCTCTGGTATGCAAATCCAGCATAAAGTTAATCAACGCCCTCTCCAGCAGCGCCCCCGGCCCCTTGGCAAAGCTGAAGCGGGCGCCGCTGACTTTGGCGCCCCTGGCAAAGTCCAGGATGTCCAGCGTTTCCCCGATATCCCAGTGCGCCCTGGCCGGAAAATCGAATTTCCGCGGCTCTCCCCACTGGCGCACTACCGGATTTTCCTCGGCGCACCGGCCAACGGGAACGCTCTCATCGGGGACGTTCGGAATCCGCAGCAAGTATTGCCGCAGCCCCTCCTCCACCTGCCGGAGTTGCTCGTCCAATTCTTTGATTTTTGCCGCCACATCCTTCATTTCTAGGACGAGCCTTCCCGCGTCCGCGCCGGCCGTTTTCAGTTTACCTATTTCTTCCGAGACCACGTTCCTTTTATTCTTCAATTGTTCCACGGCGACAAGGAGTTCCCGGCGTTTTTTGTCCAGCGCAAGGAATTCACTTAAGTCGAAATCTACTCCTCTTTTTTCCAGCGCCTCCCTGACCCTTTCCGGGTTGTTCCTTACAAACTTTACATCCAGCATCTTCTATTGCCCCTGTCTACTTTTTTGCCTTACCATCTATTATTACCATATTTATGAAAAATGTACAATACCTTTACAGGCTGATCATTCTTACGTCCAGCACCCCGTCGATCTTTTTGATCTCTTCGAGGGTCGTTTGCGGAACGGGCGCGTCGATGGAGAGCATCATCACCGCCCGGCCTCCCCGGTCTTTGCGTCCCACCTGCATGAAGGCGATGTTTACGTCGTGATCGCCGATCAGGGTGCCCACCGGTCCGATAATCCTTGGTTTGTCAATGTGCGGGACGTAGAGCAGGTATCCTGCCGGCTGAATATCGATGCGGTAGCCGTCAATCAAGACAATGCGTGGATCTGTTTTGCCGAACAACGTTCCGGCCGCCGTTTTTTCCTCCCGGTCGCTGACGACCCGGGCACTGATCAAGTTGGCGTATCCTTCCGCTCCTCCAGCGATCGCCTGCATTACCTGGATCCCCCGGTTTCTCGCCAGGATAGGGGCGTTTACGAAGCTCACCGCTTCCTGCAGCACCGGATCCAGCATCCCTTTTAAGAAAGCGGTGGTCAGCGGGGCTACTTCTTGCGTGAACACTTCCCCGCTATAAGTAATCTCTATTTTATTCACCCGCCCGCGCACCAGCTGGGCCATGAATCTGCCCAGTTTTTCCGCCAGGCCCAGGTAGGGACCGATTAAAGCATAGGCCCGCATGCTGATCTGGGGGATGTTCACAGCGTTGCGGACCATTTTCCCCCGCAGGGCGGCCACAATTTCTTCCGCAACATCCCGGGCTACGTTAATCTGCGCTTCGACAGTGGAGGCGCCCAGGTGCGGGGTGGCGATAAAATTGGGCAGGGTCAGCAACGGAATATCCAGGTCCGGCTCCTTCTCCAAAACGTCCAGAGCAGCCCCCGCCACTTTTCCCGCCTGCATCGCCCGGTACAGAGCCGCTTCGTCGATTATCCCGCCGCGTGCGCAGTTGATGATGCGCACCCTTTCTTTCATGAGTGCAAAGGCTTCGTCGTTAATCAGGTGGTAAGTGTCTTTTGTTTTGGGAACGTGGATGGTAATAAAGTCGGCCTGTCTTAATACTTCCGGCAAAGAAAGCAGCGCTATCCCCAGGCTCTCCGCGTTCTCTTCGGTTATGTAGGGATCGCAGGCAATGACGCGCATTTCCATGGCCTGCGCCCTTTTCGCCACGGCTGAGCCTATCCTGCCCAGGCCGATTATCCCCAGCACCTTCCCGCGCAACTCCACCCCGACGAAAGACTTTTTGTCCCACACGCCTTCTTTAATTCTGGCCACTGCCTGGGGTATATTTCTTGCCAGTGCCAGCATCATGGCGATGGTGTGCTCCGTGGCGGCGATTGTATTGCCGTCCGGCGCGTTGACAACCAAAATTCCCTTTTCCGTGGCTGCCCCGACGTCGATATTGTCCACGCCTACACCGGCTCTCCCGATTACTTTCAGCTTTTTGGCCGCCGCAATCACCCGCGCCGTAACTTTGGTGGCGCTGCGCACGATCAACGCATCGTATTCTCCGATAACTGAAATCAGCTCGTCCTCGGACATTTTTTCCCCGCGGACTACCTGCAGGTCCTCCTGGGCAAAAAGGGGGGCCAGCCCTTCTTCGGAAACATTATCCAGCGCTAATATTTTCACGATCTTTTCCTCCCTTGCCGTTATGATCCGGCCAGAAAAATTTCCTGGGCCCGGCGCACGCCCGCCCCCAGCTCAACCGGGTAGCCCATCCGGGCCAAAGCCATTTCCAGGGCGCCTATGGCAATCAGTACATCCATTTTGTCGGCGTAGCCCATGTGGGCGATCCGGAAGATCTTCCCTTTCAGGATCCCTTGACCGCCGGCAAACGTGATTCCGTATTCGCTCCGCAATACTTTCCGCAAATCGTCGGCGGGAATATTTTCCGGCGCGTAGATTGCCGTAACGGTGGGCGAAGCGCAGCGGTCCTCGGCCAGCAATGCAAGGTTTAATGATTTTGCCGCCGCGCGCGTGGCCCGCGCCAGAAGAATGTGCCGGGCGTAAACATTAGCCAGCCCTTCCGCGAACATCATGTCCAGGACGGCATCCAGCCCCATAAAAAGCGTAACGTTCGGAGTGTAGGCCGTATTCCACTTGGCCAGGGACTTCCGCGCCGCCGGCAGGCTGAAGTAAAAACGGGGGGACTTGTTTTGTTCAATCACGCGCCAGGCCTTTTCGCTGACGCTTACCATGGCCAGGCCCGGCGGCAGCATGAAAGCTTTTTGGGATGCCGTAATTAAAATATCTACATTCCACGCGTCGGTTTTTATTTCAATGCCGCCCACGCCGCTGACCCCGTCCACCAGCAAAAGCGCGTTGGTTTTCGCCACCAGAGACCCTATGCCGGCGATGTTGTTTAAAACCCCCGTCGACGTTTCGTTTTGGGTGGCCAGCACAACTTTATAATCTTTATCGGCGGCCAGTTTATCCTCCAAAACCTGCAGATCAACGTCTTTTCCCCAACCAAAGTTAATTTCTTCCACCTCTGCTCCGTACGTCCTGGCAATATTTGCAAAGCGTTCGCCGAAGTTCCCCGTAACCAGCGCCAGCACCCGGTCCCCCGGGCTGACCGTATTGGCGATGGCCGTTTCCAGCCCGCCCGTTCCCGAACAGGTCAGAATAAACACGTCGTTTTTGGTCTGGAATACCACTTTAATTTTTTCCTCAATCCGCTCGTACAACCTGGTGAAGTCGTCGCTGCGGTGCCCGATTACCGGCCTGGACATGGCCGCCACTACCGCCGGCGGGACCGGCGTCGGGCCTGGGATCATTAAGTACTGCTTATCTTTCATTGAAGCCTTCGCTCCCTTTTCCAAATTTAAAACCTCCCGCCCTCTACGCAAGATAGGGACGAGAGGTTTTTCTCCCGCGGTGCCACCCTAGTTGACAGTTAAACAATTAACTGCCCTCTCCAGGATTCGCTAACGGAAATTCCGTGCCCACCTATTTTGGTCGTGAGTCTTTGGTCGTTAGTCGTTGGTGGTTTTTATTGCTCATTTAATCAACCACTAACCACCAACAACCTACCACCAACAACCATTTCAGCGGGCCCCCTTCGGAGCGCTCCTTCACCAGCAGCCTTACTGGTTTACACCAACCACCAGCTCTCTGCATAAGGCGCAGGCTGGCTACTCCTCTCCTGCATTGGGTTTGCCGATTAACTTTCTTAAATATATACTACAAAAAATTTTTTTAGGCAATACTTTTTTTGACCATTTCCAGAAAATATTTATGCAGTCGTCCGTCCGCAGTCAGTTCCGGGTGAAAAGCGGCGGCCAGAAAAGGGCCTTCCCGGGCGCAGACGATCTTTCCTGCGTGGCGGGCCAGGATTTCCACACCGTCCGCCACTTCCAGGATGTAAGGCGCCCGGATAAAAACCGCCCGGAACAATTCTTTGCCCAGAGCGGGTATTTCCAGATCCTCCTCAAAGCTATCCACCTGCCGGCCGTAAGCGTTTCTCCTGACCTTGATATTCATCAGCCCCAGCCTCGGTTGTTCCGTGCCTTCAATTTCCCTTGCTAAAAGAATCATCCCGGCGCATGTGCCAAATATTGGCATTCCTCTCTCGCCCAGCGACTTTACCGGTTCAAAGAGGCCGTAATCGATCATTAACTTTCCTATTGTGGTGCTTTCCCCGCCGGGGATGATCAGTCCGTCTATTTCCGCCAGTTGCTCCGGCTTGCGGATCTGGACGGATTCCGCCCCGCAGCCGGCAAGTGCCTGCTGGTGCTCCCGAAAAGCGCCCTGCATGGCCAGTACTCCAATTAGCATTAACTCACCAGCCTCTGTCCTGCATCCTTTGCTCGGGGGCGATGGCGGCTATCTCCAGGCCGGGCATTGCTTCGCCGAGATCTTTGGATACTTCTGCCAGGACCTTGGGATCGTTGTAATGGGTCGTCGCGGCCACGATCGCCCTGGCGCGGGCGGCCGGGTTTTTGGACTTAAATATTCCCGACCCGACGAAGATGCCGTCGGAGCCCAACTGCATCATCATGGCCGCATCCGCCGGGGTGGCGATGCCGCCCGCGGCAAAGTTAACCACCGGGAGCCGGCCGGTTTCCGCTACCTGAACAACCAGTTCGTAAGGCGCGCCCATTTCTTTGGCCGCGGCCGGCAATTCTTCCCGGGGCATGTTCTGCAGGCGCCTGATTTCCGCCATCAGCAGGCGCATGTGGCGCACTGCCTCTACTACGTTACCCGTTCCGGGCTCCCCTTTTGTTCTGATCATCGCCGCTCCTTCCGCAATGCGCCGCAGGGCCTCGCCCAGGTTGCGCGCTCCGCAGACAAAGGGCACCTTGAAGGCGTGCTTGTTGATATGGTGCTGCTCGTCGGCCGGGGTTAGCACTTCGCTTTCGTCGATATAATCCACCCCCAGCTCCTCCAAAATTTGCGCCTCCACGAAGTGGCCGATGCGGACTTTGGCCATCACCGGGATGGTTACCGCGTCCATGATTTTTAAAATTATCGTCGGGTCGGCCATCCGCGCCACGCCGCCGGCCGCCCGGATGTCTGCCGGCACCCGCTCCAGGGCCATCACGGCGCACGCCCCCGCCTCCTCGGCGATCCTGGCCTGTTCAGGGGTGGTCACGTCCATGATGACGCCCCCTTTGAGCATTTCCGCCAATCCCTTTTTAACAGTCCAGGTTCCCGTTTCACCCATTTTCTTTTCCCCCAATTTTTTAACAGTTTCTTAGTATAATTTTAACGCAGACAGGGATCGAAAACAACTATTCTTCGCCAATTCTGGCCAGGGCCACGACCTTATCGTTTTCGCCGGTCCGCATCAACGTTACCCCCTGCGTTGCTCTCCCCTGGGTGGGAATTTCGCTGGCCCGCATGCGGATAACAATTCCTTCGCGGGAAACGAGCATTATTTCCTCGTTTTTTCCGATCAACTGCAGTCCGATCACGAACCCGTTTTTGGGCGTTACCTTCATGTTGATGATCCCTTTTCCGCCCCGCGCGGTCAGGCGGTACTCTTCTATGGGGGTGCGCTTCCCGTAGCCGTTTTCCGTGACGGTGAGAACGCCGGCCCCCTCCCTGACCAGGTCGACGCCTATTACTTCGTCGTCTTCCTGAAGGGTAATCCCCCTCACGCCGCGGGAAGCCCTCCCGTGCGGCGTCACCTGCTCCTCCCGGAAGCGGACGGCAAGGCCCTTTTTCGTGCCGAGCAGTACTTCCCGGTTTCCATCTGTAAGCAGTACTTCTTTTAATTCGTCTCCCGGATCCAGGTTGATGGCGATGATGCCGTCCCGCCTGATGTTTTCGAAATATTCCAGGCCGGTTTTTTTTACGATCCCCCGCCGCGTCGCCATGAACAGGTAAAGCCCAGGCCGGTAGGCCGGCACGGAAATGATGGCCGTTATTTTTTCTTCACCGGTAACGGGAAGCAGGTTGACGATCGCCGTACCCTTTGCCTGGCGGCCGGCTTCCGGAATTTCGTGCACCTTTAGCCGGTATACCTTCCCTTTATTAGTAAAAAACAGCAGGTAGTTATGCGTCGTGGTGACAAACAAGTGCCTGACGTAATCCTCCGCTTTGGTGGCCATCCCGGTCACGCCGCGGCCGCCTCTTTTCTGGCGGCGGTAGGTTTCCAGCGGGATCCTTTTGATGTACCCCTGGTCCGTTACGGTAATCACCACGTCTTCTTCGACAATCAAATCTTCTTTTTCAATTACTTCGTCTTCGTAGATAATTGCCGTCCTCCGTGGGTCGGCAAACTTTTCCTTGATCTCCAGAATTTCTTTTTTTATCACACCGTAAATTTTTCCCTCGTCAGCCAGAAGTTCGCTTAAATATTTTATTTTCTCCCGGAGTTCCCGGTACTCCTGGTCGACCCTTTCCCTTTCCAGGCCGGTCAGCCGCTGTAGCCGCATGTCCAGGATGGCGTCCGCCTGCTTCTGGGACAGTTCGAATTGCGTCATCAGCGCCTTGCGGGCAATTTCTACCGTGCGGGACGAACGAATCGTGTTAATGACTTCATCGATATGGTCAAGGGCGATGCGCAGCCCTTCCACGATGTGAAGGCGCTCCCGGGCTTTATCCAGGTCAAACTGCGTTCTTCTGGTGACGACTTCTTTCTGGTGTTCCAGGTAGTACAGGAGCAATGCGCGCAGGTTCAACGTTTGCGGCTTTCCTTTGACCAGCGCCAGCATAATTGCACCGAAAGTCTCCTGCACCTGCGTGTGCTTGTAAAGCTGGTTCAGCACCACCTGCGGGTTAACGTCCCTTCTTACCTCGATGACCACTCTTACGCCGTGCCGGTCCGATTCGTCCCGTAAATCCGTAATGCCGTCAATTTTCTTTTCTTTGACCAGTTCGGCAATTTTTTCCACGAGACGGGCCTTGTTCACCATGTAGGGAATTTCGTTGATAATAACGGCCACTTTGCCGCCGCCCATTTTTTCGAAAGTTGTCCGGGCGCGCATTTTGATTACGCCCCGCCCTTTTTGATAGACCTCCTGCAGGCCGGCGCCACCGACGATCAATCCCCCCGTAGGAAAATCCGGCCCTTTGATTACGCGCAGGAGATCGTCGACGGTGGCTTCCGGGTTGTCAATAAGCGTAACGACACCGTCGACAACTTCCCCTAGATTATGGGGGGGAATATTTGTGGCCATCCCGACGGCGATTCCCGAGGAGCCGTTAATCAAAAGGTTCGGGAGCCGGGAAGGCAGGACAACCGGTTCCTCCGTGGTTCCGTCGTAGTTGGGGAGAAAGTCAACCGTGTTCTTCTCGATGTCCGAGAGCATGAACAGGGTAATCCTGGCCATGCGCGCCTCGGTGTAACGCATGGCCGCCGGGGCGTCTCCGTCCAGCGAACCGAAGTTGCCGTGTCCGTCAATCAGCGGGTACCGGCAGGAAAAGTCCTGGGCCAGGCGCACCAGGGCATCATAAACGGCTACGTCGCCGTGCGGATGAAATTTTTGCAGGACGTAGCCGACGATATTGGCGCTCTTCCGGTGCGGTTTGTCCGGGGTCATCCCCAGTTCGTGCATGCCGTAAACAATCCGGCGGTGCACCGGCTTCAGCCCGTCCCGGACGTCGGGGAGGGCCCGCCCGACAATCACGCTCATCGCGTAGTCCAGGTAGGAATGCTTCATTTCTTCGTTTATGTCGATGGGAACTACCTTTCCGATTTCTACGGCCAAATTAAACTTCTCCCTCCGTGATTCCAATAAAAATTAACTTAAGGTACTGAGGCACGAAGCTAAATGTACCTGAAAAATCAACTTTATTAACTTTGTGCCTTTGTGCCTGGTAAGCTTTGTACCTGGTTTTTAAATTAAAATGACCCTATACGTCCAGGTTGCGGACGAAGAGGGCGTTTTCCTGGATGAAGTCGCGCCGCGGCTCCACCTGGTCGCCCATCAGCATGGAGAACAGCATGTCCGCTTCGATGGCGTCTTTTAAGGTTACCTGCAACATAGTTCTTTTTTCGGGGTTCATGGTGGTTTCCCAAAGCTGCTCGGGGTTCATTTCCCCAAGGCCTTTGTACCGCTTGATAACCACGCCGTTTCTGCCAATATTCTGCAGTAAACTTTCCAGTTCAGCGTCACTGTAAGCGTAGTGGGACGTTTTTCCTTTAATTACCTGGTAAAGCGGCGGCTGGGCGATGAAAACGTACCCTGCCTCGATTAACTGCCGCATGTACCTGTATAAAAAGGTGAGCAGTAGTGTCCTGATGTGGGCGCCGTCAATGTCCGCGTCGCTCATGATGACGATCCGATGGTACCTGGCTTTAGAGAGGTCAAACTCGTCCCCGATCCCCGTCCCCAGGGCGGTAATCAAGGCCCTGATCTCGTCATTGGCCAGGATCTTATCCAGCCTGGCCTTCTCGACGTTAAGGATTTTCCCGCGCAGGGGCAGGATGGCTTGAAAGCGCCTGTCCCGCCCGGATTTTGCGGAACCCCCCGCGGAATCCCCTTCCACCAGGTATATTTCCGAGTAGCGCGGGTCGCGCTCGGAGCAGTCGGCCAGTTTTCCGGGCAGGGTGGAGTTTTCCAGGGCGGTTTTTCGTCTTGTCAACTCCCGGGCCTTGCGCGCCGCCTCCCGGGCACGCGCGGCACTGATCACTTTTTCAATGATTTTTTTTGCGACGGCCGGATTTTCCTCCAGATAAGAAGCCAACTCCTCACTGACCATAGCGTCGACAATACTCCTTACCGCACTATTGCCCAACTTCGTTTTCGTCTGTCCCTCGAACTGGGGATCCGGAACCTTCACACTGACTACTGCGGTCAGTCCTTCCCGGATATCCTCGCCGGTCAGCGGCGGCGCACCGTTCTTTAAAAGGTTATATTTTTTTCCGTAGTCATTAATTACCCTCGTCAGGGCGCTTTTAAACCCGGCCTCGTGGGTGCCCCCGTCGATCGTATGAATGTTGTTGGCGTAGGAAAACAAACTTTCCACGTAACCGTCGGTGTATTGCATGGCCACCTCGACGCTTACTTCGTCTTTCCGGCGGTTAAAGTAAATCGGGGGGTGGAAAACATTCTTGTTTTTATTCAGGTAGCCGACGAAGTCCCGGATGCCCCCGTCGTACTGAAAGGCGACGTTTTGACCCGTCCTTTCGTCTTTAAAAACTATCTTTAATCCTTTATTTAAAAAGGATAGCTCCCGCAGGCGCTGGATAATTGTTTCGGCGCTGAAAACGACCTCTTCAAAAATTTCACCGTCTGGTTTAAAGGTAACCTTCGTACCGCTGCGGTCAGTATTACCGGTTTCCTCCAGGGGAGTGACCGGCGTCCCCCGCTCGAAGCGCTGCCTGTATACGTGACCTTCCCTTTCTACCTCCACCTCCAGCCACTCGGACAGGGCGTTTACAACCGAAACACCTACGCCGTGTAACCCTCCCGAAACTTTATACCCTTTGCCGCCGAACTTGCCGCCGGCGTGCAGCATCGTTAAAACGGTGGTCAGCGCAGGAAGGCCCGTTTTTGGGTGGATGCCGACGGGTATGCCGCGCCCGTCGTCGACGACGGTGATGCTGTTGTCTTTATGCACTGTAACTTCTATGCGGCTGCAGTAACCTGCCATTGCCTCGTCGATGCTGTTGTCGATCACTTCGTAAACCAGGTGGTGCAGGCCTCTGGCGCTGGTGCTGCCGACATACATGCCCGGTCTTAAGCGCACGGCCTCCAGCCCTTCTAATACCTGGATTTCTTCTACGTCGTAGCTGTTCTTTTTTACCTCCAAGGCCCGACCTCCTTTACCATAGATTATTTTAGCACATCTTCAATAAAAAGAAAAACACCCGCAACACCCGCCGGATCCCGGGCCGCAGGATATCTTTTATCTAAATAAAATTTTCCGCCCTTCTTTTTAAGGTATTACTGGAAATAGGTGAGATAAAAACTTCCCGGGAAGTAATCACCCAGGACTTTTCCTTACCCTCTTCGGCCAGGTTACGGATAAACCCGTCTTCATTAAGCAAGGTTTTAACGTCGGTGCGGTAATCTAAAATCATAATAATTTCTCCCTTGGAAACTATTACATCCTTCCCTAAATGTAAAAACACGTAATTTTCCCCTTTCTTTAACTATTTAACTGTTCTTCGGTCGGGCCGGCAAGAGAAGCGCCAGGCAGTCTTCTCTTCCCGCCGGCTGAATGATTGCGGCGCTTAGCGGACTGGTAAAATTAACCGCCACTTCTTCGCTGGGAATAACGCGCAAGGTCTCGATCAGGTAACGGGCGTTAAAGTAAATTTCCATTGCTTCTCCCTGGTAATTTGCCTTCAGCCGTTCCTTAATCCAGCCGGAAGATGTATGCAGGGAAATAAGCGATTGCGCTGCGTCCAGGTTAAAACGCAAAACGGGCATTTCTTCATCAATCAACAGGGCTGCCCGCGCCAGGGCGTTGCTTAATTCAACCGTATTCATCACCAGGCGGGCCGTGAAGCTGTTAGGGATGATCTGGTTATAAGCAGGGAACTGGCCGGCGATGAGCCTGGAAATCAACAGAGCGTCCTTAAAGGCAAAGGAGATGTGGTTCTTACTGATGGTCACCTTAACGGGTTCTTCTTCATTGCGGATTATTCTGGTTAACTCCGAAAGGGCGTTGCCCGGAACAATCACGTTGTTGAATTGCCCGCTCTCTATTTCCGTTTCGCGCAGCGCCAGGCGGTGCGTGTCGGTAGCCACCAGCCGCAACTTTTGATTGTAATTTTCAAACAGCACCCCCGTGAAAAGCGGGCGCGTTTTATCTGTGGAGACGGCGTAAATGGTCTGCCTGATCATCTCCTTTAGTAAACCCTGCGTTAGCTGGAAGGAGGCCTGCCCGGATAACTCCGGCAGGGCTGGAAATTGATCCGGAGGATAACCCTTCAGGTTTATCTGGGAATCGTCGTAAAGAATTTTTACACTGTTGGTCTCTTCGTCATTCTCAATCTGGATGACCGCGTCGGGCAGGCACCGGACGATGTCCATGATCTGGCGCGCCGGCAGGCAAATCACTCCTTCCCGGATAATTTCCACCGGCACCCGGCATTGCAGCGTAAGGTCAATATCCGTGGAAGTAGCGGTCAGTTCGCCGTCCTGACTTTTAAATAAAATCCCCCCCAGAATTGGTAAGGTAGCCTTTGCCTGGCTCGATCTGTACACGGTTTGCACGACGTGTAATAGATTTGATTTTGTGGTGGTAAAATTCACCTTCCAACATCCTTTCAAGAAGATAATTAAATAAGTGAGTATCCGTAGTAGCGTCCCTGAATAAGTGGAAAAACCCTTTTTTTAATGTTTAGTGAGGCACATGTCCTGTGTAAAAAAAGTTAATAATTAAATTATTTTTTTTTATTGCTGCCGGATTTTTTCTTCTATTTCTGAAATTGTTGTTTGTAAGCCGTAGTCCACCTTCATTTGTTCCGTTATTTTTTCCAGGGCGTGCAGGACGGTGGTGTGGTCCCGGCCGCCAAACTCTTCCCCAATCTTCGGTAGTGAAGCGTCGATAAGTTTGCGGCACAGGTACATGGCCACTTGCCTTGGGAAGGCAACGTCCCTGGTGCGCTTTTTCGAGCGCAGATCTTCCGGGCGGACGTGGTAATATTCGGCGACAATCCTTTGAATAAGTGAAATATTAATCTGCCTCGGTTTTTCATTTTTAGACAAATAATCTTTCAGGGCTTCCCTGGCCACCTCGCAGTTGATTTCACACCTGTATAAGGTGGCGTGAGCAATAAGTTTAATCAGTGCTCCTTCCAATTCCCGGATGTTCGACTCAATTTTACTGGCGATATAGGAAAGGGTGTCCAGTGGAATTTCAAGATTTTCCAATTGGGCTTTTTTTTGAAGGATGGCGATGCGCGTTTCCAAATCCGGCGGCTGGATGTCAGTTATTAAACCCCACTCAAACCTCGAGCGGAGCCTGTCCTCTAACGTAGGTATGTCGCGCGGGGGCCGGTCGCTCGAAATAATGATCTGTTTATTAGCTTCGTATAATGTATTAAAGGTGTGGAAAAATTCTTCCTGGGTTCTTTCTTTTTTGGCTAGAAATTGAATGTCGTCCACCAGCAAAATGTCGATGCTCCTGTATTTACTGCGGAATTCCTCCGTGTCATCTTCTCTTATGGCGCTGATTAGCTCGTTGGTAAATTTTTCGGTCGTTACGTACATAACCTTGAGGTTTTTATTATTATTGATTATGTAGTGGCCGATGGCGTGCATGAGATGGGTTTTGCCAAGGCCTACACCGCCGTAGATAAAAAGCGGGTTGTAAGCCGCCGCCGGCGACTCGGCCACCGCCATACAGGCGGCGTGCGCGAAGCGGTTGCTGTTCCCCACCACGAAAGTTTCAAAAGTGTACCGGGGGTGTAGTTGGACGCCTTCTAAAAACTTATCCTCAGGAGACGATCGTTGCAGGCGGGTAAGGAGCGTTTCCGGTATTTCATC
>JBFMBG010000009.1:0-57850 GCA_040755215.1 Bacillota bacterium | reverse complement strand
CTGGCGCCGTCCGCGCCGCCAACGATCGCCGCCCTTTCCATCACCGGAGCGACTGCCGGGTGGACGTGGCGGGCGCCAAAACAAACGACTCTTTTTGTCCCGGCCGCCTCTTTGCAGCGCCGGGCGGCGGTGGCCCACCCGCTGGAACTGGCCAGGATGCCCAAAAGAGCAGTTTCGTAAAGACCGAAACAATCGTACGGGCCGGCAATACGCATGATTACTTCTTTTTCGCCGAAAGGTTCACCTTCCGGCAAAGCCCAGATTTCCGCGCCGGTTTCTGCTAAAAGATTTTTTACCTCTGGAACTCCGGCCAGAATGCCGGGCCTTCCGGCAAAAATTTCCGCCACCACCGGAGTATCCTGCAAACCCATGGCCCGCAGGATTTCCCTGGTTTTTATAAAGTAAATATCCGTTGTCCAGCCCTGGCGGATCTCTCCTTCGCTGGCTGAAAAAAGCAGCCGGTCGGGAGACACTCTGAATTCGGCTACTTCCTGTAAGCTCTCAACAGTTTTGATTTTCTTCACCCCGCCCCCGCCTAATACTTGTTTATTTTCGAAGTAACTCAAGGGGATTAAGCAACCTTACGCCGTGGTCAACTGTCAATCCTGCAACTTCCTCGTGACTTAATTGCTATTTATCCATATTTTTGAGCAAATTGGCCATTTCCAACGCCGTGAGGGCGGCGTTCCAGCCCTTGTTCCCGGCCTTTGTGCCCGCCCTTTCAATGGCCTGTTCCAGGCTGTCGGCAGTAATAATACCGAAGGCCACCGGTACGCCGGTTTCCAGGCTGATCCTGGCAACCCCTTTCGATACTTCGGCCGCCACGTATTCAAAATGGGGGGTTGCGCCGCGGATTACCGCTCCCAGGCAAATGATCGCGTCAAATCGCTGCCTTTCAATCATCTTGCGGGCAGCCAGGGGAATTTCAAAGGCTCCCGGCACCCAGGCTATTTCTACGTCCTGCTCCAAAACGCCGTGGCGCTTAAGGGCGTCGAGCGCGCCGCTTAACAGGCGGTTGGTGATAAACTCGTTAAAACGGCCAACCACCAGGCCGAATCGTAAACCTTCCCCCAATAAATGACCTTCGTAAACTTTTCCCATAAGAACCTGCTCCTTCATTATAACTTTAACCGGGAACCGGGCTGCCAGTTCCCAGGCAACATTCTTTGGGCCGTTTTAATCCTTACCGGCAGCCGGGGCTTGTTCAAGCCGGGTTCAACAGCCGACCCCTGACGAACAGCAACCGCTTTTAGCCCGTAAGGTTGAGCATATGTCCGAGCTTGCGCTTCTTCGTCGCCAGGTAAAAATGATTTGTTTTACAGGGAGAAATTTCAATCGGCACCCGGGCCACAACCTGCAGGCCGTGGCCTTCCAGGCCGGCTATTTTCCGCGGGTTGTTGGTCATGATCCGGATCTTTTTCAGGCCGAGATCCACCAGGATCTGGGCGCCGATTCCATAATCCCTTAAATCGGGCGGAAAACCGAGCGCTTCGTTGGCTTCCACCGTGTCCTTGCCCTGATCCTGGAGCTTGTAAGCCCGGATTTTATTTAAAAGCCCGATTCCGCGCCCTTCCTGGCGCATGTATAAAACAACCCCCACGCCTTCTTCCTCGATCATCTCCAGGGCGCGTTTTAACTGGTCGCCGCAGTCGCACCGCAGGGAACCAAACACGTCGCCGGTCAGACATTCCGAATGCACCCTCACCAAAGGCGCCTCCACGCTGGTTAGATCCCCCTTCACCAGAGCAAGGTGGCCTTTTTTATCCAATATGCTTTCGTACGCCACGGCGGTAAACTCGCCAAACCTGGTCGGTAGTTTGGCTTCGTCTACTTTTCTGATCAGCTTTTCGGTGCGCCGCCGGTATTGAATTAAGTCGGCGATGGTGATCATTTTTAAGCCGTGGCGCCGGCAAAACTGGATCAACTCGGGTACCCGGGCCATGGTCCCGTCTTCTTTCATGATTTCGCAAATCACCCCGGCCGGGTAAAGACCCGCCAGCCGGGCAAGATCAACTGCTGCTTCGGTGTGCCCCGCCCGGCGCAACACGCCGCCTTCCTTAGCCCGCAGGGGGAAGATGTGCCCCGGGCGCCGGAGGTCTTCCGACCGGGTGGCCGGATCTAAAACGGATTTAATGGTAAAGGCTCGTTCGTGGGCAGATATCCCCGTGGTTGTGTCTTTATGGTCAATGGAAACAGTAAAGGCGGTGCCGTGCGGATCTGTATTCCGCGTTACCATCAGCGGGAGCTCCAGTTCGTCCAGCCGTGCTCCGATAATGGGCAGGCAAACCAGGCCGCGCCCGTGGGTAACCATGAAATTCACTGCTTCCGGGGTTACCCTTTCGGCGGCCATCACCAGGTCCCCTTCGTTTTCGCGGTCTTCGTCGTCGACCACGACGATCATTTTCCCCGCGCGGATATCTTCAACGGCCTCCTCGATAGTGTGAAAACGAAACTCCATATTGTTTTACCTCGCTTCGCAAATATTATCCACACAAGTTCACAAGGCCGGGCTTTCTGCTTGCAAAGGGGGTTATTTATCGTACTCTTATTCTTTTGCTTTTTTACCGCTTTACCTTGTTTATAAAAAACCGTGCTCGGCCAAAAACTCTAAAGATAGTTTTTTCCCGGCGTTGTTTTGGCTCTGGAACAAAAGCCGCTCCACATACTTGCCAATCAGGTCGGCCTCCAGGTTGACCAACTCTCCGGGGCCTTTAAAACCCAGAGTCGTTACCCTGGCCGTATGGGGGATGAGGGAAACCTGAAAGCTGCTATCATTAAAATCTACCACCGTTAGACTGACGCCGTCAATAGCCACGGAACCTTTTTTAATAATATAGCGCATCACTTCTTGAGGGGCATTAATCGTGATCAGAGTGGCAATATCGTGAGGCTCGCGCCTGGCGATGGTTCCCACGCCATCTACGTGGCCGCTTACCAGGTGCCCTCCCAGGCGGCCGTCCAGCCGCAAGGCGCGCTCGAGGTTAACGTGATCGCCGGGCGCCAGTTGTCCCAGGTTTGTTTTCGCCAGGGTTTCGGCCATCACGTCGGCGGTGAAAAAATTTTTACCCAAAACAGCAACGGTAAGGCAGACTCCGTTAACGGCGATGCTTTCTCCCGGCACGCTCCCTTCCAGCACTTGCCGGGCCTCAATCTGCAAGCGGGCGGAAGCGGCTCCCCTGGTGATCTTCCGGATCCTGCCCAGTTCCTCGACGATGCCGGTAAACAACCTTCTGTTCACCCCAAATGCGAATTCAATGAACAATGTAGCCTTCCACGCGGATATCTTCACCACAACGTTGCAGGCGAAGATCCCGCAACAGAATCGCCTCGGCCAGCCGCCCCGCCCCCCGTCCTCCAACCGGGCCGGGAGCTTCTCTCCCGCCGATGATTTTGGGAGCAATAAACCAGACGACTTTATCAACAATACCGGCACTTAAAGCGGAGGCGTGAACTTCCGCCCCGCCCTCGATGAGCACACTGGTGATTTCTTTCTTCGCCAGTTCCTTCATCAATACCTGCAGATTAACCCGCCCTTTCTCCGCCGGCACAACCAAAACTTCGGCGCCTGCCTCCTTCAAGGCAGTGATCCGCTCTTCCGGAGCTTTTTCCGTTACCGCGACCAGAACAGGAGCTGCCGACGGCCGGGCCATAACTTTTGCGTCCAGAGGAGTGCGGGCCCAACTGTCGACAATTACCCTTACGGGATCTTTCCCTCCTTCTTCCGGCAAGCGTGTGGTCAAAGAAGGATTATCGATGATAACCGTATTTACGCCTACTAAAATGGCATCGTAGCGGTGCCGCAAACGGTGCCCGGATAAACGCGACTCGTCAGAAGTAATCCATTGTGATTCACCTAGCCGGGTGGCAATCTTGCCGTCCAGGCTCACCGCTGCCTTCAGCACAACAAAAGGAAGCCCGGTGGTAATGTATTTAACGAAAACTTCGTTTAAGCGGCGCGCTTCCTCTTCCAGAACGCCGGCGGCAACGGTTATGCCGGCGCGCTTAAGCAAAGCGAGGCCCTTTCCGGCCACCAGCGGGTTGGGGTCCACCATGGCGACCACTACTTTTTTGATCTTTGCCGCGATGATCGCTTCCACGCACGGTCCCGTGCGTCCGTAGTGGCAGCAGGGCTCCAGGCTAACGTAAAGAGTGGCGCCGCGCGCCTTTTCTCCCGCCTCATTTAAGGCCACGATCTCCGCGTGGGCCGACCCTGCTCTGCTGTGGTAACCTTTCCCCACAATCTTCCCATCGTTAACAATCACGGCCCCCACCATGGGATTAGGGCCGGTATACCCTTCTGCCTTTTTCGCCAGTTCCAGGGCTAGCCTCATGTAATGCTCGTCCATCAACAATCACCATTATTTTGCGCACCAGCGTCCTTATATCCTTTCGCTTATTCCGGAATTCCGTACGTTGGACCTCTACTTATGATTCCCGCTCACCAGATCGTATACCTGCTCTTTCAACTCCGGCGGGGCCAGGACAATCAAAACATCGCCGCTGTAAATGACGGTATCTGCCTGAGGAGATAAAATTTCTTCCCCGTTCCGGTAAATAGAAAGCACGGTAGCCCCCGTTCTGGTGCGAAACTCGGCCTCCGCCAGAGATTTCCCGACCAGCGGCGAGTCGGGAGATACCTTGATCTCTTCGATCCGCTGCAGGTTTCCGGCCATTTTAAAGGTATAATCGAGCAATTCGTTCATCAACTTCTCGATTTCCAGATTTATCTTATCCCTTTCCCTGAGCAGGCGGTGCAGCTTCTGCTGCATGTGGCGCAGCACCTGCCGGTGGCCGTATTCGGCCAAAAAACTTTCGGCGGCTTTTTGGGACCTGACCACCACCCCTACTCCGGGAACAACCTGGACAATCCCTGTCTCCTGAAGGAGGGTCAAGGCCCTCCGGATGGTCTCCGGAGAAACGCTGTACCTGCCCGCCAGTGTGGAACGACCGAATACCTTTTGCCCCTCCCGGTATTCCCCGCGTACAATCCTGGTCGCAATATCCACGGCTATTGTCGCATACCTGGCCAAAACCTGGGTTTCCTGCATCTCCATGTTTTCCTGCTCCCTTTTAACCAAATAGGAATCGGAATGGGGGAGTCGTTTCTCCCCGCACTTCCGATTGGGTGAATCACTTTTTATTTTATCCACGCACACCGGTTTTTAGCTGATTGACCGGACGTCAAAACCTTTATTCTTAAATTCTTCCACCAGTGGGCCGGGTTCGGTGGTATTCAATCGCAAAACAACCTGGACTTTTTGCTCCGGCCTCTCCACGCAGGCTATTCCGATCACGCTAATATTATGATCCCTCACTACGTCCAGCATATCCGCCAAAGCTCCGACCCTGTTTTCCGTCTCAATAACTATTCTGGTTCCGGCCCGGCGGAAACCAAAAAGTTTAATCAGGGCCTCAAACAAATCCGATTCGGTAATGATGCCTACCAGCTTGTTATTCTCGACTACCAAAAGCGAGCCTATTTTGTGCTCGCGCATAATCACGGCCGCTTCTTCAATATTCGCCTCCGGGCTGATCGTAGGTGGATTCTTGATCATCACCTCTTTAACGACCATCCTGGAAAGGAGGTAATTCATTTCGAAGACGCTTAAGGTAGTGGCCGGGGATGGCGAAACCGTCAGGAGATCGTACCTGGTAACCAATCCTGTTAAAACACCCTTATCCACAACCGGAAGCTGTCTGATTTTTTGCTTCTTCATGATGTCTAACGCTTCTAAAATAGGGGTATTAGAGGGAATGGTAATCGGGTTTGGGGTCATGTGATCTTTGATAAACATAAAACCAGACCTCCTTGGCCAATTTTCTTTAAATTATAGCACAAGTTATTATTAAAAAACCAGTGAAAAATAGAAGATAAGAAAGATCTATTCGAGATATAAGTACGGGCGGAGGCACCTTGGCCAAAAGAAAAAGGAAAGGTAAAAACCCGGTAAAAAAGTCCTGCCAAAAGCAGGACACGGGGAAAGGAGGTATAGGAAAATATCCAGTTGATTCAGCTGACTTTTATTATGTTTGTTCGGTGTCCACCAGTCTGTCAGCTACGTGACCATAATTATGTCTTTTCTGCGACATTAGATCATTTTCCTTTAAAGTCCGGTTTGCGCTTTTCAATGAACGCAGCAATCCCTTCTTTACTGTCTTCGGTTGAGAACAACACGCCGAAGAGATCGGCTTCGTGGGCAAGGGCCTTATCCAGATCCATCTCCAGCCCCTCGTTGACCGCTTCTTTGGTCAGGCGGACGGCTACGGGCCCGCGCCGGGCGATCTTTTTGGCCAGATCCCGGCAGAAGTCCAGCAGTTGCTCCGCCGGTACGACGTGATTGACCAGACCGATCTTTTCAGCAGTCTGGGCGTCGTATTGATCGGCGGTAAAAAGGATTTCCTTTGCCCAGCCGGGGTTCACCAGGCGGGTTAAACGCTGGGTTCCCCCAAAGCCGGCCATAATGCCCAGATTTACTTCCGGCTGGCCCAGCCTGGCGTTTTCCGCAGCAACCCGGATGTCGCACGCCATGGCCAGCTCGCAGCCGCCGCCTAAGGCAAAGCCGTTGATGGCCGCGATAACGGGTTTGGCCAGGTTCTCAATTTTGTTCAGGACCAGTTGTCCCTTCCGGGCAAAATCCCGCGCTTCCAGAGGGGTCAACTTGCTCATGTAGACGATGTCCGCCCCGGCCACAAAAGCCCGGTCGCCGGCACCGGTAATGATGATTACCCGTACCTCCGGGTCAGCTTCCAGCTGCTCCATGGCCTGGCCGATTTCCGCCACGGTTTCGTAGTTTAAAGCGTTTAATACTTTCGGCCGGTTAATGGTGAGAATGGCGATGTTTTCCTCTTTCGTCACCAGGATATTGGTCCAGGTCACTTTGCCCGCCTCCTTTTAAACCTTACTTTCCACCAGCATGGCCATTCCCTGGCCGCCGCCGATGCACATGGTGACCAGGCCGTAACGGTGCCCTTTCCGTTTCATTTCGTGCATGATGGTGACGACCAGCCGGGCGCCGGTGCAGCCGATAGGGTGCCCCAGGGAAATGCCGCTGCCCAGGGGGTTGGTTTTTTCCAGGCCCAAACCAAGCTCCCGCAGGCAGGCGATGGCCTGGGCGGCAAAGGCTTCGTTCAGCTCGACGACGTCCAGATCGGCAACGGAAAGGCCCGCTTTTTTCAGGACCTTTCGGACCGCCGGAACGGGGCCTACGCCCATGTAGGCGGGATCCACGCCGCCGGATGCGTACGCCTTTATGGTTACCCAGGGCTCCAGGCCCAGCTCTTCGGCCTTCCGGCGGGACATCAAGACCACGGCGGCCGCCCCGTCGTTGATCCCGGAAGAGTTGCCCGCCGTGACCACCCCGTCTTTGCGGAAGGCCGGCGGCAGCTTGGCCATTTTTTCCAGGGTGGTATCCATGGGCCGCTCGTCGGTGGCGAAGACGACGGGATCGCCCTTTCTTTGCGGGATGACCACGGGCACAATTTCTTCCTGGAAAAGGCCTTCCTTGATCGCCGCCCGGGCCCGCTGGTGGCTGAGCAGGCCGATTTCATCCTGCTCCCGGCGGGTGATTCCGTACCTGGCCGCGACGTTTTCGGCCGTATTGCCCATGTGGTAGCCGTAAAAGATTTCCCAGAGCCCGTCGAAAACCATTAAATCCACACATTCCCCTTTGGCGTTGACGTCCATCCGGTAGCCCCAGCGGGCCCTGGGCAGCAGGTAGGGAGCGCAGCTCATGTTTTCCATGCCGCCGGCCACCACTACCTCCGCTTCCCCCAGCATGATGGCCTGAGCGGCGAGGGTAATGGCCTTTAATCCGGAAGCGCAGACCTTATTGACGGTAAAAGCGGTAGTTTCCTTGGGCACTCCGGCGTAAACAGCCGCCTGGCGGGCCGGGTTCTGGCCCTGGCCGCCCTGGAGGACGTTGCCCATGATCACCTCGTCCACCTGAACCTCCCGCAGGGAATCGTCCCAGTCGGCAGACGATTTTTCCAGTTCGGTCAGCCCGTCGCCCTTCAACGCATCCGGACCGAAGCCCAGCAGTTCTTCGCCGGATTTCGGCCTTAAGCCGGCCTTTTTCAGCGCCTCCTTAATCACCAGGCTGCCCAGCTTAATCGCTGGAACGTCTTTCAGGGAACCGCCGAAAGAGCCGATGGCTGTTCGTGCTCCGCTGACAATCACTACTTCGCGCATGCTAAAAAGTTTTCCCCCTCTCTTTTTACGATGAGGCGAGCAGCTTTTTAAATTCTTCCGTGAGCACGGGCACGGCCTGGAACAGATCGGCCACGATGCCGTAGGTGGCCACTTTGAAGATATTGGCCTCCGGGTCCTTGTTGATGGCCACGATGCATTTTGAGGAGCCCATTCCGGCCAGGTGCTGGATGGCCCCGGAGATCCCGCAGGCAATGTAGATGGTGGGGGACACGGTTTTGCCCGTCTGGCCCACCTGCATGCTGTGCGGCGCCCAGCCGGCGTCCACGGCGGCCCGGGAAGCACCCACGGCGGCGCCTAAAACATCGGCCAGCTCTTCTAAAATCTTGAAGTTTTCGGGGCCCTTCATGCCGCGGCCGCCGGAAACGATGATGTCCGCCTCCGTAAGCTCGGGACGGGTGCTGACCTGGCGGACGACCTCCCGGATGACCTGCCGGAGGTCGCCGGGATCGGCGCTTACCGGGACGACTTCGGCGGTTTTGCCCTCCTGGGGAGCGGCCACGGGCAGGACGTTCGGCCGGATGGTGGCCATTACCGGCCGGGCCTCCGGGCAGCACGCTCTAATAAAGGCCTTGCCGGCGTAAATCGGCCGGGTGAAGACCAGCTGGCCGTCTTCTAAGGCGATGTCCGTGCAGTCGGTCAGCAGGCCCGTGTTCAGCCGCTGGGCCACCTGGGCGGCCAGGTCCCGGCCGCGGATGGTGCAGCCCAAAAGAAAAGCGGAGGGCTGATACGTTTTCAGTAAATCGGCAACCACTTTGGTATAGCCGTCGGTGGTGTAGTTTTCCAGCCGGTCCCCCTCGATGACGTATACTTTATCGGCTCCGTAGGCGCCCAGGCCCGGGGCCAGTTCCGCCACGCCCTTGCCTACCAGGACGGCGCACAGTTCTTCGCCCAGCTGGTCGGCAAACTTGCGCCCGGCGCTTAAAATTTCGTAGGTAACTTTTTTAATTTTGTTGTCGCGGACTTCCGCGTAAACCCAGATTCCTTTCGCCACTTGCCCTTCCTCCTTCTTAGATAACCTTGGCTTCTTCGCGTAAGGCTTTGACCAGGGCGGCCACTGCTTCGGGAACTTCGCCTTCGAGAATTTTGCCGGCGGCCCGGGGCTTGGGCAGGAAGTATTCCAGCACCTTCACTTTGGGGGCCACCTGGTCGTCGCTCAAGCCCAGGTCGGCCAGATTCTTTTTCTCCATCGGCTTCTTTTTGGCCTGCATGATCCCTTTCATGGTCGGGTAACGCGGCTCGTTCAACCCTTTTTGGGCGGTCAAAACGGCCGGCAAGGGAACTTCCACAACCTCGCTCCCACCTTCGATGTCGCGGGTGGCGACCGCTTTGCCGGCTTCAATTTCGATTTTGGTGACCTGGTTGACCACGGGGAGGTCTAAGATTTCCGCCACGCGGCCCGCCACCTGGGCGCTGCCGTCGTCGATGGCCCGCCAGCCGCCCAGGATCAGGTCATACTCCAGACCGGACACGGCTTTGGCGAGGATGGTGGCGGTGGTAAATTCGTCCACTTCTTCCATCTCCGGGTTAATCAGCACCGCCCGGTCGGCGCCCATGGCCAGGGCCTGGCGCAAGGCTTCCTGGACGCTGTCTCCCCCGACGCTGACTAAAGCAACCTCTCCCCCGTGCTTTTCTTTAATCCGCAGCGCCTCTTCCACGGCAAATTCGTCGTAGGGGTTGATGATCAGGTTGACCCCCTGCCGGTTAATCTTGCCCTGGCTGTCGAGGGTGATCTTGGCTTCGGTGTCGAAGGTTTGCTTCATCAGAACGACAATTTTCATCTCTTCTCCCCCTTTTTTTCTGGAACCATGGATCTGGCAGTAAATCAGGCCGGGCACCTGAGACGGCTTTTTTAGCAGCCTTGTCCTTGCCTGTCCCGGATTTTATTTGACTGACTGATGAAAACAATAGTCGGCACAGGGGGCTGCTCACCCTGGCCGGTTTCCCTATGCCCATCCTGGATTTCCGGATTTGCCGGCGGCCGGCGGGCCGAAGCAAAGACTTTTGGCGGCGTTTCAGGCTGCCCGGGGAAAAAGTGCACATGGTCAAAGACATGATCGAGAAAAGTTCACCCCCTTCACTGCCGGCCGGTTCCCATGCGCATTATTAGAACATCCAGTTAATAATCTACTTTTTCTTCGATTCTTGTTAAATTCCTGCTTTTGCTCCAAATTATTTTCCGGCGCCCGCCGTTCGTTTGTCTATCCCTGCCCTTAAGCTATTTTCGCCTTCTGCATGTGCCTGGCCAGCGCTTCCTGGTACAGCTGCAGGTATTCCACCGCCGAGCGCGCCCAGGAATAGTCAATTTCCATCGCGTGGCGGACGAGTTTCTGCCACTGGCCGGGGTCGTCGCGGTAGAGGGCCAGCGCCCGTTTCACGGCGTGCAGCAGGGCTTCTTCGCTGTATTCGGCGAAGACAAAGCCGTTACCGGAGCCCGTAACGGGGTTAAAATCGTGGACGGTGTCCGCCAGGCCGCCTACAGCGCGGACGATGGGAATGGTCCCGTAGCGCATGGCGATCAGCTGGCCCAGCCCGCAGGGCTCAAAACGCGAGGGCATCAGGAACATGTCCGCGCCGGCGTAAATGCGCTGGGCCAGGATAGCGTTAAAGCCGATGTGGACGCCTGCCTTGCCGGGATATTTGCTTTTTATTTCCTTAAAAATTTTTTCGTAATACGGATCTCCCGTCCCCAACAGAACGAACTGCAGGTCCATCTCCATTAATTGATCAATAATCCGCGCCACCAGGTCGAGGCCCTTTTGCTCCACCAGGCGGGAAATCATCGCTACAACAGGGGTGTTTTTGACGGGCAGGCCCATTTCTTTTTGCAGGGCGTATTTGTTTTCCCGCTTATTTTCCAGGGAATCCCGGTCGTAATTGCGGTGGATGCGGGGGTCCGTCCGGGGGTTAAACTCGTGATAATTAATACCGTTCACGATGCCGTAAAGATCCGCCGCGCGCATCCGCAAAAGGCCGTCCAGGCGCTCACCCGTTTCCGGCCGCTGGATTTCTTCGGCGTAGGTCCGGCTGACGGTGCTGACCACGTCGGCAAATAAAATGCCCATTTTAATAAAGCTGACTGTTCCGTAAAATTCCAGCAATTCCGGGGTAAAGTAATCTTCACCCACACCCAAAATAGAGAGGGTTTCTTTGGGGAAATTACCCTGGTACTGCAGGTTGTGAATAGTAAACACGGTGGCCGTTTTGTTATAAAAAGAATCGTGGCGGTAGCGCACCTTTAAAAAGAAAGGAATCGGTCCGGCCTGCCAGTCGTTGCAGTGAATGACGTCTGGCTGCCAGTTCAGCTGGGGCAGCATCTCCAGCACCGCCCGGCAGAAAAAGGCGAAGCGCTCCGCTTCATCTTCAAACATGTACATGCCGTCCCGGTAAAAATAATGGTGATTATCCACCAGGTAAACCGGGACCAGGCGGTGTTCACCCCGATACTGGGCTTCTAAGCAGGCTTCGCGAATGATGGCGGTTTCCGCCCGGTTTTTAAATAAGACCGGGAAATCCATCCGGTACCGCGCCCCCTCGATCCCTTTGTAATGGGGGAGGGTCACCCGGACGTCGTTGCCGGCTTGATGGTTGCCCACGGTGGCCAGGGCTTTCGGCAGGGAACCGGCCACGTCGGCCAGGCCGCCCGTTTTGGCAAACGGCACTACTTCCGCCGAAACCAGCAAGATTTTGAGCGGTCGGTCAAACATTTTTTACCCTACCTCCCTGTACGGCGTTTCTTCAAACTGCGCCTCCGTTTCCCGCAAGTACCGGGCGGCCAACTCCGGCGGGGTGGGATTGATGTAGTAGCCGGTGCCCAGCTCAAAGCCGGCAATCACGGTTAAACGGGGCAGAATTTCCAGGTGCCAGTGGTATTGTTTAACCTCCGGTTCGTTCACCGGCGAAGTGTGCAGCACAAGGTTGTACGGCGGATCGCAGAGCAGCACGGACAACTTGCGCAGGCAGGCCCGCAGCACCCGGGCCAGCTCCCGGACCTGCCCTTCGCGGATCTGCACAAAATCGTACTGGTGTTCGGTGGGGACGATCCACAATTCAAATGGAAACCGGGAAGCAAAAGGGGCCAGAGCCAGAAAATGCTTCTCCTGGATCACCAGGCGCTCGCGCTCAGCCGCTTCCTGGGCGACCAGATCGCAAAAAATACACCTGCCCGTAGCCTGGGCGTAGCGGCGAAAGCCTTCCAGCTCGTTCCGGACTTCGGCGGGTACCATGGGAGTGGCGATGATCTGGGAATGGGCGTGCTCCAGGGACGCCCCCGCCGTACTGCCGTAATTTTTAAAGATCTGGATGTATTTAAACCGGGTGTCCCGGCGGAGATCCAGGGATCGTTCCCGCCAGGCCCACAGGATTTCGGCGACCTGTTTTTCGCTCTCGACGTCAAGGTTGTCAACGTGCTGGGGCACCTCCACCACCACTTCGTGGGCTCCCAAACCCTCCCTTACTTCGTAGATGCCCCGGTGGAAGACTTCCTGGCCCTCTTCGATTTTTACCGCCGGAAATTTGTTCGGCACCACCCGCACCCACCATCCCGGCGCGTCCTTCGGGGTACCGGCCCGGCGAAAAGCCATAACTTCGGGCGGGGTATGCTGCTCACAGCCGGCACACAAGGGACAGGCGGTATCGTTCCGCTCGTTCACTAAGCATTTAAAATCGGTCGGCCGCTTGCCCCGCTCGGTAGCAATGGCCACCCAGCGGTCAACCACCGGATCCCTTCTCCATTCGGGCAAAGCGGTTTCCTCCTTTGCAAGATTTGAACCAACAAAAGAATTTTTTCATCCCGTTCTGGCGGTGCGAAAAGCGCATGGAGGTTTGCCCGGATCTTCTTTAAGTAACGACGGATTGCACCATGGCTTCCATAGAATCTTCCTTGTCCGTGCGCTCGTCAATGGTCAGGGAGGTCAGGACGCGCTGCACGCCGTTTTGAAAGGGCACGCGGTGGATTTTTTTGACCACCTCCAGCACCTGGTCCAGGTCTCCCTCGATTACGGTGGACATCGGGGTAACCTGGTATTTGATCCCCTTCTCATTTTTAATTATGTCGTAGCAACTGGCAATGTAACTGCTGATGTTCGGCCGGCCGGTGCCTAAAGGGGTGACGTTTACTTCGACAATGGCCATTTTCTTTTCCTCCTTTCACTGTAAAGTTACCGCAAAAACGTCCTTTTTATGCAAAGCCCGGCCTTTTTTAAACAAACTTTTCGTTTCCGGCAGGAAAAAGAGCGGGCAAGTCGAATTTTACCCGTAGAAAGAAAATCCTGGAAGGGTGGATGTCCCTTGGCGAAGGAACTTGTCAGCATTAAAGGAACGCGCGAAGGTCTGGTCATCTTTTTTGACCCGGAAAGGGAATTTGAAGAGATTAAAAATAACTTGAAACATAAAATCGAAGCGGCCCGGGGCTTTTTCCGGGGCGCCAAATTTACCCTCTATCAGGGAAACACGGCCTTGAACGCAGAGCAGCAGGTGGAGCTGGAAAACATCTGCCGGCAATACGGGCTGGTTCCCGCCCCGAACATCCGCTGGCCGGTCCGTCCGGCCCAAAACGGGGCGGGCGAGCGCGCCCGGCTGGTATGCACCCAGCTGCGCTCCGGGCAGCAGGTTACCCACTCCGGAAATCTGGTTCTGGTGGGGGACGTTCACCCGGGCGCCCGGATTTTCGCTTCCGGGGACGTCGTCATTATGGGGCGGTGCCGGGGAGACGTGCACGCCGGCGAACCGGATAACCAAAAGGCCATGGTGGTGGCGCTGGAACTTCACCCGAACCGGCTGACCATCGCCGGAGTGGCGGCGCCGGCGCCGCGGAAGAACTCCCCGTCCTCCCCCCGGCAGGTCGGAACCCCGCAAATGGCCCTTTTGGAAAACGGGAAACTGGTAGTCCGCCCGTACTTGCGGCCGTTAAACGAATAGCTGCATCCCCAGCAGGCCGGCGACGGATTTCGCGTCGCAGATTTCGCCCCGCCTGATCAACTCCGGAACCTGCGCCAGGGGCACCTTCACCACCCTGATCAGCTCGTCCTCGTCCAGGTGCTGCCCGCCGGCCGGCTCCAGGTCCTGCGCCAGAAAAAGGTGAAGCTGCTCGTCCGTAAACCCGGGGGAAGAATAGATGTTGAAGAGACGCTGCCAGCGTACTGCCCTGAGGCCCGTTTCCTCCGCCAGTTCCCTTTGCGCCGCCGCCAGGGGCTCCTCCCCCGCTTCCACCAGACCGGCGGGAATTTCCAGCATTTCTTTCTGTACCGGGTAACGGTACTGCCTCACCAGCAAAACGTTTTGATTCCTGTCCAGGGCCACTACCGCGACCGCCGGCGCGTGCTCCACAACTTCCCGGGAAGCTTTCCGGCCGTTGGGCAGCCTGACCTGATCAACCCGCAAATTAACAATTTTCCCTTCGTAGATGATTCTGGAAGCAACCCGGGTTTCTCGGGTTTCTGCCTGGGAGGTCAAATTATTCGCCTCCTGTTCTTCTTAATTTATCCAAAACCAGGCCGCACAAGACGACGTAATCTTCCGCCGGCAGGTGTTTGGGGGCGGAGGAATCGAAGAGAATATTTCCGGAAGGAGGAAATTCCTCGTCGCCGGGCCAGATGACAAAGGTGACGGGAATTTTCGGCAAAGCAGGCACGGTTACGGAAAACTCGCCAACGCCGGCGGATTTTCCGCCTAATTTTGCGCCGGCCGCCAGGAGTTTTTCCGGCTGCGCGCCGAAGTATTTCAGCAGAGGGCGGATCGTCCGGTTGGTGAAAGGCCCCACGTAGATATTTCCGCCGGGCAATTCCTTAAACGAGACCAGCCTGCCTTCCGGGGCCGCCGGCGTTGCCTGGGCGAGGTAGTGCAGTAAAATAATCTGCAGGGGAAGAGGTACCTCCTGTTCTTGCGGGACGCACCTAACCTCTCCCTGCGGGTGGCGGACCAGGTATGCTTCGCCCAGGAACGGTATTTCGAATTCTCCCCGGGCAAAGGACACCCGAGCGTTGAAGGCCATTGCTTCCGGGTCGCGCCGGCCGAATTCCTCCCGTGCCTTCCGGATAGCCGGCTCCAGGTTCATCCACACGGTAGATCACTCCCTGAAATAGATTAACCGCAAAAGACGCAAAGAACGCAAAGTTGTGCCTCTCCCCTTTCTTCGACTTTCGCTGCACGAAGAAATTTTTCCTGCTTTTAGCGCACACATATCTATCTTTATTTCCGGACAAGATTTAAACATGAAAAATTAATGTAAATGGGCCAATGCAACCACCTTCTTCCGTTAATTTCTTGTTCCGGTTTAATCGATTAGAATATCACCCGGGGCATTTGAACATACTAAAGCAAGACTGTTCAGCGCGGAATTAAAATTTCCTGCCCGCTGTTTATTGTCGGGATTGCCGGAGTAATGGCAAACAGGCAGCCGGCAAAATAAATCTACTTCAAGGAGGTTTTTTGCAATGGGTTTGATCCGCTGGGATCCTTTTGCGGAGTTGAATGCGTTTCGCCAGCACATGAACCGTTTCCTGGAGGCGCCCTGGTGGCGGGGGTGGCGCGGCGGCTGGGGCCTGGAAGGGTACGGCCCGCGGATTGATGTCTACCAGACGGAAAACGAGGTGGTGGCCACGGCGGAGCTGCCGGGCATTGAGTCGAAGGAAGACATTGACGTCTCGGTCACGGACAACAGTCTGACCATCAGAGGGGAATTCAAGCGCGCCCAGGACTTAAAGGACGACGATTTTTACCACAGCGAGCGGTATTACGGCACCTTCAGCCGCACCGTCCCCCTGCCGGCCGAGGTAAAACCGGAGCAGGCCCGGGCGAGTTACCGGAACGGGATTTTGGAGGTGCGCATTCCGAAGAGCGAGGAAGGCCGGAGAAAACCGATCCGGATCGACATCCACTAAATCGATTGTCACCGGCATCGAAAGGCACTTACATCAGCATCCGTCTAACAGCACCGGCGGCCATTAATAACGGCAGCCGGTTTTTTACTATTTCCAGCCCACAGCCGCTCCCGGCGTTTGCTGGTTGCCAGCTTGTCCCATTTAAGCCAGATATTTTGCAATGCCTCCCGGGGGTAAATTTTATATAATTTGTTAAAATGTTTACCGCAAAGGAGGCTATTATGTTTTCCCGGCTAAAACTGCCAACCCTGCTGATTTGCTTCGCCGCCCTCATTTTTTCCTCCGGATTTTCCTCTCCCGGACAGACCAACCGGCTCTTGGCGCAAGGCGACTACGGCACAGACGTCCGCACTTTGCAGGAACAGCTTCAGCAATTGGGCTATTTCCGGGCCTCCCCCACCGGCTATTTCGGGCCCCTGACCGCCCTGGCCGTAACCAACCTGCAGAAGGATTACGGTTTAGCAATAGACGGCATCGCCGGTCCGCAAACGCGTTCCGTAATCAATAATTTATTGCAAAATAACGGCAGCCCGATGCGGATCGTCCAGGGTTATTATACCGGCAAAGAAGGCCCTCTTCCTTCCTCCGCGCCCACCCTGGCCGCGCAGGGGAGTTCCCTTACCCTGGTAGCACCTTTCTGGTACCAGCTGGATCCCCAGGGCAACGGCAATCTAATCCTCCATCCCGATGTTTCCGGGGAAGAAATCCGCCAGTTGGTTAAAACCGCCTGCGATCAAAACGTAAAGGTGCTGGCCCTGGTCCATAACCTGGTATATAATAAAAGTATAAATGGCCGGGAGGTGGCCCACCAGGTTTTAGCCAGCAAGGAAAACAGGAGTACGTTGATCAAGAACATCCTGGCCGTCATTCAAGAAAACGGCTTTGCCGGCGTAGAAATTGATCTAGAAAATATTTATCCGGCCGACCGGCAATTATTTAATCAATTTATTAAAGAACTGGCGGGTTCCCTGGCATTCAAAAAATATTATCTGTCCGTGGCCCTCCCGGCCAGGCTGGACGAACAAACGGGCTTAAGCTGGTCCGATTCTTTCGACTACGGAACGATAGGCCGTTACGCACATCAGGTGGTAATCATGGCCTACGACGAGCACGGGATATTCAGCGGCGCGGGGCCGGTAGCCTCGCTGCCCTGGGTGGAAAAAGTAATTTGCAGCGTCCTGCGGGAAATGCCGCCCGCTAAGATCATCCTGGGGATTCCGGCCTACGGGTTTGACTGGAACCACGACCGGCCCGAGCCTCGCTACCTTTCGTACGCCATCGCCACAGCCACCGCCCGCCGCTACCAGCAGGCGATCAACTGGGACGAAAGGGCGCAGGTCCCCTATTTTACCTACGTAGACGAAAATAGCTCCCACCACGAAGTTTACTTTGAAAACGCGAGCAGTTGGGCGGGCAAGCTGGATCTGGCGGTGAAATACAACCTGGGGGGCGTCGCCGTCTGGCGCATGGGCCTGGAAGACCCGCAAGGATGGGAAGTATTAAAAAGCAAGTTCCCCTTGCGAAAATTGTAACTTTATGGAAGAGGATTTTACCCGTCGTTATCGAAATACTCCTCTGAAAATAGCTTTCTGCCATTAAGTTAAGTACCTGGCACTTAACTTACGCTTCGCATATGTCGTTCGCCCGGACAAATTCCAGCCCTCATTTTCATACTTTTATGGAGAGGACGGCAGTCTTCATGGGCAACTCCCTATAAAAATATTAACCGTAAAGACGCAAAGAGCACAAAGATTTAAATAACTACCCAAAAGTCAAAAGCGCCGGCGCAACGGCAAACAAACGTCAGGCAGTTTGCGTCCTTTGCGTCTTGGCGGTGAATTTTCTCGAGGGGGCGCGGTTATGCCTGCCCGGGTCGGTATTCCGAGCACCTTGCTCTATTACCTCTACTTTCCCATGTGGGAAACTTTTTTCCAGAATCTAGGCGCGGAGGTTGTCACCTCCGGTAAAACAAATAAGAAGGCGCTTGATTACGGCGTTAAGGAGGCGCTGGCGGACGCGTGCGTACCCATTAAATTGTACTTTGGACACATTTTAAACCTGAAAGAAAAGGGGGTTGATTTCCTGTTTTGTCCCCGGGTGGTTTGCCTGAACGCGGAAACCACCTACTGCCCGAAATTTCTCGGGCTGCCGGATATGATCAGGCACGTTCTTACGGACGCCCCGCCGCTTATTGATACCCGCATGGACGTGCGCGAAGGACCCGGCGCCCTTTTGCGAGCCTACGGCGAAATCGGCCGCGTTTTCGGCGCGCAGTGGCCGGCAATCTTGCAGGCATACTGGAAAGCCAGGCGCACCTGGAACCGCTTTTATGCGCTTCTGCAGGCCGGCTGGCAGCCGCCGGAAGCCATGGAAATGGTGAAAAACAAAGCAAGGCCCCGTATCCAAAAGGAAAAGGGGGAGCTTGTTTTTGCCGTCCTGGGGTATCCTTACCTGATCCACGATCAATTTATCAGTGTCGGTCTATTAAATAAATTGCACAAAATGGGCATCAAAACAGTAACTGCCGAAAATTTGCCAGCCCGTTCCCTGGTCAAGCAGCGGGATATTTTAGATAAGCGCCTCTTCTGGACCTTTAGCGATCTGGCCTACAAAGCCACCCAGTTCCTTTTGAAAAACGGCGGGGTTGACGGAATCATCCATCTGACCGCATTCGGCTGCGGCCCGGACGCAATGCTGGATAAGTTCATGGAAATGCTGATCAGGCAACGTTCCAGCATCCCCTTTATGAGCTTAACTGTCGACGAGCACAGCGGCGAGGCCGGAGTCACCACCCGTCTTGAGGCTTTTGCGGATATGGTCAGGCGGAAAAAGGGGGCTGTCGCCTAATGCCCAAAATAACTTTTCCCCATGTGGCGGAAGCGCAGCGCGCGCTGAAAATGTTGATGAATGACCTGGGCAACGAGGTAGTTATGCCGCCCCGTCCCAGCAAGCGGACGTTGGACCTGGGGGTCAAGTACGCTCCGGAATTTGCCTGTTTTCCAGTCAAGATATTGCTCGGCACCTATCTGGAAACCTGCCCGCAGGGCGTGGAGCTGATCGTCACCAGTGGAGGAGTCGGGCCTTGCCGGGCCGGCCATTACGCGCAGCTCCACAAAAAAATTCTGCGCACCCTGGGCTATCCCGTTGACATAATCGTATTTGAACCCCCGCGGCTCTATCCCCTGGATTTACTCCATAACGTGCGCAAACTGAACCCCCACCGGATGTCTTACCGGTCAATTTACGAGTGCGTCCGGCGAGCCTGGCGCAAGATCCAGGCCCTGGACAACATTGAAAAGATTAGTCACCGGGTGCGCCCCCGGGAGCTTAGCCGCGGCGCAACCACCAGGGTTTACCGGCAGGGCGTGGAATGGATTGACCGGGCCTACACCATGAAGGAAATTATCGAGGCAGAAGCCGCCGCCCTGGAAGCTCTGCAAAAAGTTCCTCAGGACCCGGAGCGGGAAGTTTTTCGCGTGGGCATCGTGGGGGAAATTTACGTCCTGCTGGAGCCGGCCAGCAACCTGGAAATGGAAGAAACCCTGGGCAACCTGGGCGTGGAGGTGGAGCGCTCCATGTTCCTGACTGGCTGGACACGCGACAACACCTGGGACCAAACGGAGGAAAACATCACCGTGCGCGAGGCGGCCCTGCCCTATTTGCCTGAACTGCTGGGCGGCCACGGCCGCGAATCGGTCGGCAACACGGTTATTTACGCCAAGCGCGGCTTCGACGGCGTAATTCAGCTGGCTCCCTTCACCTGCATCCCGGAGATCGTCGCCCGCACCATTTTGCCCCGGGTAGCTAAAGATTACGATCTCCCGGTGCTGACCTTTTTCCTGGATGAACAAACGGGGAAGGCCGGGATGACTACCCGCCTGGAAGCTTTCGTCGACTTGCTACGTTACCGAAAAAGGCAACAGCAAAAACTGCCAAAATTCGCCGCCAGCAGATAACGAAGGAAACGAAGAAGGGAATGCGATGAAAGCTTACCTTGGTATCGACGTGGGCTCAGTGAGTACGAACATTGTAGTGATCGACAAGAAGGGGGAAATCCTTACCGGGTTATACCTGCGCACGTTGGGGCGGCCGATTGAAGCCATCCAAACCGGTCTGCGGCAGGCCTGGGAAAGCTTGCCGGCGGGGATAGAAATCGCCGGCGCCGGAACCACCGGCAGCGGCCGTTACCTGGCCGGCGTGATGGTGGGAGCAGACGTCATCAAAAACGAAATAACTGCCCACGCCCTGGCTGCTTCTTTGCTGATTCCCGACGTTCAGACGGTTTTTGAAATTGGCGGCCAGGACTCGAAAATAATCATTTTACGCCGGGGGGTGGTGGTTGATTTTGCGATGAACACCGTTTGCGCCGCAGGAACGGGTTCATTTTTAGACCAGCAGGCGGCCCGCTTAAACATCCCTATCGATCAGTTCGGCAGCCTCGCTCTCCAGTCGCCGAGGCCGGTCCGGATCGCAGGGAGGTGTACTGTATTTGCGGAGTCCGACATGATCCACAAGCAGCAAATGGGGTATTCGCTACCGGACATCATCAACGGACTCTGCGAAGCGCTGGTGCGCAATTATCTAAATAACGTAGGAAAAGGCAAAGAAATTCTCCCGCCAATTGTTTTCCAGGGCGGGGTGGCGGCTAACATCGGCATTAAGGCGGCCTTTGAACGGGCTTTGCAGATGGACATTTACGTACCGGAGCACCACAAAATCATGGGAGCGATTGGGGCCGCCTATTTGGCTCAAGAAGAAGCCAATAAAAAAGGTTACACTACTTTTAAGGGTTTTGATGTCGCGCAAGTGAGTTACCGCACAAGCAGTTTTGAATGCGACGGTTGCCCCAATACCTGTGAGATTGTGGAGATCTACGCATCCGACAGGGTCATCGGGCGCTGGGGAGGACGCTGCCCGCGCTGGGATGTAGCATAAGGGCAGGAATTATAAGTACGAACAGTTAGCAAAGGATTGGGGGTTGGGGGAATTTTCATAAGAGGTTTTTTGATTGCCGGTTTTCAAACGGTTAACTTATAAAAATTAATGAGGAAATGAGGTGGTTACATTTATGTGCAACGATTACGACGGAATCCGGAAAGGACGGCAGGAATGGCTGGAATTGCGAAGCAAAATGAAAGACCGGGAAGATCGGTTTGAAACGGTTTCTGGGATGTCGGTGAAAGACCTCTACACCCCCCTGGACATCGAAGGGTTCGACTATATGCACGACCTTGGTTTCCCCGGCCTGTACCCCTTTACCCGCGGCGTGCAGGGGAACATGTACCGCGGGCGCCTGTGGACCATGCGCCAGTTTGCCGGGTTCGGCACAGCACAAGACTCCAATAAACGTTACAAGTACCTGCTCGAAAAAGGCCAGACGGGTTTGAGCATAGCCTTCGACATGCCCACCATCATGGGCTACGACAGCGATCACCCTCGTTCCTTAGGCGAAGTGGGCCGGTGCGGCGTGGCCATCGACTCCCTGCAGGACTTCGAAACCCTTTTTGACGGCATCCCCATGGATAAGGTGAGCACCTCTATGACCATCAACGCCCCTGCCTCGGTAATCTGGGCCATGTACATCGCCACCGGGGAAAAGCAGGGAGTGCGCTCGGAACAGCTCACAGGCACCATCCAGAACGACATCTTAAAGGAATACATCGCCCAAAAATCCTGGATCTTCCCTCCCGAACCGTCAATGCGGATCATTACGGACATTTTCGAATTTGGTTCCAAACACGTGCCCAAATGGAACACCATCAGCATCAGCGGCTACCACATCCGGGAAGCCGGTTCCACCGCCGTGCAGGAGCTGGCCTTTACCCTGGCCGACGGCTTTGCCTACGTGGAAGCGGGCATCAAAGCAGGGCTTAACGTGGACGACTTCGCCCCCCGGCTGTCCTTCTTCTTCAACGCGCACATCGACTTCTTCGAAGAAATCGCCAAGTACCGTGCCGCCCGGCGGATCTGGGCGCGCCGGATGAAGGAAAAATACGGGGCGAAAAACCCGCGCTCGTGGCTTTTGCGTTTCCACACCCAGACCGCCGGCTGCAGCCTCACCGCCCAGCAGCCGGAAAACAACATCGTGCGCACGGCCTACGAGGCCCTGGCCGCCGTTTTGGGCGGAACCCAGTCCCTGCACACCAACTCCATGGACGAAGTCTGGGCGCTGCCCACCGAAAAGGCGGTCCAGATCGCCCTGCGCACCCAGCAGATTCTCGCTTACGAAACGGGCGCGGCCAACGTCATCGACCCCCTGGCCGGCTCCTACTACGTCGAAGCGCTCACCAATAAGATGGAAGAAGAAGCGGAAAAGTATTTTGAGGAAATCGACCGGCGCGGCGGGGTGCTGGCCTGCATCGACCAGAACTTCTTCCAGCAGGAAATCGCCGACGCGGCCTACCGCTACCAGCAGGCCCTGGACAGCAAGCAGAGAATTTTAGTCGGGGTGAACGAATTTATCAACCCCGACGAACAGCTGGAAATCGAAATTCTCAAGATCGACCCGCAGGTGGAAAAGGAGCAGGTGGAGCGGGTGCGGAAGCTGCGGCAGGAAAGGGACAACATCCGGGTGAACGAAACCCTGGACAACCTGCGCCGGGCCTGCGCGGGCACGGAAAACCTGATGCCCTGCATCCTGGAGTGTGTGCGGGCCTACGCCACCGAGGGCGAGATCATCCAGACGATGAAGGAAGTTTTCGGCGAATACAAAGAAAAGCCTGTTTTTTAAAGAGGGGCAAAGGCACAGAGGCACAAAGGCACAAAGGGAAAGGCAAAGGTTAAAAGAAAGGAAGGGGAAAAATGGCCAGAAAAATTCGCGTTTTAGTCGCCAAGCCGGGCTTAGACGGACACGACCGGGGCGCCCGGGTAATCGCCCGGGGCTTACGCGACGCGGGGATGGAAGTAGTCTATACCGGTCTGCACCAAACCCCCGAGCAGATTGTCGAAGCCGCCATCCAGGAAGACGTGGACGTCATCGGGTTGAGCATTTTGTCCGGCGCCCACATGACCCTCTTCCCCCGGGTGGGCGAACTGCTGAAAGAGCGCGGCGCGGAAGACATCATCGTCATCGGCGGCGGCACCATCCCGACGGATGACATCAAAGCCTTAAAAGAGGGCGGCTGGGCAAAGGAGCTGTTTACCCCCGGCACGCCGATCGAAACGATTGTGCAGTGGATCAGGGAAAATGCAAAGGTTTGAGAAGGCAGGAAGAGACATTATGTCAACACCTCCTTCCTTGTGACATTACATTATTGAGGCTGGGATTAATGGCTGTTGTTGAGGATAACGGAAGACAACCGGAACTGAAGGTGATTCTCGACTCCATCCACGAGGGGTTAATCGCCGTGGACGAAGCCGGGCGGGTCACTATTTTCAACCGGGCTGCCGAAAAAATCATGAACATCCCGGCCGGCGAAGCACTGGGCCGTCCGGTGGAAGAAGTAATCCCCAACACCCGGCTGCACCTTGTGCTGCAAACGGGGCAGGCGGAACTCGACCAGATGCAGGAAATCGGCAATACCACCATCCTGACCAACCGGGTTCCCGTCCGGAACGAACGGGGCGAAATAACCGGGGCCGTGGCGGTTTTCCGGGACATCAGCGAGGTTAAGCACCTGGCCGAAGAAATTACCGCCCTGCGCGAAACGCGAACAATGCTCCAGGCCATTATCGAAGCCACTCAGGACGCCATTTCGGTAGTCGACGAAAACGGTCTGGGCATCTTGATTAACCCCGCTTACACCCGCTTGACCGGCCTCTCCGAAAATGATGTCCTCGGCAAACCAGCCACGGTGGACATCGCCGAGGGGGAAAGCATGCACATGCAGGTGCTGCGCACCGGCCGGCCGGTAAAAAGCGTACCGATGAAAGTGGGCCCGGCCCGCCGGGAGGTCCTGGTGGACGCCGCTCCGATCGTGGTCAACGGCGTCATCAAGGGCAGCGTGGGCGTGATTCACGACGTTTCCGAAATCCACCGGCTGTCCGAAGAGCTCGACCGGGCGCGGCGCCTGATCCGGAAACTGGAAGCAAAGTATACTTTTGATGATATTATCGGAACGAGCGAAAGCGTCCGGAAGGTAATTGCTCAGGCGAAGGAGGTGGCCGCTACTTCGGCCACCGTTCTTTTGCGGGGGGAAAGCGGGACCGGCAAGGAACTCTTCGCTCACGCCATCCACCAGGCCAGTCCGCGCAAAAACGGCCCCTTTATCCGGGTAAATTGCGCAGCCATCCCGGAAACCCTCTTCGAAAGCGAACTTTTTGGCTACGCGGAGGGGGCTTTTACGGGCGGAAAGCGCGGCGGCCACCGCGGCTACTTTGCGGAAGCAGAAAACGGCACCATTTTTCTGGACGAAATTTCGGAAATCAACCTGGGCACCCAGGCCAAACTTTTGAGGGTGTTGCAGGAGCGGGAGTTTACCAGGGTCGGCGACTCCCGCCCTACCCCCGTAAACGTCCGGGTAATCGCCGCCACCAACGCCAACCTGGAAAAGTTAATCAGCCGGGGGAAGTTCCGCGAAGATTTATATTACCGCCTGAACGTGGTCCCCATTTCGATCCCGCCGCTGCGCCACCGTCTGGAGGACATTCCCGTTCTGGCCGATTTTTTGCTGCGGAAACTGAACCAGGAGTACGGGCGCAACGTGACGGGCATTGCGGATGACGCCCTGGCGACCCTGCAAAATTATCCCTGGCCCGGTAACGTACGCGAACTGGAAAACGTCCTGGGCCGGGCCATCATCAACATGAAGCCCGGGGAAAGACAGATTAACGCGCATCACCTGCCGGAGTTGAGCCCGGCCCCCCGGGCGGGAACGGCCAACCAGACGGGGGCGGCCAGGGAAGAGGCGCAAGTAACCGCCGGTTACCACGGGGAAAGCCTGGCTTCCCTCCACGCCCGGTGGGAGCGCCAGGTCCTCGCCGCCGCCCTCTCTTTTACCGGGGGAAACCGCACCAGGGCGGCGCAGCTTTTGAACATTTCCATCCGGAGCCTGTATTTAAAGTTGCGCAAATACCGGCTTAAATAACAACTACATAACATTACTTTTTAATGGCTTCGAAATCTGAAAAATCTTGCCTGCAATATTTTGCAGTATGCAATATTTTTCAGTAACGAAAAGGCTTTTGAACAGTTTTGCCTGATCCCGCGAAGACCGGAAACTGTCGTCCAGCGCGGGATTTTTATTTTGCGCCCTTTCCTGGATCGCAGGCAATAGCTACCTGGTACGCTTCTTGCAACGTGAAATTTTAATAAATTCAACCACCCCGGGAGGAAAGCGGTATGAAAATCTTCGAGCAGATGGCTTTTTCCGGCAGTGAACAGGTAGTCTGGGGCAGCGACCCGGCCAGCGGCTTAAAAGCGATTATCGCCATCCACAGCACGGCAAGGGGCCCCGCCCTGGGGGGAACCAGAATGTATCCTTACCATTCAGAAGAAGAAGCTTTACAGGACGTTCTCCGGCTGGCCCGGGGAATGACGTACAAGGCAGCGGCGGCCGGCCTTGCCCTGGGGGGAGGAAAAGCAGTACTGATCGGCGACCCGGCCAAAGAGAAAAGTGAAGCCCTGCTCCGGGCCTACGGCCGGTTGATCAACACCCTCGGGGGAAGGTATATCACCGCCGAAGATGTAGGCACCAGCCAGCAAGACATGGACGTGATCCGCCGGGAAACAAAGTACGTTGCCGGCACATCGCCGGAAACGGGCGGGAGCGGCGACCCCTCCCCGTATACGGCCCTGGGCGTGTTCCAGGGCATCCGGGCGGCCCTGGGGGAAGTTTTTGGTACGGAAAACCCGGCCGGAAGAGTGGTGGCGGTGCAGGGAGCCGGGAAGGTAGGTTACAACCTGTGCCGCCTGCTGGCAGACGCGGGCGCCCGCCTGATCGTTTCCGACGTTGACGAAGCAAAAGCGCGAAAGGCCGCCGCGGAGTTTGGCGCAGAGATGGCGGAACCGGAAAAAATTTCCGGGGTGGAATGCGACCTTTTAGCTCCTTGCGCCCTGGGGGCGGTAGTCAACAAAAGGACGGTGCGGCAATTCCAGTGCCGGATCATCGCCGGCGCGGCCAACAACGTGCTGGCGGAAGAAAAATACGGGGATCTGCTGCACCAAATGGGAATTTTATACGTACCCGATTACGTAATCAATGCCGGCGGCCTGATCAACGTGGCGCAGGAGCTGGAGCCGGCGGGGTACCGACGGGAAAAGGCCGTGGAAAAAGTAAAGCGGATTTACGATACCGTCCTGACGGTGCTGAAGCTGGCCAGGCAGGAAAACATTCCCCCGTTCCGGGCCGCGGCCCGGCTGGCGGAGGAAAGGCTGCGGGAACGCGGCCTGGAACAGGACCGCCGGAAAACGGCCTGAGGTCTGGCTCCCTCCTAAACAGGCAATACTGTTTTCAAAGGAGTTCCCTATGAAAACATTCGTATCATGAAAATTTGGGATTCAGCGGATTAGTGCGGTCCTAACGCATACTGAGGTTAAATAAGTTAAGTGCCAGGCACTTAACTTATTACCCTGATCGGTCGTCAGTCGTCAGATGTCGGACGTCGGAAGAATGCTCCGTCCCTATGACATATATATTCTCTGTTTCGTGTGTGGCTAAATTTATTCTATCTTCTAAGGAAGTGGTGTTCATGGCCAAACCAGCAACAATAGAGATCGACCGAGAACGCTGCAAAGGATGCGAGTTATGTGGAGCCTTTTGCCCGAAAAAGATTATCCGGCCGGCTCCGGATACGAATTCTTTCGGCTACCATCCGGCCGAACTGTTCGACCCGGCCCGGTGTACCGGGTGCGGTATCTGCGCGCTGGTCTGTCCCGATACGGCCATTGTTGTGCGAAAGGAGGAAGCAGCGTGAAAAACGGGAAAATACTCCTGAAGGGCAATGAAGCACTGGGGGAAGCGGCCGTTTTAGCCGGCTGCCGGTACTTTTTCGGCTACCCGATCACCCCCCAAACGGAACTGTTGGAATACCTGGCCCGGCGTCTGCCCGAGGTAGGCGGCGTTTTCCTGCAGGCGGAGAGTGAAATTGCGGCCATCAATATGGTCTACGGCGCCGCCGGAGCAGGGGCCAGAGTAATGACTTCTTCTTCCGGGCCGGGGATCAGCCTAAAACAGGAGGGACTTTCTTTTCTGGCCGCGGCGGAACTCCCCTGCGTCATTGTCAACGTCATGCGGTGCGGGCCGGGCCTGGGCGGCATCCGGCCGTCCCAGGCGGATTATTTTCAGGCCACCCGGGGAGGCGGGCATGGAGATTACCGGCTGCCGGTACTGGCCCCGGCTTGTGTGCAGGAAATGGCCGACCTGACCGTCCGCGCCTTTATCCTGGCCGATCAGTACCGGACGCCGGTGATGATCCTGGCCGACGGCCTGCTGGGCCAGATGATGGAACCGGTGGAACTCCCCGCCGGCCCTGCGGCGGACCCCCCGCCCAGGCCCTGGGCGACCACCGGATGCCGGGGCAGGCAAAAAAACGTCATCAACACCATGCACCTAAACCCGGAAGAACTGGAAGCAGTAAACCGGCAGCTGCAGGAAAAGTTTCAGACCATTGCCAGAGAAGAGGCGCGGGCGGAAAAATACCTGACCGGGGACGCGGAAATCCTTGTCGTCGCCTTCGGCATTGTCGCCCGGATTGCCAAAGAGGCGGTGAATAAAGCGCGGGCCGCGGGGATTAAGGCGGGGCTGTTCCGCCCCGTGACGCTCTGGCCGTTCCCCGCCCGGGCCCTTGCCGGCGCGGCGGCCAAAGCGCGGACTGTTTTGACCGTGGAAATGAACGCCGGCCAGATGGTGGAGGATGTCCGGCTGGCCCTGGACGGCAGCCGGCAGGTCCATTTTTACGGCCGGACCGGCGGAATGATTCCCGCCGGTCAAGAGATCCTGGAAGAAATCCGCCGGATCGGAGGGATGCACCGTGGCCGCTGCGCTCGCCCGGCCTGAAGCCCTGGCTCCGGAACCCATGCACTATTGCCCCGGCTGCGGCCACGGCCTGATCCACCGCCTGACGGCGGAAGTGATCGACGAACTGGGGATCAGGGAAAAAACGATCGGCGTGGCTTCGGTAGGGTGCTCCGTTTTCGCCTATCAGTATTTCAACCTGGACATGCAGCAAGCCGCCCACGGCCGGGCGCCGGCGGTGGCCACCGGCATTAAGCGCGTCCTGCCGGACCGGGTTGTTTTTACCTACCAGGGGGACGGCGATCTGGCCTCCATCGGGCTGGCGGAAATCGTGCACGCTGCCGCCCGGGGGGAAAAGATCACGGTTATTTTCGTCAACAACGCCAACTACGGCATGACCGGGGGTCAAATGGCCCCCACCACCCTGCCGGGGCAAAAAACCACCTCTTCTCCCGGCGGGCGCGACGTCAAACAGGCCGGCTACCCCTTGCGGATTGGCGAAATGCTGTCCACCCTGGACGGCCCGGCCTACCTGGCGCGCGTTTCCGTCCATAACCCGGCCCAGATTTTCAAAGCCAAAAAAGCCATCCGGAAGGCCTTTGAAACGCAAATCAGCGGGCTGGGCTTTGCTCTCGTGGAGGTTCTTTCCCCCTGCCCAACCAACTGGGGGTTAAAGCCGGTGGAGGCCCTCCAGTGGCTGGAAAATAACATGGTTCCCTATTATCCCCTTGGAGAGTACCGGTCAGTCGCTCCCGGTGCGGCGGAACCAAACGAAACACAACAGCGCACCGGAAGAACGGAAAGGGGGTAAGGCAAGGCGCTATGCTCGAGCGAATAATGATTGCCGGCTTCGGCGGCCAGGGCGTGCTGTTCACAGGGCAGCTGCTGGCGTACGCCGGGATGCTGGAAGGAAAGCACGTCTGCTGGGTTCCCTCTTACGGTGCGGAAATGCGCGGAGGCACGGCCAACTGCGCCGTCACGGTCGCCGACGAGGAAATCTGCTCGCCCCTGGCGGAAGAACCGGGAAGCCTTTTGATTTTCAACCTCCCTTCCCTGCTGAAATTTGCTCCCCGGTTAAAACCGGGCGGAATTCTTTTGCTGAACTCCTCGCTGGTGAAAAGCGAGATCAAGCGCGGCGACGTCCGGGTTTACCCCGTTCCGGCCAACCAGCTGGCCGAAAAAATCAAGTCCGCCCAGCTGGCCAACCTGGTCATGCTGGGCGCCTACCTGAAAATAAGCGGTTTAATCGCCCTCGATTCAGTGAACAAAGCCCTGGAAAAAATTTTACCCGCCCACAGGCGCCACCTGCTTCCCTATAACCGGCAGGCCTTGGAATCAGGAATGGCTATCGTTGGTGGTTAGGAATTAGACATCCATGCCAAAGCAGCACCAGCAAAGAATGAAAATTTTTTTGTATTTCAAGGTAAAGGTATAAAGGCACAAAGAAATAAAGTTTAGGAATATTTTACTTTGTGCCTTTGTGCCTGGGAAACCTTGTGCCTGATATTTTCATGGGAGTTGCCCATGGGGTCTGTCGCCCTTTCCAACCCTTTTCCAAAAAGGGTTTTTATTTTTTAGTTGAAAATCTCCTTGTGTTGATCGATAATTAGGGAAGGTTGTCCGAAGCAGCCGGTATCAAGAAAAGATCTGGAAAGGGTGAGAATTCCTTGATTAGTGAACAGGTAACCAGAGGCGTCACCAGGGCGCCGCACCGGTCGCTCTTTTACGCCATGGGCTATACGCCGGAAGACCTGCAAAAGCCGCTGATCGGGATTGTCAACGCCTTCAACGAAATAATCCCCGGGCACATCCATTTACGGGATCTTGCCCAGGCGGCCAAGCTGGGGGTGTCGGCCGGCGGCGGCACCCCGGTGGAATTTCCGGTCATCGGCATTTGCGACGGGATCGCCATGAACCACGACGGCATGAAGTACCCCCTGGCCAGCCGGGAGCTGATTGCCGATTCCATCGAAACCATGGCCGTCGCCCACAAGCTGGACGGGCTGGTGCTGATCGGCAACTGCGATAAAATTGTCCCCGGCATGCTGATGGCCGCTGCCCGCCTGAACATTCCCAGCGTATATGTAGGCGGCGGACCCATGCTTACGGGCACGCACCGGGGGGAAAAGGCCGACCTGGTGCGGGGAGTCTTTGAAGCGGTGGGCGCCTACGCCAGCGGACAGCTCAATGAAGAAGAGCTGACGGAAATGGAACTGAGCGCCTGCCCCACCTGCGGGAGCTGCGCCGGACTTTTTACGGCCAACACCATGAACTGCCTGGTGGAGGCCCTGGGGATCGGCCTGCCCGGCAACGGCACCATCCCGGCCCCCTACGGGCAGCGCAAAGCCCTGGCCAAGCTGGCCGGGCAGTGCGTCATGGAAATGGTCCGGCGAAACGTGCGCCCGCGGGATATTCTGACCCCGGCGGCCTTTCGCAATGCTATCGCGCTGGACATGGCCATCGGCGGTTCCACCAACACGGTGCTGCATCTGCTGGCCATCGCTTACGAAGCGGACGTCCCCCTGGTGCTGGAAACCTTTGACGAAATCAGCGCCCGCGTGCCGAACATCTGCAAGCTGAGCCCCGCCGGCGAAGACCGGCTGTTTGACCTCTACCAGGCGGGCGGCATTTCCGCCGTGCTCAAGCAACTGGGCGAGGCGGAGTTGCTGGCGCTGGACGCGCCGACCGCCACCGGCCGGACGCTGGGTGAAAACATCAGCCGGGCCGCCGTGCGCGATCCCCGGGTGATCCGCCCCTTGACCGACCCGTACGCGCCCGAGGGAGGCATCGCCGTCTTAAGGGGCAACCTGGCGCCGGACGGCGCGGTGGTCAAGCAGTCGGCGGTGGTCCCGGAAATGCTCGTGCACACCGGCCCGGCCCGGGTGTTCGAAAGCGAGGAAGAAGCTTTTAACGCCATTATGGACGGAAAAATCCGGGAAAAAGACGTAGTGGTCATCCGCTATGAAGGTCCCAAGGGTGGTCCCGGCATGCGGGAGATGCTCAGCCCCACTTCGGCCATCACGGGAATGGGCCTAGGCAGCAAAGTCGCCCTGATCACCGACGGGCGTTTCTCCGGCGGCACCCGCGGAGCTTCCATCGGACACATTTCCCCGGAAGCGTCGGAAGGTGGGCCGCTGGCCCTGGTGCAAGAAGGCGACCTGATTGAAATCGACATTCCCCGGCGCCGGCTAAACGTAAAGCTTTCCGAAGAAGAGCTGGCCGCCCGGCGCAGCGCCTGGCAGCCCCCACCCCCCAAGGTCACCGGCAAAAGCTACCTGGCCCGCTACGCCACCCTGGTCACTTCCGCTAGCACGGGGGCGGTAATGAAAGCACCGGAGTAGGGATCAGGAGTTAGGACCCTGACACCGGTTTTTCCGACGTCGGTAAACCAGTTGAGCGTCAACATGATTCATTTCGGTCAGAAAAACAAAAAGCAAACTGCCGGGGGCAATTTCCCGGAAGCTTGCTTTTTGTTTTTCAGGCGGGCTGTTTTACCGGCACCGCTACAGGTACCGCTGAGGCAGGCATCGCTCCAATCGCTTTTTCGCAACTTTAAACCCGGGCGAACGCCGGCTGTTTCTCGCCTGTTCTTGTTTTAACCGGCCCGCTGGTATTTTTCCCGGGCCGCCTCCGCTTCTTCTGCTCCGGAAACCGCCGGATACGACCCCAGCACGCGCACGCTGACCGCGCGCCGGGAAACCGCTGCCAGGGCCTGCTGCACAACCTGGTCCAGGCGGTGCCCCTGGAAGTCAACAAAGAACAGGTATTCCCCCAGCCTGTTCCGGGTGGGGCGGGACTCAATCCGGGTCAAGTTGATTTTTCTTTGGGCAAACTCCAGAAGCACGTCGCACAGCGCCCCCGGCCGATCCTCCACGGAAAAGATGATGGAAGTCTTGCAGCCCGTCCCCTGGGGCGCGTCCTCCCGGGCAACCGCAATGAACCGGGTGGCGTTGGCGGCGAAATCGTTGATTTTTTCCGCTAAAACCACCAGGCCGCAAGAACGGGCCACCTGCGCGGTTCCGATGGCGGCCCAGGGCGCCGGCATGGCGGCCACCAGCGCGGCGGCCTCCGCGGTGCTGGCGGCCTCCTGCACCTCCACCCCCGGCAGGGCGCTTTCCAGGTAGGAGCGGCACTGCGCCAGGGCCTGAGGGTGGGAGACCACCCGGACGATCTTGTGGAAAGGAACACCCGTCCGGGCCAGCAAATGGTGGTTTACGGAGAGAATTATTTCCTGCCTGATTTTCGCCTGCGGAAAACGGTGGGCCAGGAGGTCCAGCGTCTGGTTCACCGACCCCTCGGTGGAGTTCTCCAGAGGCAGGATCCCTTCGGTCAGCCCCCCTTTTTCCACGGCCTGAAAAATGTCGGCCAGCGAAGGAAAGGGAATTATTTCGCCCTTTCCCTGGCCGTTTAAATAAACTCTGGCGGCCATTTCGGAAAAAGTTCCGGGCGGCCCTAAATATCCGATTTTTTTGATCATGGATTTCATCCTCCTCAAAACAGAATTACAGCCCTCATTTGCATCATTAATGGCAAGAACGAAGTTCTCAGGTAAAAACAAGAGTACAGTTCTTCTGTTTTCTTCTTATAGCCTCCCCCCTTTTCTGACCGCTGTTTTAGTGAAAACAAGGGGACCGTCCCCCTGTTTTCTCCGCAAACTAGGCGGTGCGGTTTTGCCGGTCCGCTCCCGGAAGACCGGCCATTTTTCGCCCGGCCGCCAGCGCCACGGCCTGCAAATCCCACATCAGCGCGGCAAACTGCTCCGGGTTGAGGGACTGCTGGCCGTCGCACAGCGCCTGCGCAGGCTCGGGGTGCACCTCAATGAGCAGGCCGTCCGCACCGGCCGCCAGCGCCGCTTTGGCCATCGGGGCGACCAGGCGCCGGTCCCCGGTGGCGTGGCTGGGGTCCACCACGACGGGCAGGTGGCTTAAAATTTTCGCCAGGGAAACGGCGCTCAAGTCCAGGGTATTGCGCGTCAGGCGCTCGAAGGTGCGGATGCCCCGTTCGCATAAGATCACCTGCTCGTTGCCTTCCGACATGATGTATTCCGCCGCCATGAGCCATTCCTCGATGGTCGCCGAGAGGCCGCGCTTCAACAGAACGGGCTTGCCGGAGCGGCCGGCCGCCCGCAAAAGGCGGAAATTCTGCATGTTGCGCGCCCCAATCTGCAGAATATCTACGTAATCTTTGGCCATGTCCAGGCTTTCCTGGTCAATCACTTCGCTCACCGCGGCCAGACCCGCCCAGGCGGCCGCCTCCGCCAACAACTGTAATCCCTTTTCTGCTAACCCCTGGAAGCTGTAAGGAGACGTACGCGGTTTAAAGGCTCCGCCGCGCAAAATTGTCGCCCCGGCCCGCTTCACCACCTGGGCTGCCATAAACAGCTGCTCGCGGCTTTCCACGGCGCACGGCCCGGCCATCACGACCACACTTCTCCCACCGCCTACCGCCACCCGGCCGGCTTTTACCACGCTGTCTTCCCCCCTGGCCTCTCTGCTGGCCAGTTTATAAGGCTTCATGATGGGGATTACCTTTTCCACACCGGGCAAGTTTTCAAGACCTGAAGTATCCGCCGCCCGGCGCTCCCCTACGGCCGCGATGACAATTCTGCTGACGCCATGGATTAAGTGCGGTTGAAAACCCTGTGCGGCCAGCCTCTCGCTGACGGCCTGGATCGTTTCCGGAGGTGCACCGGGCTCCATGACAACAACCATCTTTGCGCCCTCCCAACTGAAATAAGTTGTTTAAAGTAAAAGTATTAAATATAGAAGAAAACCCGCAGCCTCCATCCCTCCAGGGACGAAGGCTGCGGGCTCTTCGCGGTACCACCCTGGTTGACCGCCGGCGCCGGCGGCCCCCTCGCTTAAGGTACGGGAAAAATCATTCGTGACCGGGAATTAAAAATGGCTTTTCATCCATAGGGACGAAAAGCCATCAATCTTTTCGCGGTACCACCCTACTTGCCTGCGCCAAAAGCGCAAACCCCTCAGGTAAAAAGGTACAGGAATGAATTCCGATACCCCCTTCCCGGTAACGTGGGAAGAAACCGGCGCAGCCTACTTAGCCGTTCAAAACGTTTTCAGCCTGCTCCTCCGGAGGGAACTTCAACCAGCCATGTTCTAGAGGCGCTCCCAGTCGCCGGCGCCTCCTCCCTGGAGAACTGGGTCCGGCCTACTTTCCTCCTTCACGGGATTTAAGACCATCGTTATGTTTTGGCTTATTATATCCAAAGCGAAGAAATAAATCAAGAACAATTTTTATACCATCATATGGCAACCAGGGGTGGGTCATCCGGCGGCCGGTCCCATGCTTTACGAAGCACATGCACAAAACTCCAGGCAATAATTTTAAAACCACCTGCCGGGGCGCTCGCGGTGCCCCTTTTATTTTTAATTTTCCCGCGGGGAATTAAGCAGGAATTTACTTATGTAAATGATAATATTGTAAGCAGAAAGGCAGTTGTTTCCGGAGGGTTTGGAAATGAAGGCGGCGTCTCTTATTTGGCAAAAGGTATTTTTCTACAATTCCCGGGGCAACAAATTAGCCGGATTGTTAGCTCACCCCCCGGGGTTCTGGCGGCAAATAGCGGTGGTTTGTCACGGCTTCACTGGAAGCAAAGAAGGGGGCGGAAGAGCCCTGGAAATGGCCGGGGAAATAGGCAGGCAGGAGTGGTCAACATTTTTGTTTGATTTCGCGGGGTGCGGAGAAAGCGAAGGTCTGTTTGAAGACCTTACTCTCACCGGACAGGTTGACGATTTAAGTTGCGCCCTTGACTGGTGCAAACAAAAAGGCTTTTCCAAAATAGTTACCCTGGGCCGGAGTTTCGGTGGAACGACGGCGATTTGCCAGGCCGCCCGTGATCTGACGGCGGCCGGCGTGTGCACCTGGGCTGCGCCCGCCAGACCGGCCGAACTTTTTACCAACCTTTCCGACGAAGAAGGAGAGCGAATCGTTTTAGCCGGAGAAAAGGGGGTTTTTTACCTGAAAAAAGGTTTCCTTGCAGATCTCCGGCAGTATGACGTGGCCGGCGACGCCGCGCGCCTTTCTCCCCGCCCCATTTTAATCGTTCACGGCACGGAGGACGAACTGGTTTCCCCCAGGGAAGCGAACATTATTTACCGGTCTGCCGGAGAACCAAAACAACTGGCCTGGATAGCCGGCGGCGACCATCAGTTTACCCGGCATTACCGGCAGGTCTGGCAGGTAGTCCGGGAATGGCTGGCAACTTTTCAATAAAAATGCCCTGCGTAAATCTTAAAAAATTGCTCTCCGGCGCTATCGACAAGAACCTGTTTTTATGCTATAATTTAAAAAACTGGTTTTTAGGTCACCGGCAAAAATTCTTCTCCTTAAAATCTGGTTTAGGAACGAAGAAGGTTTGTTTGGGCCCCTAAACCAGTAACCCTGATAAGGAGGAGAATTTTATGTTTTATGAAGACAAGGTGCTCAGGTGCAAGGAGTGCGGCGCCGATTTCATTTTCAGTGCCGGCGAGCAGGCCTTTTATGCGGAAAAGGGATTAACCAACGAACCCAGCCGCTGTAAAGATTGCCGCCAAAAGCGCAAGGCCGAGCGGCGCGGGTCGTCCGCCCGCGAGTTATACGATGCTTTTTGCACAAACTGCGGAGCTCAGACCAGGGTGCCTTTTAAGCCCACCGGCAGAAAGCCCGTGTATTGCCGCGAGTGTATGGCCTTAAACCGCCAGACGAGCTACAGATAACAACCTAAAGCCAAAGCTTTAAGTAAAGACCGGAATTTCTCTTCCGGTTTTTTTATTTGCCCTTCCGGCAGGAAGTTGCGCAGAAAATAAAGAATATACAATAAAAAGAGCCGCGTCAACAGCGACGGGAGGTTGTTCCAATGCAACACCGGCAAGTAAAGATCGCTGACCCGTTCAATATTCTAAAGAACGTTCTTGAAGACGGGGTCTTGGAAATAAACAATAATAATCAGATCGTATCCGTCAACCAGGCCATGGAACAAATCTTGAAGAAACCTGAAAAAGAACTAATCGGCCGGCCCTTCCAGGAAGTGATGCCCAATTTGGAACTCAAGAAAATCCTGTCCAAAGTGCTGAAGACGGGCCAGATGCAAGCGGGACAGAAAATTAAAGTTGAAACGGCGAATTACATCTGCCATTGTGTGCCAATCAAAAACGGCAGGCAAATAAAGGGGGCGCTTGCCATCTTCAGAAATATAACAGATTTGCTGCAAATCCAGGAAGAACTGCGCAAAACCAAGGATGCCGCGGAATTGCTGGAGACGGTTCTGGACAACGCTTATAACGGCATTATTGTGGTTGATAAAAATGCCCGCATAACCATTTTCAACAAAGCCTATTGCGACTTTTTGGAAGTCAAGAAGGAAGATATGATCGGACGGCCGGTCGAAGAAGCGATTGAAAATACGCGCATGCACATCGTTCTGCAGACCGGCGTGGCCGAAATAGGCGATGTGCAACGGATTAAGGGCCACGACATGATCTGCTCCCGCATCCCCCTGAAAAGAAACGGCGAGGTTTGGGGCGCGTTAGGAATCGTCATGTTCCGCGATGTTAAAGATCTGCGTTCTTTAATGCAACGCGTGGAAAGACTGCAATCGGAGCTGGAATTTTATAAAGGCGAGTTGATGCGCCACCAGGGCGCCCGTTACAACCTGGAAAACATCATCGGTCCGAGTCCGCGCATGCAGGAACTGAAGAAAATGGTTCTCAAGGTGGCCAGAAGCGACTCCACTGTCTTAATCCGCGGCGAAAGCGGCACGGGGAAAGAACTTTTTGCCCACGCCCTGCATAACGCCAGTCCCCGTCGCACCCGGCCTTTTGTGCGCGTAAACTGTTCTGCCCTGCCGGAAAACCTGCTGGAGTCAGAACTGTTTGGTTACCGGGAAGGCGCCTTCACCGGCGCGCGCAAGGGAGGGAAAATGGGCAAATTCGAACTGGCGGACGGAGGAACCATTTTTCTGGATGAAATCGGAGATCTCCCGGTCAACATGCAGGCCAAACTGTTAAGGGTTTTACAGGAAAAGGAGATTGAAAGGCTCGGCGACAACCAACCGGTTAAGGTAAACGTGCGGGTAATCGCCGCGACCAACCGCAACCTTGAAGAAATGGTTCAGGAAGGGCTTTTCCGCAAAGATTTGTTTTACCGCTTAAACGTGGTCGTTTTGGAGATACCTCCCTTGCGGGAGAGAGTGGAGGACATCCCCGCCCTGGCCAACAGTTTGCTGGCCAAGTTAACCAGCCGCCTGGGCTGCAGCGCCAAACGCATTAACGAAAGCGCCCTGGACTGCCTGATGAGACATTCCTGGCCGGGCAACGTGCGGGAACTGGAAAACGTCCTGGAAAGGATTTTGAACCTTGCTGAGGACGATGTGATTACGATCAACCACCTGCCATTCTATTTGCGCCAGGACCTGGACCTCGCCCCCGCGATGGGAAATGTCGTCCCGTTAAAAGAAGCCGTTGAGAAGGTAGAAAGACTTATGCTTTTGCGCGCCCTGGAGGTCACCGGGGGTGACCGGCTGGCCGCCGCCAGAGTTCTCAAAATCAGCAAATCAAGCCTGTACGAGAAGCTCTCCCGGTACAAAATTCCTTCTTGAACAAACCAGGCTGGCATGATTATTGCAACGTTATGATTTATTGAATACTGATTTTTGACCTTGCCATGCCTGGCAAAAGAAAAGGCCGAAAGGAGAATAAGCCCATGAAAAGAAGTTATCAGGAAATTTATAACTCATTTCAGTGGTCTATACCGACCGTATATAACATCGCCGCGGACATTTGCGACCGGCACGCCGCCAGGGAAGAAAAAGGACTGGCTTTAATTTCCGAAGACCACACAGGAAAAGTAGAAAAATACACTTTTGGGGATTTAAGGCGGCAGTCAAACAAACTCGCCAACTTGCTGGCTTACCTCGGAATGGGCAAAGGAGATCGGCTGGGGATCGTCTTATCTCAGCAACCGGAAACTTTAATTGCCCACCTGGCCGGCTTCAAACTGGGCCTGATCAATATTCCGCTATTCACTTTGTTTGGCCCGGAGGCGCTGGAATACCGCTTAAAAAACAGCGGCACCAGAGTTGTAATCGTCGACGCCGAAAACGTGGCCAAGATCTTAGAAATAAAACCGGGATTAGAAAACCTGGAGAAAATTATTTGCGTCCATAAACCCCCTTCCCTGGATTCGGAAGTCCTGGATTATGCGGAAGAACTTTCTAAAGCTTCCGACCGTTTTGAGCCCGTTGTCACCGCCGCGGACGATCCCGCTTTAATAATCTATACATCGGGGACCACCGGCCCCCCGAAAGGAGCCCTGCACGCCCACCGGGTTCTGCTGGGCCACCTCCCGGGCGTGGAGCTGCCGCACAACTTCTTCCCGCAGCCCGGCGACCTTTTCTGGACGCCGGCGGACTGGGCCTGGATCGGGGGCTTGATTGATGTTTTATTTCCCAGCCTGCATCACGGGGTGCCGGTGCTGGCCTTCCGGGCGAAAAAATTCGATCCCGAAAAAGCCCTGGACATGATGGCCAGACACGGGGTAAGGAACGTCTTTATGCCTCCCACGGCGCTGAAAATATTGCGCTCCGTAAAAAACATCCGGCAAAGATTCAACATCCAGCTACGGACCGTAGCCAGCGGCGGAGAACCCCTCGGGGAGGAGGTGTTGAGCTGGGGGCGGACTGAACTGGGTCTGGAAATTAACGAGTTTTACGGGCAAACCGAAGCCAACCTGTTAATTGGCAACTGTGCGGCTATTATGCCCGTTAAACCCGGCTCCATGGGCAGGCCGATACCCGGCCACACCTTAACCGTAGTTGACGAAGGGGGAACTCCCCTCCCGCCGGGGCAGGCCGGCGAGATAGCCGTGAAAAAAGGTGATCCGGTGATGTTTCTGGAGTACTGGCAAAACGAACCGGCCACCAGGGAAAAATTCCTCGGCGACTGGATGTTGACGGGGGATACCGGCTCCTTTGATGAAGACGGCTATTTCTGGTTCAGCGGTCGCAAGGACGACGTAATCACCAGCGCCGGCTACCGCATCGGACCGTCCGAAATCGAGGACTGTTTGCTCAAACACCCTGCCGTGGCTCTTTCGGCCGTAATCGGCGCCCCTGATGAAATCAGAGGGACCATCGTCAAGGCTTTCATTGTTTTAAATGAGGGATACGAAGCCTCCCCCGCCCTTGCTGAAGAGATCAAAAATTTCGTGAAAAACCGGCTGGCGGCGCACGAATACCCGCGGGCCATCGAGTTTGTGCGGGAATTGCCCATGACGATCACCGGTAAAGTAAAGCGGGGCGATTTAAGAAAGCTGGAACTGGAAAAAAGACAAAAGGAAATTTAAATTGAACCTGAAAATCCTTTCCCGAATTCCGGAATCATTCCGGATTTTTGGAAAGGAAAATCGGGTTTAAATAATCATCTTTGTTCTCCTTGACCACCTTACTCTCCATTCCGGATTCTTGGAAGAGAAACCCGGAAAGCTTATGAAAGCTTTTTTAAAAAGCTGGCACAATTATTGCAAGTTTTAAATTATTGAAATCTTTGTTACACATCCGGCTAAGGAGGGTAATGGAGTATGCGCATGGACATTGACCAGGTTGACCAGGTAAATCTGGCTGTCAACCTCGGCGGCAAAACGGCTCTGGTCACCGGGGCGGGCTCGGGAATCGGTTACGGCATAGCGAAAGTCCTGGCCGCCAGCGGCGCCCACGTGCTGGTCAACGACGCTTCCCCGGAAACAGCGCAGGAAGCTGCTCAACAGCTAAAAGGAGAGGCTCTCTCTGGAGATGTTACAAATCTGGATTTCATCCAGCAGCTCAAAGATCTCCCCATCGACATTCTGGTTAACAACGCCGGGTTTCAATTTGTGGCACCCGTTGAAGATTTTCCCCCGGAAACCTTCCGCCGTTTACTGGAAGTAATGCTGGTGGCGCCTTTCCTGTTAAGCCGGACCGTAATACCGGGCATGAAAAAGAGGGGTTTCGGCCGGATCATAAACATCGCTTCCGTCCACGCCAAAATCGCCTCCGCCTACAAGGCCGGCTACGTGTCGGCCAAACACGGCCTGCTGGGCTTAACCCGGGTAATCGCCTTAGAGACGGCTGCCTTCGGCATAACCGCCAACGCCATCTGCCCGGGTTACGTGGATACTCCTTTGGTGCGCAACCAGTTAAAAGATCTGGCCGCCAGCCACAACCTGCCGCCGGAACGGGTCCTGGAGGAGGTAATCCTGCGCCCGGTGCCCCAAAAAAGGCTGCTTCAGCCGGAAGAAATCGGCTACCTGACCGCTTTTTTATGTTCCGCCGCCGCCGGTTCAATCACGGCCCAGGGGTATACGATTGACGGCGGCTGGTGTCAAATTTAGCCCCAGGCTTTGATTTTTGCCCTGCCCATGAAAAGATCGGGCAGTTTAAAGAAGGAACCTGTTTATCCGTTAAGCAAAAAGGTGAGGGGTGAAGTAAAAATGAGGTAAAGGCTTTTTACAGAAATTCTGCGGAGATCATTAAGAATTAAAAAAGCAGGAGGGAAAAGTGAATGGTTAAGTACAGTGGAGAATTATTATTAGCAGCTTCACTGGGCATGCTTTTGTGCGTGTGGTTGAACTGGTGGGTAATTTTTCCGCTCTTCATGATCCTATTCTTTGTCATTTATGTTGCCATGGGCGCCGAAAGAAAGGGGAAACTGGGCCCGGCGGCTCCCATTCTGTGGGTAATGGGTATAGGCTATCTTGTCCTATTCTACTTATTAATTATGTTATACAAGGCGAATCCCACCGGAATGCCTAAATCCTACTTCCTTGGTTTTCCTCCGGCGACGGCGGTGCTGGTTTACGGCATCTGGCTCCTGCCCCTTCTCCTGGGGGTGGCCTACGCTTTGATCTTCGACAACTGGATCATCAAAAAAGAAGACCTGGAACGTTTGCAGGTTCATTCGTGGAAGAAAAAAGAAAAAGAATCTATCAGTATCAAAGGATAAGCAAGAAAGGGTGAAATAGATGTCGGGAGTGCCTATTCTAAATACACCGGTAACTTTGTCCATCGCGATTCTCTACCTGCTCGTCTGTTTGGGAATCGGGGTGTGGTCCTACGGCCGGACGAAAACTGCCGCCGACTACTTTATCACCGGGCAGACAATCGGTTTGTGGGTCGTCTCCATCGCCGCCTTCTCCGCCATCATGAGCGGTTTCGGATTTGTGGGCGGGCCGGGGCTAACCTATCAGTTCGGCACCAGTTCCCTGTGGATTACCTTTGCCCAGGCGGTGGCCTTCCCCATGGCCTGGTTTTTGCTGGCCAAGCGCATGCGCCTGATGGCAGAAGTACGCAACGTCCTCTCTTTGCCGGACGCCGTGGCCGCCCGCTACCGCAGCAACGGCGCCCGTTTCTGGATGGCCGTCGCTCTGTTGTTCGGCATCCTGGGCTACCTGGGAACCCAGGTACAGGCCATGGGCGTGGTCATGCAGACCATTTTCGGCATCGATCTGGTCACCGGCGCACTGATCGGCCTGGCCATCTTAACGATTTACACCATGATGGGCGGCATCCTGGCGGGGGTGTACACCGACTTCTTCCAGGGGGTGATCATGGTATTCGCTTCCGTAGCCATTTTCCTGTGGTGCATGAGCGTGGGCGGAGGAATGACGAACATTTCCCATAACGTCGCTCTGGCGGATCCGAAACTCATCGGGCCCTTTGGAGGGATGTCCATTATGACGGCGCTGACCTGGTATTTCCTCTTTGCCATCGGCAACGCCGGGCAGCCGCACATGGCGACGAAACTTTATATGACTAAAGACATTTACCGGTTAAAATGGGGCGGCTTCATTTCCGCGGTTGCCTACGCCCTGTGCGCCCTTTTGTGGATGAGCCTGGGGCTGACCATGCGCTCCCTCGTGCAGGCGGGTCAGCACGCTCCCTTAAAGAACCCGGACCTGACCGCCGTGACCTTTCTCATGGAATATACGCCGGAAGTGTTGGCCGGGATAGTGTTGGCCGGACTGATGGCGGCGATTATGTCCACCGGGAACTCCTTCCTGAACCTGGGGGCGGCGGCAATCGTGCGGGACATCCCCCAGGCCTTTGGAAAAAAGATCGAAAACGAAGTCTTCTGGGCCCGCATCGCCACCCTGGGGCTGGTAGTTGTCTCCACCTTTTTCGCCCTGTACATGAAAACCCTGGTGGCCCTGCTGGGAGTATTCGGCTGGGGTACTTTTGCCGCCGCGGTGGTGCCGGTGGTAGTGATCGGGCTGAACTGGAAGCGCGGCACGGCGGCAGCTGCCATGGCGGCGATTATCGTTGGCCTGGTGGCCAACTTCACTCTGGAAATTATGGCCAAATACAATGTCTATAAGCTGCCCAACGGAGCGGTAGTGGGCGCCGTCGCCACCATGCTGGCGATCGTGGTCTACCTGGCCGTCTCGATTATTCAGAAGAAGCCGGGCGACGAAAGCGATCTCGATCCGGACATCAAAGAGGTTCTGGAAGCTTAATTAATTCTTTAGGCCAGATCAGGAGATGTTTTGGGTGCGCACACTTAAACAGGAAACAATTGCTCAACCGTCTGTCACAAGCTTTGCAGAAGAAGTGGTCAAGGAACACTTTACCCGGTGGTTTAAATGGGGGATGACCACCCACGAATTCTGGGAGATTTTCTTTACGAACCGGCGCATTATTTTTGCTTACGTCGGCGAAACGTACACTACTTTTTTACTCCGTGGCGACGCTTCCGACAACAAACGGGAATCCTTAAAAAAATTAAATCCGGAAGGTATTCTCCTGGCCAACCAGGCGAACTGCGCAATACCCTATCCACAAGTTGAGGAGGTGCTCTTAAAAAAAGGCAACCTGTTGATGATGCCCCGCCTGACCATTAAAACCACCGGCGGCCTGAGCAAAAATTTTTACGTTGACGACCGCCGGTACGATTTAAAAAAGCACCTGCCCGGACTCGAACAACTTCTTCCCGGCAGGGTCCGGATGCATTAGTCCGGATGCTGCATTAAAAATCGCTCCAAAATCAAGCTCTCAAAAAAATTCTTCCGGACATACTTAAGGAGGCCCTATGCAGGCGCCTCCTTAATAATTTACTTGTGAAAAAGCTTTCTTAACTTTTATCTTCAATTGCCGCTAAAATCTTCTCCGGGGTCATGGGGAGTTCCCGCAGCCGCACCCCCACGGCGTCATAAACGGCGTTGGCAATGGCCGGGGCTGCCGCCACCGCCGGCGGCTCCCCAATTCCTTTGGCCCCAAAAGGACCTTCGGAATCATCCGTTTCCACGATGACGCTTTGCACCTTCGGCACGTCAAGACTGGTGGGCAGGCGGTAATCCAGGAAATTTGGATTAAGAACCTTGCCGTTAGAGAGCTTTAGCTCTTCCATTAAAGCGTAACCAATCCCCATCGCCACGCCGCCTTCCAGTTGCCCTTCCAGCAGCATGGGGTTGATGGCCCTGCCGGCGTCGATGGCGCAGACATAATTAAGGATTTTCACCTGGCCGGTCTCCCGGTCCACTTCCACTTCCACCCCGTGCGCTCCGTACGTGTAGGCGGCGGAAAGATTTCCGGACATATTCCGATCAAGCATTTCTGTCGGCGGATCGTAGAAATAGTCCGCGACGACGACCTGCCCGCCGCCGGCGAAATGCATCTGCCGCAGCAATTTGGCCAGTTCCAGCCGCACCCCCGGCTGGGAGAAAGAGCGAATCTGCTCTCCTTCCAGGTACAGGTCTGCGGCGTCGTGCTTTAAAATCCGGGCCGCGGCGGCCAGAATTTTTTCTTTCGCCTGGCGCGCCGCCCGTAAAGCGGCGTTCCCGGCGACGAAGGTGGTGCGGCTGGCGTGCGCGCCTACGTCCCAAGTTTCCGTGTCCGTACTGCTGTTCACCACCGTCACGTCCGTCACCTTTACTCCCAGTTCTTCGGCCACAATCTGCGCGATCACCGTCTCGCTGCCCTGGCCCATGTCGGTGGCGCCCGTCAGCACAGTCACCTTGCCGAAATCGTCCATCTTCAGGATCACCCCGCAGCCGTCGGAACGGTAAATGCGCGCTCCTCCGCCGACGTGCAACAGCGCGGCCACCCCTACCCCCCGGCCGCCGCCCCGGCCCTTCTTTTCATCCCAACCGATCCCTGCGCGCACAGCTTCCAGGCACTCTTTCAGGCCGCACGAGGTAACCTGAAACTTCTGGGGGGTGACTTCCCCGGGAGTATTGGCGTTGATCAGTCTGAATTCCAGCGGATCAATCCCGGCCATCTCCGCCAGGGTGTCGATCTGGCTTTCGATGGCGAAGGTGATTTGCGGATTGCCGTAGCCGCGCATCGCCGTGCAGTAAATATTGTTGGTGTAGACGCAGGTGGCTTCGTACCTGATGTTGGGCACTTTGTACAGGGAAGAAACCGGCATGACCATCACGGTGGGCGTGGTAGCCCCCCAGGAAGTGTAGGCGCCGTTGTCCAGAATCATCTTCACGTCGCGGAAGGTCAGCTGCCCGCCGGCGGTGCAGCCCTGGGCGATTTTGATGATCGCCGGCTGCCGCCCGGGAGTGGCGAAGAATTCCTCCTCCCGCGTGAAGACCAGCTTCACCGGACGGCCCGTGTAATAGGAGAGAAGAATGGTAATATACTCGTACGGATAGGTATCGAGCTTGCTTCCGAAGGCGCCCCCCGCCTTCACCTGCACCACGTTGACCTTCTTTCCCCGCAGGCCTAGAGCGTCGAAGACCTTCATAAAGTCCCGCTGGGCCAGGAAACGGATCTGGGTCGGCGTATAAACCGTCAGATTGCCGTTGGGGTGGAAATCAGCCACGCAGCCCGCCGTGCCCAGGCAGCAGTGGGTAACCCAGGTCAACCGGTAGGTTTCTTCAACCACAAACGCCGAGTTTTCCCTGGCCGCTTCCACATCGCCGGCAGAGAATTGCCAGGGCAGATTCAAGACATTCGTTCCCTTCTTCGCGTGCACCAGCGGAGCGCCTTCCGCCATGGCTTCGCCGGGATCGAACACGGCCGGCAGCTCCTCATATTCCACGCGAATAAGCTCCAGGGCTTCCGCCGCTACATCCGGATCCACCGCCGCCACCGCCGCCACTTCGTCCCGGTACTGCCGGACCTTATCTTTTTTTAACACCGGATTATCGTTTAAAAAACCGATTCTTATCTCCGGCGTATTGTAGCCGGTAATTACCGCCTTGACTCCGGGCAGCTTTTCCGCCCGGCTCGGGTCAATGTGGATAATCCGGGCGTGGGGGTATTTACTGTAAAGGATCCTGGCATGCAGCATATTCGGCAGTTTTAGATCGTGGATATACTGAGTCCGGCCGGAAACCTTTTCCCAGGCGTCCAGTTTCGGCACCCGCTTGCCCACCCGGCGGAAGCGGTTTTCCGCCTCTGCCGTCCCGGCCGCAATAATCCTTTTATCCATTGGCCGGGTCACCCCCCTCGGAAAGCTGATCTGGTCCCCGGGAACCCTCCGGGATTGCGGCGGCAGCCAAAACCGCTTCCACGATCTTTTGGTAACCGGTGCAACGGCAAAGATTGCCGGAAATAGCCTCCCGCACTTCCTCTTCGGTCGGCCGGGGAGTCGTCCGTAACAGGACGAAAGCCGCCACCAGCATCCCGGGGGTGCAGAAACCGCACTGGACCGCCCCCCGGTTTACAAAGTTTTCCTGTAAACGCCGGAAGCCGGGATCGCCGCTCAAGCCCTCTACCGTCCAGACTTCCTTCCCGTGCGCAGCGCGGGCCAGCACCAGGCAGGAAGGAACCGGCCGGCCGTCGAAAAGCACCGTGCAAGCGCCGCAGTCGCCCGTGTCGCAGCCTTTCTTTGTCCCGGTAAGCCCCAGCTTTTCCCGGAGCACTTCCAAAAGGGTATCCCCGGGCGCAACCATTACCGTGAATAGGCTGCCGTTTACGGTGAGGGTTATCTGGTGAAACATCATTCATCACCCCCGCCGGCAAGACAGAACTGCAATGCCCGGATGGTCAGGACGCGCACCATTTCCCGGCGGTACCAGGCACTGGCCCGGATGTCGTCAACGGGTTGCGCAGCCAGGGCGGCCAGGCCGCCCGCTTCCGCCAAAACCGCTTCCGATAGAGTGTGCTGCCGCAAGAATTCTTCCGCTTTTCTCGCCCGCAAAACGGTCGGTCCCACGGCGCCGAGCGCGATGCGCACGTCGGCAAGCCTGTTTTTCTCGCGGCGCACCAGGGAAACGGCGACGCCGGCAATGGCTATTTCGTGTCCGCGGCGGATGCCTTGCTTGAGGTAGACGGAACGGCAGTTTTTTGACGGCCAGGGCACAATTACGGCGGTTAAAATATCCTGAGCCCTTAAGACCGTTTCCCGGGGGCCGCGAAAAAACTCCTCCAGGGGTACTGTGCGCGTACCGTCGTCGCCCGCGATGACGGCCTGCGCCCCGGCGGCCACCAGGGGAGGCACCAGGTCGGCTGCCGGGGAAGCATTGCAAACGTTTCCCCCCAACGTAGCCAGTTCTCTAATCTGCGGCGAAGCCATCACCGCAGCTGCCTGCCGCAGGGCCGGGAACAGGCGTCCGGCCTCTTCATTTCTCAGCAGCGCCGCCACTGTCGTCAACGCCCCGAGCCGGAAACCGCTTTCCTCTGCACCAATGCCGGCCAACTCCGGGATGTTTTTGAGGTCGACCAGCGCATCCGGATTTATTTCCCGCCGCTTCATGCGCACAAGCAGGTCGGTTCCCCCGGCAAGCCGCCAGGCCCCTGCCCCGCTTTCTTTCAGATCGGCAATTGCCTGGGCAACCGTTGCCGGTTCAAAGTAAAGAAAATTTTTCTTCACTTTCCTTTTTCCCTCCGGAAAAAGGAGGGGAAGCCAACGTCCAAAATCCGGCCAGTCCGGCAGCAGGTCATGCTTCTTTCCTTCCTTTTTGCTCGCCTTCACCTCGACTTTGACTCAAGCTCACGCTAATCTGGTCCGCAGACGCCAAGCAGGATTTTTTAAGGTTTTCCGGGAGTTTTAATAATCCATTCTTTTGTCAAGAATGCGTTTGGTTTTCCGCTCCGTCCGCGGTAAACTGCGGTAGGCCACCAGTTCGACGACCGGCGTGATCCCGATGAAATCGGCGCACTTGCCCCTGACCAGGTTCGCCAGTTCGTGAAGGTCGCCCGAAAAATCAGGCTTGCACTCCGCCCTTAACAGTAAAATATCTTTTCCGGCGGGTTCCTTGGTGATCACTAACTGGTACTCGCTGCCCAGGGCGGCAAACTGGGCAATTAGATGTTCGATCTGGCCGGGAAAAATGTTCACCCCCCGGACTTTAATCATGTCATCGGTGCGCCCCAGGAAGCGATCGGTGCGGAAAAAGGAGCGGCCGCAGGAGCACCGGCCCGGCAGCAGCCTGGTTAAATCGCGGGTCCGGTAGCGGATCATCGGCATGGCCTCTTTTTGCAGGGTGGTCACCACGAGTTCGCCCACTTCTCCCGGCGGCAGGTTTTTGCCGGTTTGGGGGTCGACGATTTCATAGATAAAGTAGTCGGACCAGTAATGAATGCCTTCGTGCGCCTGGCAGTCAAGGCCGGTGCCGGGGCCGTAAAGTTCGGTCATCCCGGGGATGTCGAAGGTTTCAATGCCCAGCAGTTCTTCGATCCGTTTGCGCATCCGCTCGCTCCAGCGCTCCGAGCCGATAATCCCGGCCTTTAGCCTGAGCCGCGGCCGCAGGCCCCTTCTTTCCACCTCCTCCCCCAGGAAAAGGGCGTAGGAAGAGGTGCTGCAAAAGGCGGTAACCTGCAGATCGATCATCAACTCCAGCTGGAGGTCCGTTTGGCCGGGTCCCACCGGCACGGCCATCGCCCCGAACTTTTCGATTCCGGCCTGAAAACCCGCGCCGGCAGTCCAGAGGCCGTAACCCACCATCACCTGGATGCGGTCTTCAGGGGTAAGGCCGGCCAGCTTAAAACAGCGGGAAAACATTTCCGCCCAGTCGGCAATGTCTTTGGCGGTGTACGAAACCACCTTCTTTTTCCCTGTGGTTCCCGAAGAGGCGTGGATTCTGACGATATCTTTTTCCGGCACGGCAGTGATCCCCAGGGGGTAGTTGTCCCGGATGTCTTCAGGAGTAGTAAAGGGAAGTTTGGTTAAGTCGTCCAGAGTTTTTATGTCGTCTGGGGCGATCCCCGCTTCCTCCATCCGCCGGCGGTAAAAGGTTGAGTTTTCGTAAGCATGCCGGACGGTCCACTTTAATCCTTTTTCCTGGATGGCCAGCATTTCATCGTCGGAAAGGTTCACGACTTCGTCGTAGGTCAAGGTGCTCACCTCCCTTCCCGCAGTGCCCTGGTGGCTTCCCGATCTACTTCCAGGGTTTCCGGGTCGATGACCACGCCGTAGTCCTCCCTGGCGGCGGCTATGGAGAGTACGCCGTTTTTTACGTCCTTGAGCACTTTCTCCACCGGGCGCCGGAAAGGGTCGCCGTAGCCGCCCCCGCCGCCCGCAATCTGGCGCCACACCGTTCCGGGAGGAACGTTATTAATAACTTCCTTGCTCAGGGGAACATGCACCCGGCCGTCCGGGTACCTCAGCTCGATCCGGTTCAAAGCCCCGGCTTTGCCCCCGAAAAGGCCGAAAGCAGGTTCCACGTCCCCGTCGCCAAAGGTGACGCAGGTCATCTTCTCCCCGTCCAGTTTGATTTCTGTTTCCACGCCCAAACCGCCGCGCCACGTCCCGGCGCCCGCCGAATCGGCCAGGTATTCGTGTTTCAACAACAGGTGGGGGGTTTGCTGCTCGTACATCTCGTAATCCTGATCGAGAACCCCTCCGGAAGCGTCGATCATCCCGATGTGGTCGTAGCCGTCGAACCCGTAAGTGCCTCCGGAACCGCCTTTCATGCCCAAAAAAAGAATGTCTACGTACGGCGAATTTTTCCGCCGGTCATTTCCCGTCACCAGCCCGCACAACAACTGGTTCCAGCCGGCGGTGACCCGCCCGGGAATGGCCGGGGCGAGGGCCCGGATGATGGCGTCGGCGGTGGGCGGGCAGAGGTGGTTGCCAAAGGTTGTGGCGGCCGGGTACCGGGCGTTCAACAGGGTTCCCTCGGGAATGACGATCTTGACCGGGCGCACCATCCCGTCATTGTGGGGAATATCCGGGTTGACCATCTGCAGAAAAGTCAACAGGACGGCGGATGCGCTGGAGGTGTAGGTGCCGTTCACAAAACCGGCGGTCTGGGGGTCGGTTTCGGAAAAGTCAAAGATAATTTCTTCGTCTTCCACCGTGATCTGGACGCGAATTTTGTAAGTAGAGCCGGGGGTGCGGCCGTCGTAGTATACCGTGGCCTCGCCGCGGTAAACCCCGTTCGGGATGCTTTTAATTTCCGCGCGCATCATCTTTTCGGTAGAGTTGAACAGGTAGTCCTTGTGGGCCTCGAAAACTTCCCGGCCGTACCGTTCCACCAGCTCGAGCAGCCGGCGTTCTCCCACCGTGCAACTCCCGATCTGCGCCTTCATATCCTCCTGAACGATGTCAAAGCGGATGTTGGCGAAGATGAGATCCCAGACGTCCTTGCGCAGCTTCCCCTTTTCGTACACCTTTACGGGAGGAATTCTTAAGGCTTCCTGCCACACTTCCGTTGCGTTGGGATTGTAGCCGCCCGCCACCGCCCCGCCGATGTCCGCCTGGTGCCCTTTGCAGGCGGCCCAGCCGATCAGCCGGTCCCGGTAAAAGATCGGCTTGTAAACCGCCACGTCGTTGTTCTGGTTCCCCATGGAAAAAACGTCGTTGTGAAAGATGACGTCTCCCGGGTAAATTTCGTCGCCGAAATAGCGGACGATGTATTCGCAGACCGGACCCAGGGAAAAGGAAAGGATGGGCAGGTTTTCCGTCTGCTCCAGCATCTTCCCCCGGGCGTCGTAAAGGCCGGTGACGAAATCTTTCGCCTCGCACAGAATAGGGGAGCGCGTGGTGCGCGCCAGGGCAATGCTCATTTCCTGGGTGATGGATTTGAAGCGCCGCTGGAATACGGACACCAGGATTTTATCAATTTTAACGCCGTTGATTTCTTCGGCCTGCGTCTTCATAAAAGAATCCTCCCCACATATTCGTCCCGCTTCTCGTTCAAGAAAAGGACGAAGCTGTTGTAACGGTCAACCAAACAGGTGTATTCAGGGGTAATCAAGGTCGTTGTGTTGATCTGTTCAATTATGGCCGGGCCGGCAATAAAATTGCCGCACCGCAGCCTGTCGCCGTCAAAAACGGGAACTTCCCGGAAAGTTTTTTGGGCCGGGAGATAAATTTGCCTGTGTCGCTTGTAAGCTCCGGACGGGTCCGGACCGGCATACTCGTAAGTCAGGAACTTCGGTTTTTCCGTCAGGCCGGTGCAGCTTAAGCGAACATTGATCAGTTCCACCGGCGTCCCTTCCTTTTCTAACGAATAGCCGTAGAGGGTGTTATGTTTATGATGAAACTTGGCCAGAATACTGTCCAGATCGCCCGCGAACAGCTCCTCCGCCGAAATTTCCACGTTCACCTCGTGGTACTGCTTTACGTAACGCATATCCAGGTAATAGCTGTACCTGACCATATTCTCCGGGATGTGCTCGGTCTTCAACATTCCGAGCCCCTCCCTGGCCATTTCCGCGAACAGATTCCTTAGCCTTTCCTTGTCCAGCTGATCTAAAACGGTGTGGTAAGTACGCACAAAGTCGTGCTTTAGATCGGACATCAACATTCCGGCCGCGCAAAAAATGGAAGATTCCCTGGGAATGACGACCACCGGAATCTCCAGCTCCAAAGCAATCATGCAGGCGTGGTTAGGCCCGGCCCCGCCGGCGACGACCAGGGGGAAGTCGCGCGGATCCTCGCCGCGCTTTACCGTTACTTCCCGCACTCCGTTGGCCATGTTTACGTTAATCAGGTTATACATGCCCGCCGCCGCTTCCACCACATCGAGGCGCAGCTTCGCGGCGACATGTTCCTGGATGGCCTTTACCGCCCGGTCATAATTAAGGCGGATCTTCCCGCCGGCAAAGTAATCGGGATCGAGATAACCCAGCACCAGGTCGGCGTCCGTGCACGTCGGGAGTTCTCCCCCCCGGTCGTAACAGGCCGGCCCCGGTTTTGCGCCGGCGCTCTGCGGACCCATCCGCAGCAGGCCGCCTTCGTCAATCCAGCCGATGCTCCCGCCGCCGGCCCCGATAGTCACAATATCGAGCATAGGCAAGGCGATGCGGAGCCGGTTGATCTCCCCTTCGCTGGTCACCAGGGGGCTTTTGTTTTTAATGAGCGCCGCGTCAAAACTCGTTCCCCCCATATCCACGGTCAGGCAGTGCTCAAAGCCGTGCAGCGAAGTGTAATAAACGCCGGCGACCGGCCCCCCGGCAGGTCCGGAGAGCAGCGTTGCCGAGGCGCGCTCCGCGGCTATCGCGGGCGCCACCACGCCCCCGTTCGACTGCATGATTAAAAGAACCCCGGTAAAGCCGGCCTCTGCGAGTTTATTCATTAAACTGTACAGGTACCGCCTCAGGATCGGCCCAACGTAAGAATTCAGCACCGTGGTGCTGATCCGGTCGTAAAAGCGGATCGAGGGAAGCAGGTAACTCGAAATGGTCAGATATACGCCGGGCAATTCACTTTTAATCAACTGCGCCGCCGCCTCTTCGTGACTCTTATTGGCAAAGGAATTCATAAAGCAAACGGCGATCGCTTCAATTTCATTCCTTTTGGCGGCTTTGATCGCCTCGTGCACATCTTCCCTCTTCAGCGGGGTAAGGATCCCCCCTTTATAATCAACCCGTTCCTCAACGGGAAAGCGCAGGTGTCTGGGCACCAGCGGTTCCACATTGGTGTACCGGTTGTTATACTGCTCTTCGCGAATCCCCCGCCGCATTTCCAGGGCGTCGCGCAAACCCTTGGTGGTCAAAAGGGCGGTTTTCGCCCCTTTATAGGTTAAAACAGCGTTGGTGGTCACCGTCGTGCCGTGGACGATGATCTTCACTTCCTGCAAAAACTGCGTCAGCGAACAACCCAGGTCCTGCGCCATTTCTTGCAGGCCGTTCAACAGCCCTTCGGAGGGGTCGTCGGGGGTGGAAAGCACCTTGTAAATCCTGGACTGGCCGTCTTCAGAAACAAGGAGCAAATCGGTAAACGTCCCCCCCACGTCAATGCCTATCTTATAAGCCACTTTGGTACCCCTTTCGCAGCAGTTTCCAAAATTCAAAATATCGACGGCTCCTTGAATTCTCCGTAAATATCCTTGAACACCGCGGTGATTTCCCCCACGGTGGCGTACGCCTTCACTGCCTCCACCAGGCAAGGCATTACGTTTTTCTTTCCCCGGGCGGCTGCTTCCAGTTCTTTTAAGGTGCGGATCACTTCCCGGCTGTCCCGTCTCCTTTTGACCTCTTTTAACCGGGCGACTTGCTCTTCCGCCACTTCCGGCCGGTATTCGTGCAGTTCGATGGCCGGCTCTTCCTCTTCGACGACGTACTTGTTCACCCCGACTTTAATGATTCTCCCTTCCTGAATGGCCTTTTCCTGCTGGTAGGCCTGCCGGGCCACTTCCCTCTGGACATAACCTGTTTCCACGGCGTAAATCATCCCGCCGAGATCTTCAATCTTTTGCATTTCCGCCTTGATCCGTTCTTCCAGTTCGTTGGTCAGCCATTCCACGTAATAGGAACCGGCCAGGGGATCGGCCGTGTCGCGCAGGCCCATTTCTTCCAGGAGGATGTGGCTGGTCATCAGGGAAATTAAGGCCGCCTTGGGGGAGGGAATAGTGTAGGCTTCGTCGTAACTGCACAGGGCCATGGTCTGGGTGCCGCTCAAGGCGGAAATCAGAGCGTAGTACGCACCCCGGACGATGTTGTTTTCGGGCTGCTGCCTGGTCAGCCCTGCCCCGCCGCCCCCGGCCAGCATGCGGAATTGTAACGAGCGGGGCTTGCTCGCCCCGTACCGTTCTTTAATCAGCTTTGCCCACAACCGGCGGGCCGCTCTAAATTTGGCGATCTGCTCAAAAAAGTTGCCGTAAATGTCCAGGTTGAAAGAGATGCGGCCAACGAAGTCGTCGATGGCTAACCCCCGCTCTAAAACGTGGTCGATATAGGCAATCGCAATTTCAAAAGCGTAAGCGATTTCCTGCACGGGGCTGGCTCCGGATTCGCGGATGTGGTAGCCGCATACACTCACCGGGTAGGTGCGGGGAAGCACCTTGCAGCTGTATTCGATGGTGTCGCCAATGAGCCGGATGGACGGTTCCACCGGGAAAATCCACATCCCCCGGCCGATCATCTCTTTCAGGATGTCGTTTTGCGGGGTGGCGCTGATCCTGTCCAGGGGAAAGCCGTACTTTTCCGCCACCGCCTGGTACATGGCCAGCATCACGGAAGCAATGGCGTTGATGGTCAGGCTGGTGCCGATGCGGTCCAGCTGGATGCCCGCAAAAGCGATTTCGAAGTCCTGCAGGGTATCCACCGCCATCCCCACCCGGCCCACTTCCCCTTCCGCCAGCGGGTCGTCGGAATCGAGGCCCAGCTGGGTGGGCAGATCGAAGGCGACGTTGAGGCCCGTCTGTCCGTTAGCGATGAGAAATTTAAACCGTTCGTTGGTTTCTTGAGGAGTGCCGAAGCCGGCGTACTGCCGGATCGTCCAGGGCAGCCGGCGGTACATTTGCGGGTGAATACCGCGGGTGTAGGGGTATTCGCCGGGGTTGCCCAGGTCCCTGGCGTAATCGAGGTCTTTAATATCTTCCGGGACATAAACCGGCTTTACCCGGATCCCGGACTCCAGGATAACTTCCTTGATTTCTTCGCCTTCTTTGATGTAGGTGGTGCCGGTCATAACATCACTCCTTACCAGCTTTCGTCATTGAGCGAAAATTATCCGGTTCGCCTGAAAGCTTAGGGTCGACCGTTGGAGAGGTTGGGGGTGGGAGGTTGGAGGTGGGATTAAACACTTACGTCAGGGGATAGGGATTAATGTCAAAACCTCCGTCCCTGTGACAACCTCAAATTAGATATTCCCCAGTCGTCTATGCGGTTCTCTTTGTGCCTTAGTGCCTTTGTGCCTTAATGCCTCAATTTTCATCTTATGCCCCTGTGGAAGCTGCGCCGTAGCGTAACCTTGGGAGCTCTTCTTGGAAAAAGTGCACAATCTCGGCGAAGCTGGTACCGCCGGGAAAGACTGCCTTCGCACCCAGGGCTTTCAATTTTTCTACGTCGCGCCGGGGGATGACCCCACCCACGGTAACCACGATGTCGTCGGCCTTGCGCTCGCGCAGCCGGGCCATCAGCTTTTCCGTGATCGGGACGTGCGCACCGGAAAGAATACTCAAACCAATAACGTCCACATCTTCCTGGATGGCCGCCTCGACAATCTGATCGACTGTCTTGTGTAAACCGGTGTAAATTACCTCCATCCCTGCTTCCCGCAATAAATAAGCAACGACCTTGGCTCCCCGGTCGTGGCCGTCCAACCCGGGCTTGGCAATCAGGACGCGTATTTTTCTCATGGTCTTCCCCTTTCCCCGGATACTCCCCTCAGGGCAGAATAAAAAGTTCATCATTTCCGGTGATCAGATTTGGCTGTGACAATGCCGCCGGCTCAGATTATTTGTTCCCGCCGCAGTTCGCTCAGTTCTTCTGCGCCCAGACCTAGAACCGCACCGTAAATTTCCTCGTTATGTTCACCGAAACGGGGTGGAAAACTCAATTTTCCCCCGCAGGCCTCGAGGTAGGAGGTGAGGTAAGGCGGCGGGGCGAGCGTAAGCTTGAAATCCGTGTGCTCATCATATGCGTAAAGGAGCGCTTCTTTAACCAGGGGATCTTCAACCACCTCTTTGATGCTCCTCACTTCGGAGACGGGAATCTGGGCGTTTTTCAACAGTTCCACGATTCCAGCGGCAGAAAAAGTACGGGTTACTTCGTTGATCGCGGCGTTAAGCTTTGTCACGTCGGCAATCCGGCCAGCATTGGTCGCGTACTCCGGCTTATCCAGGTGGGCAAAAGGCGCCAGGGAGATCAGCGACCGCCACTGCCGGTCATTGCCGACGGCCACATAAACATAGCCGTCGGAAGTTTCGTAAACCGATACGGGGGCAAAAAATTCGTGGGTGTTCCCGTGCCGGCGCAGGTGTCTTCCAAAAGTTACAGATAAGCTAATCGGGACGGTCAGCCACGACAGGGCGCTCTGGAACATGGACAGATCCAAACGGCTGCCTTCCCCGGTAACCGCCCTTTTGTAGAGGGCCTTCATGATAAAACCATAGGCGTGTTCACTCGCCCCCATATCGATAAAAGGGATCCCGGTAACGAGCGGAGGGCCGGAGGCCTCCCCGTTTAAGTCCATCAGGCCGGATCTTGCCTGCAAGACCGGGTCGTACGCGGCCTCGTTGGAAGAGGGGCCGAAACCCGTCACGCCAACCCAGATTAAATCCGGTTTCACTGCCCGCAGGTCCTCGTAACCGATGCCCAGCTTGGCGTAGTTTTTGGGCAGCTGGTTGGTGCAGAAGACATCCACCGGCAGGCGACGCAGCAAGTCTTTTAAAATTGCCTGCCCGCGGGGATGGGCCAGGTTTAGCGTAACGGCCTTTTTTCCGGCGTTGATGGGGAGAAAATAGGTGCGCATACGCTCGTCCCCGAGCCTGTTTTCGCCCACGTAGCGGTTCGGGTCGCCCTTCACCGGATCTTCAATTCTGACTACCCGGGCGCCGTCGAGGGCCAGCCGGTAAGTTAAGTAAGGCAGCACCGTGGCCTGCTCCAGGCTTAACACGGTAAGGCCGGTAAAGGGTTCGGAATCTGCCATCGGACCCACCTCTTCTTAAGGGGCTGTTTGCACGGCTGTCTTTAATCTTCCCCCGGTTGCAACCGGAAAACGGGCAAAACTCTTTTCGGACAATTGGGGTTGCCGGGGACTTTTACGAAACCGGACACCACTTTTTTACCTGTCTCCACGCCCCGGAACCAGATTTCGGAAAGAGGCTTCGCGCACGCCAAATTTTGTTAAGCCGGCGGATATTACGGCCACCCTCTTCAAAACCGCACCTCCTTCAGATCCCGATGGTGAGCCCGCCATCGACAAAAATTACCTGACTGGTTATATAGTTGGCCTCGTCGCTGGCGAGGAAAACGTGCACGCTGGCGATTTCCTCGGGTTCGGCCATCCGCCTGAGCGGAATTTTATTGATCATCATCTCGCGAATGTCATCAGGTATGCCCGCCGTCATGGGCGTCCTGGTCGCTCCCGGAGCCACCACGTTGACATTGATGTTGTACCGGGCGTATTCCAGGGCCAGCGTCCAGCTCAATCCGATCACGCCCGCTTTACTGGCCGCGTAATTAGCCTGACCGATATTCCCGTACGCGCCAATCGAGGCAGTGTTGTTTATCTTTCCGTACTTTTGTTCGCTCATCGGCCCTAAAACGGCCTGGCAGCACAAAAAGGTGCCTTTGAGATTAACGTCCAGCACACTGTCCCATTGCTCCTCGGTCATCTTTCTGACCAGGGCGTCCCGGTTAATTCCCGCATTGTTGACGAGAATATCAAGCCGCTGAAATTTTTTCAGGGCGGCGTCGACCATGGCTGCCACGTCGTTTTTATTTGTTACGTTTCCCTCCGCAACCAGGACGCGCGCCCCTTTAGCGGCAAGCTCTTGCGCTACCCTATTGACGCCGGCGGCGTTGAGATCGTTGAGCACCACCGCTGCCCCTTCGGCAGCGAAACGCCTGGCGGTGGCTTCGCCAATTCCGCTCCCCGCCCCGGTGATCAGGGCAACCTTATCCTTTAAACGCATTCCGTTATCCCTCCTTACGAACCAGCATAATCAACCAGTTTCCTTCCAGCACAGGTTCCTCCCGCTGGTTGAGAACCCTGACTTCCACGTTGACAAGACCCCGGTCCGGCTTCTTGCTCTCCTTCTTTTCCTTAACTTTCATGACGACGTGAATGGTATCGCCAAATTTAACCGCCCCGGTAAAACGGCTGACCATTTCCAGCACGGCAATGGTGGTTCCTTCAAAGATGCCCAGCTGGTTGGCCAGTCCGGTAGCTATGGCCTGAATTAAAACACCGTGGGCGATTCTCGTGCCGAACGGGGTGGTTTTGCCGAAAGTTTCATCCGTGTGCAGAGGGTTGAAATCCCCCGAAAGCCCGGCAAAGTTTACCACTTCTGCCTCCGTAACGGTCCGGGAAGCGGTGAAAAATTCGTCGCCGACGTTCAGCTCGTCAAAAGTTTTGCCGCGAAACCGGTAGCCCATTTTGACCAAGACCTCCTCTAAAAAATGAATTCAGCCACCAAGTATAATTCAAGTCGGACACAGTAAACATGCAAAACCATGTAAAGGTTGACTGCCGGCGTTCTCCGCCGGTGCTGCGAGAAAGCAGCATAATGGCCTATCCCCTTATTCTTTATCCTGACGTCTGACGACCGACGACTGGCGACCAATTTAATGGCACGTCCCTAAAAACGGCACCCCAAGCGCCTCGAGGAAATCTTCAAACCCCAAAGCCAGCAAATCATCCCTGGTCTTCAGGAGAAACAAATTAATCCTGCCCAGGCGGATCATCTTCTTGAAAGTGGCGAAGATACTTTTTCCGGCCAGGGCCTCGTGAAGATCGGAAGCAAGATTATCTTCCAGCACGAGGAGCAATTCCACCCCCGCCGCCTGCCAGCCGCGAAAGCGGGCGGACACAGCCCGCGCTTTGCCCAGGACAACTTCCCACACCAGCATTTCACCCGGCGGGGTGGCGCAGGTCTGTTTGCCGACGAGGCCGATTTTTCCCTCTTTGATCTGGGCGAAAAACCTTTCCTCGCCGTCCAAGGCCGCCTGCCAGGCGAAAGGGTTAATCAGCAGGGCAGATAAATGCATCGTTTGGTGCTCCCCCCTACACCCGCACCCCCAGCCGGTATCCCTCGTGGATCGCCTGGTAGAGGCC
>JBFMBG010000008.1:55861-60382 GCA_040755215.1 Bacillota bacterium | reverse complement strand
ATTGATTGGGTGCTTTTGTACAAGACAAACCTGTGATATAATCAAGGAAAAAATTCGGGGAGGGGATTTTGCTTGAATTTATTGATTATGGGTCCGCCGGGAGCAGGTAAGGGAACCCAGGCCGAAATGCTGGTGAAAGAGCTGGCGATCACCCATATTTCTACCGGGGACATGTTCCGCAATGCCATTAAGGAAGGCACCGAGATGGGGAAAAAAGCGAAGGAGTACATGGACCGGGGCGAACTCGTGCCCGACGAAGTGGTGGTGGGCATGGTGAAGGACCGCCTTTCGCAACCGGACTGCGCCAAAGGATTTTTGCTGGACGGCTTCCCCCGGACGCTGCCGCAGGCCCGGGCGCTGGACGAAACCCTGCAATCCATGGGCATTAAACTGGACGGCGTCATCAACATCGATGTTCCCCGGGAAAGGCTGATGGCCAGGCTGACCGGCCGGCGGGTCTGCAAAAACTGCGGGGCCAGCTACCACATCCTCTTTAACCCGCCGCAAACGCCCGGTAAATGCAACGCCTGCGGCGGGGAGCTTTACCAGCGCAGCGACGACAACGAGGAAGCCGTGGCCAACCGGCTGGACGTGTACGCAGCGCAGACGCAGCCGCTTATCGATTATTACAAAGAAAAAGGCCTGCTGAAGAACATCAACGGCGACCAGGAAATCGGCAAGGTGCTGGCGGACATCCTGACGAGCCTGAGGTAAAAGAAGGGCCAGCTAATCTATGCTCCCTGGTGATAACTGGTAATAAACTCTCTTCTGAGGCAGAAAAAGCGAAGCTCGAAGGCACAAAGGGAAACGGTCCGGACTTAAAAATTAAAGAAAAATGCGGACCGGATCACTTTGTGCCTGTATATTTGCGGCAGGCGGATGGCCGGGCAAAGCTGTTTTTTTGAAGGGATGGTACCCTGTTTTGTATGCCGGACTGGCGAAGATATACGACTACCTGGTCGCCGGGGTAGATTTCGAAGCCTGGATTGACTACCTGGAGGAGATCTTGCAAAGGTTCAATTACCGGCCGGCCACGGTGGCCGACCTGGCCTGCGGAACGGGCAACACCCTTTTTCCCCTGGCCAGGCGGGGGTATAAAGTCACCGGGATCGACATATCCCCCCAGATGGTTGCCGTTGCGGCGCAAAAAGCCGGGGAAGCGGGCCTGGACGTGTCTTTTTTAATTCAGGACATGCGCACCTTTCGTCTGGACGCTCCGGTTGAATTGGTCACCTGCTTTCACGACGGGCTGAACTATTTGCTGGCATACGCGGACCTGGTGCAGGTTTTCTGCAGGGTAAGGGAGAATTTGACGACCGGAGGGATGTTCGTTTTTGATCTTAACGCCTTGAACTGGCTGGCGGACCTGCCTGCGGAAGCAGGGGAGTTGAAAGAGCAAAAGATCAGTCTCACCTGGGAGAGCAAATTTGATCCGCGCGGGCCTTTCTGGGAAATCTGTTTAAAGGTGTCCCTGGACGAAGAAAACGGGGTGCACCGTTTCGCGGAGGTTCACCGGGAGAAAGGCTACCGCCCGGAGGAGGTTGAACGCGCCCTGGCGCAAGCCGGCCTCGAACTGCTGGCCGCCTATGATGCCTTCTCTTTTGACCCTGTTCATCCGGGAAGCCGGCGGCACTTTTACGTGGCCGGACGGGCTTTTTAGATCCGCCGCCCGGCAGGCATCTGGATGATCTATAAAAAATTAACAGGCAAGTCGTTTACACTCCGGCCATATATATATCTTAGATGGTTGGGGGAGGTGGGATATAGAGAAACAAAACCCTGTCGTCAAACACTGGGAAAAGTTATTTCGCAAAACCACGGGGCGCCGTTAAAAGGCGCCCCGGTCATTTCAAGACGAACCTGATGTCAATCTGATTGCTTCTGAAAATAGTTCTTTACATTGTGCACTTTACATAAGATAATTAAGATGCCTGGTCGAAAAACAAAACAGGCCTTGGTAAAAATTTACTAAATTTCATATAGGGCTTCAAGGTAATGCATTTTCTTTCCAGAGTCAGTGTCTTTCATTCCAGGAGGTAAGGAGATGAAAAAGAAAAAGCGGGTGGTCGTACTTTTTGGAGGACGTTCAGGGGAGCACGAGGTATCGTTATATTCTGCCGCCACGGTAATCGAGGCGTTGGATCGGGAGAAATACGAAGTAATACCGGTGGCGATAAACCGGGATGGGCGTTGGCTGGCAGGGGTAACACCGGCACAATTGGCTACCGGCCATAACCCCCTGAATCTACCTATAACAAATACTGGTGATGGCCCCAAAAATGTCATTTTGCCGCCCGACCCCACCAGAAGGGGATTGGCTGTCATTGGTGCTGAAGGTGTAAGCAATGAGATAAATACAGTCGATGTGGTTATTCCAGTCCTTCACGGTACCTACGGTGAAGACGGAACAGTTCAGGGGTTGCTTGAACTGGCCAATGTACCTTATGTGGGTGCCGGTGTTTTGGGTTCAGCCTTGGGAATGGATAAGGTTCTGATGAAAACCGTCTTTGCTCAGCACGGTATACCAATAGCACGCTTTTGGTCATGTCTGCGCCGCGACTGGGAAAAGAATCCTGAGTGGGTTATCGCCAACATAGAGGCAAGTCTGGGTTATCCGTGCTTTGTCAAACCTGCCAACCTTGGTTCGAGCGTGGGAATTAGCAAGGCCCGCAACCGTGATGAACTTGCCAAGGCTTTGAGCCTGGCGGCAAAGTATGACCGTAAATTGATTGTTGAAGAGTGTGTGCACGGGCGGGAAGTAGAAGTCAGCGTGTTGGGGAACGACGATCCGATCGCCTCACTTCCCGGAGAGATTATTCCAGCCAAGGAATTCTACGATTACGAGGCTAAATACCTGGATGGCCTGACGCAACTGATCATACCGGCCGATTTGCCGTCGGATACGGTGATTAGATTACAAGAGCTGGCGGTTAAGGTTTTTAAGGCTATTGATTGTGCGGGCATGGCCCGGGTTGATTTTTTTATCCGGCAGCCTGATGGCGAGATACTTGTGAATGAAATAAACACTATACCGGGTTTTACCAAGTACAGCATGTATCCCAAATTATGGGAAGTAAGCGGAATCAGCTACCGGGAACTGCTGGACCGGTTGATTGAGCTTGCCATCGAACGCCACCGGGATAAAAACCTTTCGCAAACGACTTATACACAAACTCAAGGTGACGGTGTGTAGAATGAACCTTAAAGAGACTTGTGATCGCACCCTCTTTGAGATACAATGATTTTGTTAAAAAGATTAAGGGAGCAATCGGCAATGAACGAAACTGCCGGCGGGCTCACCCACTTTGACCCGGAGGGGCGGGCCCGCATGGTCGACGTAAGTGAGAAGCGGGATACTTTCCGGGAGGCGGTGGCCCGCTGCGAAGTAGTGATGCGCCCCGAGACCTTCCGGCTGGTCGAGAGCGGCGGCGTCGGCAAAGGGGATGTGCTGGGCGTAGCCCGGCTGGGGGGAATTATGGCGGCCAAGCAGACAGGCTACCTCATCCCCCTGGCGCACCCGCTGAATTTAACGAGCGTAAGCGTGGATTTTCGTTTAAATCCCCCGCAAACTGTCGAAGTGGAGGCCAGGGTCCATACGGTGGGCAAGACGGGCGTGGAAATGGAAGCCCTGACGGCCGCGGCGGTGGCGGCCCTGACTGTCTACGACATGTGCAAGGCGGTTGATCGCGGCATGACTATCCAGAACCTGCGTTTAATCAGTAAGTCCGGCGGAAAAAGCGGAGAGTACAGGCGGCCCGAATAATCTCCCGCCCCCGGCGGACGAACCGGTTTTCGGACGAAAAAAGGCCGGATTAAAACGGGCATTTTTGCAACTGTTTTCTGAGGGATGGCACCTGCCGGCCGGCGTTTGAACTTGCCGGTGAAGTCAGCCGGCCGGTAAAGCGAATCGCTGTTTTCGGGCGCGGAAAAGAAGGGGTGTTTGAAAAAGGGAGGGATCTTTTTGAGCGGGGTAATCAAGGCAGTTTGCAGCAGCCCGGAAAAAGGGACGCGCAAAAAGAATATCGGGAAAGGTGTGCTGATTGCCGGCCACGGCCTGGAAGGGGACGCCCACGCCGGCCCCTGGCACCGCCAGGTGAGCCTTTTGGCCGTGGAAAGCATTGCGAAAATGCGCAAAAAAGGCCTGGCCGTGCAGGCCGGCGATTTTGCCGAGAACCTCACCGTCGAGGGGCTTGATCTCGTCCGCCTGCCCATCGGCACCAGACTGAAAATCGGTCCCCAGGCGGAAGCGGAAGTTACTCAGATCGGCAAGGAGTGCCACACGCAATGCGCCGTACGCCGGGAAACGGGCGACTGTATTATGCCCCGGGAAGGGATCTTCGTGCGCATCACCAAAGGCGGACCGGTTCAGATCGGCGACAAGATCGAAATTCTGAAAGGAACTGGAAAGGAATTGGAAGCTGGCTAAAGAGCATAAATCTTTACTTTGGATAGAACCGTTGGAGTAAGGGGGTTCAAAAGGATGCACAGGATCACTCGGGCAAAGCACATTAAGGGATACAT